>JAQWIP010000149.1 GCA_029248825.1 Alphaproteobacteria bacterium | reverse complement strand
CACCATGCCGCCATCCACGCGCAAACGCGGCGCGCTCGCAAGGCCAGCGGTTTGCATATCCTCTTGCATGGCGCGCAATAAATCGGCGGTCTGCAAAGACACAGATTCAAGTGCCGCGCGCACGATATCTTCGCGGCTTGTATCGCGCGTCATATTAAAAAACGCCGCGCGCGCCTCCGGTGCCCAATGCGGCGCGCCCAGCCCCGTAAAGGCTGGCACCAACACCGTGGCGTTATCGGGATTAGCCGCTTGCGCGAGGCTTTGGGTATCCGAGGCTTTTTCAACCAAGCCCAGCCCATCGCGCAGCCATTGCACAATCGCGCCCGCCATAAAAATACTGCCCTCCAAGGCATAGGTCACCTCGCCGTTCAGGCGATAGGCCACTGTCGTCAAAAGCTGATTGTTCGACTTGGCAGGCTTGGCGCCCGTATTGGCCAAGACAAAACAGCCGGTGCCGTAAGTCGATTTCACCATGCCGGGCTGGAAACAAACTTGGCCGATGCTGGCCGCCTGTTGGTCGCCCGCCATGCCCACAATCGGCAAAGCAACGCCCAAAATATCTGGCGTGGCTATGCCGAAATTGGCGGCATTGTCTTTTACTTCTGGCATCAGGCTGACTGGCACGTTGAACAGCGCCAGCAAATCGGCATCCCATTTTTGCGTGTGAATATTGAACAAGCTGGTGCGCGCCGCATTGCTGGCATCGGTAACATGCTCGCCGCCACGGGTTAAGTTCCAAACCAACCAGCTATCGATGGTGCCAAAGGCCAGCTCGCCCGCTTCCGCACGCGCGCGCGCGCCGTCCGTGTGGTCGAGCAGCCAAGCGATTTTGCTGGCCGAAAAATAGGGGTCAAGCAGCAGCCCCGTTTTTTGCGTGAGGCTGGGCTCATGGCCGGCTTGCTTGAGCGTCTGGCAAAAATCAGACGTGCGGCGGTCTTGCCAAACAATCGCATTGGCAATCGGGCGACCCGTGGCGCGCGCCCAAACCACCGTGGTTTCGCGCTGATTGGCAATGCCAATGCCAGCAAACATCTCGGCGCCTAGCTTATCTAAAACCTCGCGACATACGCCCAAAGTGGTTTGCCAAATCTCGTCGGCATTATGTTCCACCCATCCGTCTTCGGGGAAAATCTGGGGGAACTCGCTTTGCGCGACGGCCAAAACCTCGCCCGCTTTATTAAACGCCAGCGCGCGCGACGATGTCGTGCCTTGGTCGATACTCAAAATAAACTTTTCGCTCATGACGCATAATCCCCCAAAATATAGTTTCCCAAAATAGTGTCTCCCAAAATCGGCTGACGGTTGATCGATAGGATATCACCCTCGCCAGCGAACTGCACAAGATTTTCGCGCAAGCCCCCCACGCCCACTATCCGCCTTCCCTTCTGTCGCATCCGTGCTAAAACCTTTTTATCGACCAAAGGGCGAACAACATGACGGCAGATAACAAATTGGCTTTTGTAGCCAGCTCTAATTCCGAGGCGCAAGCCGCGCGCGATGTTTTGCACGCGCGCTATGACGGCGTGTCGGCGCAAGAGGCAGATATCATCGTGGCGCTCGGCGGCGACGGGCTGATGCTCGCCAGCCTGCATGAATTTATGGATCGGAGAAAACCGATTTTCGGCATGCATCATGGCTCGGTCGGGTTTTTGATGAACCGCTATGACGAAGACAAATTGCGCCAGCGCGTTGGCGAGGCACAAGAGACCCTCTTGCGTCCGCTGCATATGAGCGCCACAGATGCCGATGGCAAAACCCATGAGGCACTGGCCATCAATGAAGTCTCGCTGTTGCGGATGACCGCGCAAGCGGCCAAATTGCGCATCACCATAGATGGCACGGCGCGCCTCGATGAGCTGATTTGCGATGGTGCCATGTTGGCCACCCCCGCCGGTTCGACAGCCTATAATCTCTCGGCGCATGGCCCTATATTGCCGATTAACTCGCGGCTTTTGGCGCTTACCCCCATCTCGGCGTTTCGTCCAAGGCGCTGGCGCGGTGCGCTTTTGCCCGAGGCAGCCAAAGTAACCTTTACCGCGCTGGAGGCCGATAAACGCCCGATAAGCGCGGTGGCCGACAATCGTGAGTTTCGCAATGTCGTCGAAGTCAGTGTGCGCCAATCCAGCGCGCATGAGATGCTGATGCTGTTCGACAAAGACCATAGTCTCGACGAGCGGATTTTAACCGAGCAGTTTATGGCGGAAGGCTTTTAGCCTAAATCCCTTTGGACATATCCATTTTAGGGTCGCCATAACCAGCTTCCGTTTGAATGCGCAGATAGGCTTTATCGCCCTCTTTTTCAACAAATGGCACAACGGTCACCACCTCGCCGCATTGGGCTAAGGCGTCATCGACGCTCTCGCGTTTGGCCAGTTTTTCAATGTTCATACGGGTCGGGAAAATCACCGTGCGCTTTTTCGCATCCGCTTCGGCCAGCGCTTGTTTGGCGGTAATCCAAACGCTATCGACGCTCTCGCTGCCATCGTGCAGACCCACATGGTCTTCGGGCGCGCGCGCCATATAGAAATAAGTATCAAAACGACGCTTCATCATTTTGGGCGTAATCCAATGGGCAAAAAATGCCAGCGCGTCCACCGCAAACTCTAAGTTCTCCGCTTCGCCAAATTCGCGCATCGTCGCCTCGCCCGTATTAAAGCGCGTGCGCCAGCCTTCCAATTGCTGCAAGCGCTCGGCCGAGATGAAATCATCCGAGCCTTTTTCGCGCGCCAGCAAAATGCCGCATTCTTCAAAGCTCTCGCGGATGGACGCCACCCGCAAAGACAGCTCTTTGTCGTCATAGGCATCGGCATTGGCGCAATGGGCGCGCAAGCCCGTATCATTATCTGCGGGGTCTACTTTGCCGCCCGGAAAAACCAAAGCGCCAGAGGCGAAATCTATTTCATGGTGGCGCACCACCATAAAAACTTCGGGGCCCGCGGGCGTGTCGCGCAACATCATAACGGTGGCGGCGGCTATCAATCCATCTGTACTCATAAGGCGCTCTCCCAAGCTGCTTGCCTCTAGGGGTTAGCGAGCGAGTTTATCGACTGGCACGAGAAAGGCAAGCACGGCCGCCGCGATAATAAACACCACACCCGCGAACGCCAAAACATCAAAGCCTGCGCCCGCATCAATGGCGGCGCCAAATAAAACCGGCGCGGCTGCCGTCGACATAATCACAATCGGCGAGGTCAGCGAGCGGATGGCGCCCAAATGTTTCGTGCCGAATAGCTCTGGCCACAGCCCGCCGCTTATCGGCCCAGCCGTGCCAAGATTAATGCCGATAAGCCCCATATAGACAAATGGCGTGGCGGCTCCGAAAATATCCTGCGGCACCATCAATAAAGAAAATGCCAAAACCAACGGAATGGCACCAAAGGGCATCAGGCGCAGGGCGGCGTATTTATCGATCATCGGGCCGGTTATCAAAGACACCACGGTTTTGCTCAACGCGTATAAAGTGAAGGCCGCTGCCAAAGCTGCAATCGGCCAATCGCGCGCATCGGCCAATTGCACTTGGTGGAAAAACATGCCGGTCAGCAAAAACGGCGGCGCTAAATAAAGCGGCAATACCATATAGAAACGCCGGTCGCGCAAGACATCGCTGCGGTCGGCCTGTTTGGCGGTTTCGGCCTCGCTCGTCTCGGCTTCCAGTTTGGGTTCAAAGCCCACCAACCAGCTTTGCAACGGCAAGGCGATGGCGAGAATAATCGCGGTATAGAAAAACCAACTCTGCTGCCAGCCGAGCCAAGCCACCACCAGCACGGTCAGCAAAGGCAAAAAGCCCTCGAAACTCGCATAGCCCAACTGCACCAAAGAGACGGCCTGCCCGCGCCTTTGCGAAAACGCCCGCGCCGCCGACGTCATGCCCGTATGGCTGGCCAGACCTTGGCCGAAATGGCGCAGCATAAATAAAGCCAATCCCAAGGCGGCGATATGTTGCGTCCCGCCCATCAGCACACAGCCGCCAGCCAAAGCCAGCAGCACAAAAACCGTAAAGCGGCGCAAGCTCCAGCTATCGATAAAGCGGCCTGTATAGACCATGGCGAAAGCACTGAGCAGCGTCATGGCCGAATACAGCCCGCCGAAGCCCGCATTGGTGAGGCCGAATTCGGCGCGAATTTCGGCGCTATAAAGCGAGATGAAAAACGTCTGCCCGAAGTTCGACAAACCCATCATCAAAAAGCCAAACAATAAAAATCCGAAATGCTGGCGCAAAAAAGAAAAATAACTCATGCGTGTCTGATATAGGGCTGCGGCCATGGGGGCAAATTAAAACGCGCAGCGCTATCGTGCGTGCGAAATGCAAAAAGGCGTGGCGGGGTCGAGCGCCAAACGCGCATCGCCAATCGGCTCTCCGCAATTCAGGCAATAGCCATATTCGCCCGCCTGCAAGCGTTGCAAGGCGGCGTCGAGTTGCGCCAATTCGCGCTGGCGGCGGCGCAGGGTTTCCGCTGCCATGGCTTGTTGCTGCATGGCATCCATGCGCGACAAACGCCCTTGCTGGGTTTGGTCGAGTGCCACGGGCGCCGTGTCGGAGGCCGCCTGCTTCAGCCGGTTTTGCACTTGCTCGCGTTTGGCCTCGAGGGCTATTTTTATTTTCGCGTCGGTCATCTTGCCTCTTCTTGAGTTTGGGTTTGGGAGTTGTTTTCCCGCCAGCGTGAGTTTAGGTTACGTCTAAACAGGAGACATGACCATGCTTGAAGGCTTTAAAGTTATCGAAATGGCGACCTATATCGCCGCCCCCGCCGCCGGCGGTATTATGGCCGATTGGGGCGCCGATGTGATTAAAGTGGAGCCGCTGGGCGGTTGCCCCATGCGTAAGTTTTACGCCAGCGCCATGACCGATGACTATCCCGACAACCCCGTCTCCGCCCTCGATAACCGAGGCAAACGCGCCATTGCCGTCAACACAGGCACACAAGAAGGCCGCGATATTGTTCGTCAATTGGTCGCCGATGCCGATGTGTTTCTGACCAATGTGCGTCCCTCGCAACTGAAAGAACAGGAGCTTGATTTCGACACGCTAAAGCACCTCAACCCGAAATTGGTTTACGCCAGCGTCACCGGATTTGGCCTCGAAGGCGAGGAAGCCGATAAGCCGGGTTTTGATACAGCCGCCTTTATGGCGAAGTCTGGCTTCGGCTGGATGATGACGCCCAAAGGGTCTTCGCCTGCGCCTTTGCGCACGGCGGCGGGCGATCACATCACGGGCATTGCGACCGCCAGTGGCATTCTGGCGGCTTTGCTGAAAGCGCAAAAATCGGGCGAAGGCTGTTTGGTGGAAAGCTCGCTGTTGCGCTCGGCCGCCTATGCGGTGGGCTGCGATTACGGAACTTGGTTGCGCTATGGCCGCGTGGCGCGCTCGCGCCCGCGCGAGGAAGCCATTGTGGCGATTAACAATTATTATCTGACGTCGGATGAACATTGGCTGTTCATCAACGCACGCCCTGGCGAGCCAGATTGGCCAGATGTCGCGCGCGCCACAAGCCTTGAGCATCTCATCGACGACGAACGCTTTGGTAGCTTGCGCGACCGCCGCAAAAATGGCGTCGAACTCATCGCCCTTCTAGATGCAGCTTTCGCCAGTAAAACGCTGGAAGAATGGAAACCGCTGCTGGATGCAGCTGGCCTGATTTGGTCGCCTGTGCAGAATTTTGAGCAAGCCTATAACGACCCGCAAATGCATGCGGCTGGTGTGTTTGTCGATATGCCTAAGGCCGATGGCACGAGCTATAAAAACATCGCCTCGCCCATTCGCTTCTCCAATGAAAGCACCGACCCGAAAGGGGTTCTGCCCGAGATTGGACAAGACACAATGGCCGTGTTAGATGATTTAGGTCTGGATGAAGAAACCCGCGCGCGTTACCTCGAAGCCAAAGTCATCGGCCAATATAGCGAGTGAGTTAGCTCGTCGCTTGGGC
>JAQWIP010000139.1 GCA_029248825.1 Alphaproteobacteria bacterium | reverse complement strand
GCTTTGATTAGCTATCAGGGGCTGGCCGAAAACGAAGCCGCCTTAAAACGCGCCGTCAGCGACAATCCGCTTTTGACAGGATTGGCCTATATGATGATTTATGTGTTGGCGGTGACTTTCTCTTTGCCTGGCGCAGTCTGGCTTAGTTTGGCGGGCGGGCTGATGTTCGGCACATGGACGGGCGGCTTGTTGATTGTCACGGGCGCGACTTTGGGTGCCAGCGGCTTATTTGTGGCAGCGCGCTTTATTGCAGGCGATGCTTTGCGCGCCCGCGCCGGCCCTGCTTTGCAAAAATTTGAAGCCTCTTTTAACCGCGACGCGCTGTCTTATTTATTCATACTGCGCCTCTTGCCAGTCTTTCCGTTTTTCATCGTCAATTTGGGCGCGGCCTTGGTCGGCGTTCGCTATCCGGTATTTTTATTCACCACGTTTTTCGGCATTATGCCTGGCACATTTGTCTTTGCCTCCATCGGCAATGGCATCTCCGTGGTTTTGCAGTCTGGCAAACAACCCGATTTAGGGGTGATGACCAGCCCAGAAATTTTATTGCCGCTCGTCGGCCTGGCGGTTTTATCTCTTGCGCCTATGGTATGGCGTCGACTTAAGGGCTAATCGAACGGCCTATTTTCTCTCCTCAAAATAAAACCACTAAAGGACAAAACAATGACGCAACCAATTGAAACAGACATTTGTGTTATCGGCGGCGGCTCGGGCGGCCTGTCGGTAGCCGCAGGTGCGGCGCAAATGGGCGCCCAAGTGGTGCTGGTCGAAGGCCATAAAATGGGCGGCGATTGCCTGAACTATGGTTGTGTGCCTTCCAAAGCCTTGCTGGCCGCCGCCCATCGCGCGCAAGCCACGCAAAACAATGCCGCCTTTGGTCTGTCGCAAGAAACCATCAAAGTCGAGTTTGCCAAAGTCATGGCGCATGTGCGCGACGTCATCCAAGGCATTGAGCCGATGGATAGCGTCGAGCGGTTTTCGGAGCTGGGCGTGCAAGTAATCGAGGCCAAGGGCAAATTCCTCGACGCCAAAACGCTGAAGGCGGGAAACACCACCATTCGCGCCAAACGCTTTGTCATTGCCACGGGTTCGGCGGCAGCCATTCCAGCCATCAAAGGGCTAAAGTCGGTTCCCTATCTCACCAATGAGACGATTTTCGAGCTGCAACACCAACCCAAAGACTTGCTGATTATCGGCGGTGGCCCCATTGGTTGTGAGATGGCGCAAGCGTTTCAACGCCTCGGCACGAAAGTCACTTTGGTGGAAGGCATGCAGATTTTATGCCGCGAAGACGAAGAGCTAACCGCCCCCGTTCGCCAGCAATTGCTCGACGATGGCGTGACCTTACTGCAAGGCGCCAGTGTTGAGGCGGTCAGCAGCCAAGGTTCGGGCGCCAACCAAAAAATCAACCTGCAGGTAACACAAGGCGGAACCACGCACGAGATTTCAGGCGATGCCCTTTTGGTGGCGGCAGGGCGCGCGGCCAATGTGGACGGCCTCAACGTCGAAAAAGCGGGCGTGCAGCTTAGCGATACCCAAGCGCCGCATATTGTTGTGGATGCGCGTATGCGGACGAAAAATAATAAAATATTTGCCATTGGCGATGTCTCGGGCGGGCCGCAATTTACCCATGCGGCGGGCTATCATGCGGGATTGGTCATTCGCAATATTCTGTTTTTCTTGCCGGCCAAGGCCAGTTACACAGCGCTTCCTCGGGTGACCTTTACCAATCCAGAGTTGGCGTCTGTCGGCTTAGACGAGGCGCAAGCGCGCGCCGCGCATGGCAAGATTAAAGTCTTGCGCTGGCCGTTTGAAGAAAACGACCGCGCCCGCGCCGAGCGCGACACACGCGGTATGGTGAAAGTGGTGACCACGCGCAAAGGTAAAATTTTGGGCGCATCGATTGTCGGCCAAGGGGCGGGCGATTTGCTGGCCGTATGGACGATGGCGCTGAACCAAGGCTTGTCGGTTTCGGCGATGGCGGGCGTGGTGTCGCCCTATCCGACGCGTGGCGAGGCTTCCAAACGCGCGGCTGGCGATTTTTATACGCCGAGCCTGTTTAGCCCACGGATGCGCAAAATTATCGGCATTTTATCCTGGTTTCGGCGCTAGACGATTGGGGCGTCAAAGGTTCGTTAACCCCTTCCAGCTAGTCTGAATGCAAGTTTGTAAAGGTGCCTGAGAGTTAAGGGGCAACCATGGCTGCAGGGTTTTCGCGCGCCGAATCTGGTCGAGTAGGGGCTTATATGGTATGGAGAAACTATGATAACAGACCTTGACCCGCTTCTTTCTTTATCGCCGCGCGCTGGCGCGCGCAATCTCATCACCGATGTGGCAGGGCTTCGCGTCGGCCATGCAGTAGATGAAGCGGCGCGCACGGGCGTCAGCGTGATTGTGCCAGACGCGCCCGCCGTGGTCGGCGTTTCGGTGCCAGGCGGTGGGCCCGGCACCCGCGAGACCGATGCTTTGCAACCTGGAACTTTGGTCGATAAGGCCGATGCCATTGTGCTTTCGGGTGGCTCGGTTTATGGGCTGGATGCCGCTTCGGGGGTAACCGCGGCGATGGGCGCCCAAGGCAAAGGTTTTCCCACAGGTGCGCCTGTGCCATCGCCGATTGTGCCAGCGGCTATTTTATTTGATGTCGCCAATGGCGGCGATAAAACTTGGGGCGAGACACCGCCCTATGCGGCTTTGGGGCGGGCGGCCTATCAGCAGGCCAGCGAGGGTTTTGCGCTTGGCAATATCGGCGCCGGCTATGGCGCGCAAGCGGGTCAGCTGAAAGGCGGGCTTGGCAGTGCTTCCACGCAAATAGGCACTCGCGTAAAAGTCGGCGCGCTGATTGCCGCCAATCCGCTGGGCAGTTTGGTCGATGCGGCGGGGCGATTTTGGGCGCAGCCATTGGCCTTGCCTTTTGAAGCGCAGTTAGAATTTGGTCGGCCAGATTTGGCGGGCCAGCCCTGCGATGCCAGCGCGCATCCGTTTGCCAATACGAAACTGGCTGGCGCTTTGGGAAATACCATCATTGGCGTGGTGGCGGTGGCGGCTGATTTAAGCGTGGCCGAAGCCAAACGCGTGGCGATTATGGCGCAAGATGGTTTGGCGCGCGCGGTGCGCCCGATTCACACGCCGTTTGATGGCGACTGTCTTTTTGTTTTGGCGACGGGAGCCGAGCCGCTCAGTGAAACGCAAGACCAGCGTCCCTTGGCTCTGGCGGAGTTGGGTGCTTTGGCGGCCGATTGTGTGGCGCGTGCTAGCGCGCGAGCGATTTGGCACGCGCGTCAAATCGGTGATTGTCTGGCCTATCACGACCAGTTTGGCGGCTAGATTGATTTGCACTTGCAATCGCCTCAAGCACAGACTACAAACCTGAAACTAAGGCACCGGTAGCTCAGCTGGATAGAGCACCAGACTACGAATCTGGGGGTCGGGAGTTCGAATCTTCC
>JAQWIP010000131.1 GCA_029248825.1 Alphaproteobacteria bacterium | reverse complement strand
CCGACGCCAAGCGCTGCGAAAATAAACGGTAGTCCCAGACCCAAAGCATAAAAGGCCAAAAGCGTGACCCCTTCGCCCATCGAATCGCGGGCGGCGGCGAGGGCTAAAATCGTTGCCAAAATCGGGCCAATGCACGGCGTCCAACCAAAAGCAAAAGCCAGCCCCATAACAAAAGCGGCCACCAAGGGGGCTTTCGATTTCTGAATCGTTTGGCTTTGCAGGCGCGCCTCGCGAGCCAAAAACGGGATGTGAATTATGCCGCCAACATGCAGACCCAGCGCGATAATCGTGGCACCCGCAATCTGGCTTAGCTCGGCTTGATAGGTGAGAAGCAAGGGATTAATGGCACTGGCGCCCGCGCCCAGCGCGATGAAGACGCTAGAAAATCCGCCGACAAAAGCCAAAGCGCCAGGCAAAATAGCGCGCGTGGCTTCGCCCTTTTTATCCAGCTCGCTTAATTCTGAAAATTGCAATCCGGCCGCAAAGTACAAATAGCCCGGCACGAGGGGCAGAACACACGGCGATAGAAAGCTCAAAGCGCCGCCAAAAAAGGCTGCAAAAGCCGAGGCTAAAAATCCATCCATCTATTATCTCCGCCTAAAAATAATCGCGACCGCCCAGCCCATGAACACCGCGAGGGCAACGCCAAACAGACCATAAATCAGCGACATATTATATGCCGCCTCATGCAATATATGTCCCGCGCCGACGATGTCGACAGGCAGCTCGCCGATTTGATAGCCAATGAGCGCGCCATCTTTAAAAGCGAAAAACTCGGTCGTATAGGCGCCAACGGGCATGCCTGCGGGTAGGTTGATTTCAGCGCGGAATAATTTTTCACGGATGATTTCTACCGCATCGCTTTGCGCGGCAAATAAATTGGCACTTTGTTTCAAGCGCAAGAAAGCTTGTGTGGCTTCTTGTTCTGCTTGTTCTGGGTCGTTTTGTGCGCTGTCGAGATTGCTGGCTTTCAAGACATCGGCGCCAATGCCCAGCTCGGCGCGGCGCGCGCGGGGCAGTAAATCAGCCAAGGGGCGCGAGCTGGCCACCGCATAAAAACTCGGCAAATCGCCCAGCCGATAAGCCGGGCCATTGATCCATATGCCGAATTGTTTGTTTTTCTTGCGCAAGGTGATGTCTTGGGCGGGGCCGCGCAACACCACAACCACGCCGTCGACTTCGCCGTAGGGCAGGGTATCGATGGCGCCAAACAGCAAAAGCGTCTCGCCGCTATAATTCGAGCGGATGGAAATTTGGTCTTTCGACACATCGGTCACCAACACGTTTTTAAACTCAGTGGCATGCGCGCGCTCCCCCGAAAAGACGAGCGCCAGCAAGGCGAGCAGGCAAGATGAAATCAGCGCCCTCATCCGCCCACTCCGATTCGGGTGAGCGAGAATAATTCATCTGGCTGATTGACCAAGTCGAGCAGTAATTTAACCCCGACCCCCAAAACAATAAGCGCCAGCAGCGCCCGCAATTGTTCGCCGCGCAGGCGTTGGCCGACGCGCGCGCCAACTTGCGCGCCAAGCACGCCGCCAATCATCAGCAAACTGGCCAGCACAATATCGACGGTTTGGTTTTCGACCGCGTGGAAAATCGTCACCGAAGCCGTGACGAAAATAATTTGAAATAGCGACGTGCCAATCACCACATTGGTCGGCATGCGCAAAATATAAATCATCGCAGGCACCATAATAAAGCCGCCGCCAACGCCCATAATGGCCGAGAGCGTGCCGACAAAATAACCGATGACGAGCGGTGGAATAACGCTGATATAAAGTTTCGAGCGGCGAAACCGCATCCGAAACGGCAGTCGCAAAATCCAACTATGTTGTCCGGGTCGGCGAGCCTGCACGGGGCTGCCTTTGCGCGCCGCGATAATCACCTGAATGCTTTCGCGCAACATTAAAGCGCCAATGACGCCGAGGAAAACCACGTAGGAAAGCGAGATGAGCAAATCGACTTGCCCCATGGCGCGCAAGGTTTTGAACAATTGCACGCCGCTATAAGAGCCTGCCAAACCGCCGGTCATCAAAATAAGCCCCATGGGAATATCGACCGCGCGGCGTTGCCAATACGCCAAGCCGCCCGACACCGAAGAGGCGACAATTTGATTGGCCTCCGAGGCCACAGCCACGGCCGGCGGCACGCCGATGAAAATCAGCAGCGGCGTCATTAAAAACCCGCCGCCGACGCCAAACATGCCCGACATAAATCCCACCAAGCCGCCCATGCCAATCAGGGTCATGACATTGGCGCTCATTTCAGCAATGGGAAGATAAATCAACATGATGGCGAGCCACTCAAAGGGAGGCGCAGGTTCCTCGAAAAATTTCTGTAGAATAGACCTGCTGACTAGCACATAAACAAACCTTTGCCTAGGAAGCCTGTTGCGCTCGACTTGCCTTTTTAGAGCCGTGGTGCATATTCATTCTCAAGAGCGTGGGGAGCCATTATGCAAAGATTCGAGTATCGCGTGCCGCAAGGCGAGCTATCCATATGTCAGTGGAGCCAAGCGGGAGAGGGCGCGAAGAAGCCGGTTTTGCATTGGGCGCATGCCAATGGGTTTAACGGGCAAACCTATGCGCCGCTGCTGGAACCCTTGCAAGATAAGTTTGACGTCTATGCTTGGGATGCGCGCGGCCATGGCCGCACCCGTTTGCCGGCCGAGCCGAGCGCGATGCGCGGCTGGCATATTTATGCCGATGATTTGGAATATCTCGTCGCCCATTTGGCGGAACAGGCGGGCGAGAAAATTTGGCTGGGCGGACATTCCATGGGCGGTTGCACGTCTATTTTAGTGGCCGCCAAACGTCCCGACCTCGTGGCGGGGCTGATTTTGGCCGACCCCGTGGTGACCCCGAAAATCAATTTCGCCATGCAAATGATGATGCGGTGGATGGGTAAAATTGCGCCCAACTCGGGTCTGGCTTTGGCCGAAATGGCGGCCAAACGCAAAGCCGATTGGCCAAGCTTGGCGGTCATCGAAAAAGCCTATACGGGGCGCGGCGCTTTTGCCACTTGGGCGGATGGGTTTTTGCAAGCCTATTTGCACGGCGGCCTATTGCCCAAAAGCGCGCGCGAAGCAGACGGGATGACTTTGGCCTGCGCGCCGCTTTGGGAGGCGGCCAACTTTAAGGGCCCGCAAATCAATGTCGCCAAGCCGATTGCGCGGTTGAGCGTGCCGCTGACTTTGCTCATGGCCGAGCGCGGCTCGACGACCTATCTTCGCAAACCGTTTGAGGGGTTATCGGTAGATAAAAAAATCGAAACCGTGCCAGGCAGTTCGCATTTTCTGCCGATGGAAGTGCCTGATTTAGTGCGCGCCGAGATTTGCATCCGCGCGGGCGTTTAGCTTTTCGCTGCGTCCAAAGGCACTAAATTTGCCTCAATGGTTTGTCGCATATCGTCTGGCCAGTTTTGCGCGCGGCGTG
This sequence comes from Alphaproteobacteria bacterium, assembly GCA_029248825.1. Lineage (GTDB taxonomy): Bacteria > Pseudomonadota > Alphaproteobacteria > RS24 > RS24 > UBA8337. Next base: position 2,475 of record JAQWIP010000131.1, on the reverse strand, counting down.
TGGTCAGATTGAAATGAACCACGCGCAGGCGCGCCAAAGCCGATAGCTCGCCCGTTTCGGCATTGAACAAGCGGTGTTCGATGAGGACGGTTTTTTCATTTACCTCGCGAATGCTCGAGTAAGTCTCGAGGATGTCGCCCTCGCGGACTTCGGCCAAATAAGACAGGCAGATTTCGCCGACCACCGAGCCGAGCCCTTGGCGCACGCCGTCGAGCAAATCATGGCCCATGGCGCGCCACATATGCGGCGCCGCTTCGGTCAGGCGGCGGGCATAGAACATTGTATTCATATGGCTAAATTGGTCGCATTCCCAACTGTTGACGCCCGCCCCGCCGCACCGCACAAAACCTTCGGCTTGGGTTTGCTCGCGGGTGATGGCGGGCACGCGACCATTGCCGGATAAAAATTTCGGCGCGCTGAAATCGGGTTGGGCAATCTGATATTTATGCGCGGCCTCCAGCGTTGCCTCGCGCCAAGGCACAAGGCGGCGCGCGGCGGTATCGAAATGGCCGATGCGCGTTTTAAACGTGCAGAGTAAATTGGCCTCGCTATCGCGAAACTCTTGGTGAATGGTCATGGTTTTTTCGCCGATTTCAATCGGCGCACTGCGCCCGATCATCGTGCCGCCAGAGGCCACTTCGCGATGGAAGCGGACATGTTCTTCTAGCGCCACCGTGCCGATGTTTTGCGCGCGCATCTGGCTGGGGCTCATGGCCAAAGCGTGGCGGGTAAAAAACGCATGGTCGGACGAGCGGCCAAAATAAAACGACACATTTAAGTGTCCCATTAAATCGCATTCCCAACTCTGGGCGACCCCTTGATAGCCAGCAATAAGCCCATCGAGAAAGGCGGTTGGGTCGGAAGAGTTGGACATTGGACGCTCGCTTGGTTTTGCAAAAGAAAGATTTCGCCAGCCAGCATGCCCAAAACAGCCAGACCACTCAAGCGGGTATTTTATCCGTTGAGTTAAAACCCTGCTTTTTTGAAAGCGGGCACAAATTCGCCATAGCCTTGCGCTTTCATATCGGCCAAAGGCACGAAGCGCAGCGCGGCAGAATTAATGCAATAGCGCAAACCCGTTGGGGCAGGGCCATCGTCAAACACATGGCCTAAATGACTATCGGCTAGTTTCGAGCGCAATTCAGTGCGCCGGAGGAAGATTTTCCAATCATCTTTTTCGACCAGCGTTTTTTCGACCAAAGGTCGGGTGAAACTCGGCCAGCCCGTGCCGCTGTCATATTTATCGAGCGAAGAGAACAAAGGTTCGCCCGAAACGATATCGACGTAAATGCCGGGCTTTTTTTCATTCCAATATCGATTGCGATAAGGCGGCTCGGTTTTATCGTCTTGCGTCACCGCATATTGGATCGGCGAGAGCGATTGCTTGAGGTCTTTGTCGGACGGTTTGGTGAAGGTGCCAGAATAAGTCTGCGCCGCCGCGCCAAAGAAACTAAAGCCCAAGAGAACGCCCGCCAGAAGAACGACCAAAAGGGCGTCTTCCAGGCGCGCGGGAGAGGTTCGCTTGGAGGGCGGGGTTCGAAGATTATTTTTTGTATTTTCCATGTTTCCAATCTAGCCATCAAATATGGCGGCACCATGGCAGGAGCATGACGATTTTGCAGTAAAAAAGAGGCCTCTATAAAAGAGGCCCCTCGTTTGTTTTGCGCCCTCGTGTTCGGCGTCTTCTTTTTGAGCGTCGCTGTTTCTTCTTATTCTTCTCTCTTCTTATTGTTGTTTCGCGACATCTAGGAGTATGGGCTGAATGTCCTAAGTTTTCGTGAACGCGATGGGGTTTTTTGAAAATTGGGGAAGGGCGGATTATTCCATTGAAATTTTATCGTCCTTGGCGCAATATCCGCCCAGTTTGACGAAAACCAATTTGCAAAAATGGGAGCATATTATGAGAGAAGCTGTAATCGTTTCGAGCGCACGCACAGGCCTAGCCAAGTCGGGTCGGGGTGGGTTTAACATGACACATGGCGCGGCCATGGGTGGTCACGCCATTCAGCACGCCATCGAGCGCGCAGGCATTGATGCCGGTGAAGTCGAAGACGTCATCATGGGCTGCGGCACGCCAGAAGGCGCGACGGGTCAAAATGTTGGTCGTCTTGCCGCCCTTTGGGCCGGTTGCCCGGTAACCACATCGGGTGTGACGGTGAACCGTTTCTGCTCGTCGGGTCTGCAAACCATCGCCATGGCCGCTGGCCGTGTGCAAAATGAAAATGTTCCCGTGGCCATTGGTGCCGGCGTGGAAAGCATTCCCATGGTGCAAATGCAAGGCGCTAACTATAATAACATCACGGAAGAAAAACTGATGGGCACCTACCCAGCGCTTTGGATGCCGATGATTGAAACCGCCGATATCGTCGCCGAGCGCTATAATGTATCGCGCGAAGCGCAAGACGAATATTCGCTGCAAAGCCAGCAACGCATGGCCGCTGCACAAGAAGCCGGCCTGTTTGCCGACGAGATTGT
>JAQWIP010000113.1 GCA_029248825.1 Alphaproteobacteria bacterium | reverse complement strand
ACTGCACCCTTGATGCCCAAAGCCACCGCCGTTTGGTTGGTCGACAATACCGCCCTGACTTTTGACCAAATCGCGCTGTTTTGCGGTCTGCATCCTCTGGAAGTCAAAGGCATTGCCAATGGCGATGTCGCAGCTGGCATTAAAGGCACAGACCCGATTTCCAATGGTCAATTGACCCGCGCCGAAATTGAGCGCTGCCAAGAAGACCCGACCGCGCAAATGAATTTGGCCGAAGCCAAGCGCGATATTCCCCCGCCCAAGCCCCGCAAAGGCTCGCGCTATACGCCGCTGTCCAAGCGCCAAGAGCGCCCCGATGCCATCGCTTGGTTGGTTCGCAATCACCCAGAACTCAATGACGCCGAAGTCGGTCGTTTGGTCGGCACCACCAAGCCAACCATCCAAAGCGTGCGCGAGCGCAATCACTGGAACATGGCCAATATCACGCCGTTAGACCCCGTGACTTTAGGCCTCTGCTCGCAAATCGAATTGGATGAAAATGTCGCTAAAGCTGCCTTGCGCGAAGAGCGTCGTCAAAAACGTTTGGCGCGCGAAGCTGCGAAAAATGGCGAAGTGTTGAGAGATGCGACCGAAACCACGGCCTTGCAAAGCGAGCCAGCTCCCGAGTTTGTCTCTTCAGCGCCGGGCAAACGGGTCGATGATAGCAATGTCTTCGCGGACATTCCGGCCACGCCATCCCCAGCCGAAGAAGCTAACGAATCGTTGCGTCCAGAAGACGTTTTTAAAGATTAATTTCCTGCCGCAAAGCCGTCATTTGCTTTTTAATGGCGAGCTTTTTGCGCTTCAGCGTCCACGTATCGAGACTATCGCTCGATAGGTTGGCGCGGCTGCGCTCAATGTCATTTTCCAGCTGTTCGTGCTGGTGTTGCAGGCTATGTAATCGGGCATCTTTGGTCATCCAACACTCACTCCCTTATACTCGAAGTAACGCATGGCCAATTTGGCCGCCATCTGTCCAATAAAAAATTGGCACCAAAATGCGACCGAGGGATTTGCCTTGTCCTTTGTTACAAATTTGCTTGATATAGGGGTCTAAATGCGGTTATATCCGCGCTTTCCAAAAGCGGATGAAGGACGCGAGACATCATGAGCGATACGACAAAAATTGGAATCATCATGGGAAGCCAGTCCGACTGGTCGACGATGAAGCTGGCCAGCGAAATTTTGGACGAGCTGAAAATCGCCCATGAAGTCAAAATCGTCTCGGCGCATCGCACCCCCGAGCGGATGTATGAATATGCCAAAGCCGCCAAAGGGCGCGGCCTCAAAGTCATTATCGCAGGCGCAGGCGGCGCGGCGCATTTGCCCGGCATGACCGCCGCGCTGACCAGCGTGCCTGTTTTGGGCGTGCCGGTGCAATCGCGCGCTTTATCGGGTCAAGATTCTTTGCTCTCGATTGTGCAAATGCCGGCTGGCATTCCCGTCGGCACTTTGGCCATTGGCGAGGCGGGCGCAAAAAACGCGGCCCTTCTAGCCGCCGCCATTGTGGCCAATGAAGATGCAGCGCTGAGCACCCGCCTTGAAGCATGGCGCGCCGCGCGCACGGCTGATGTCGAAGAGACGCCGCGTGACGCCTAGCCGAAACCCTTTGCCGCCTGGCGCCTGTATTGGCATTGTCGGCGGTGGCCAATTGGGTCGTATGTTGGCCTTGGCCGCAGCCGAGCTGGGCTTTCAAACGCATGTATTTTGCCCCGAAGAAAACGCCCCAGCCACGCAAGTCGCAAGTTTTTCGACCCAAGCCGATTACCAAAACAAACCCGCCCTCGACCGCTTTTCCCAAAGCGTCGATGTGGTGACCTATGAGTTTGAAAATATTCCCGTCGACACCGTGGCGCATATTGAAACCCAAAAACCCGTCTTGCCTAGCGCCAAAGCCCTAGAAGTAGCGCAAGATCGCTGGGTCGAAAAATGCTTCATGCGCGAGTTAGGCCTCGGCGTCGCCGACTTTTATGACATCACAAGCGAGGCAGATTTACGCGCCGCGCTAGAGGCCACCCAAGGCCAAGGCATTTTAAAAACCCGCCGCTTTGGCTATGACGGCAAAGGCCAATGGCGCCTCGACGCCAATAGCGATCTCGCCGCCACGATGGCCGAGCTAGACGGCCAATCGGCCATTTTAGAAGTGCTAGTGCCGTTCGAGCGGGAGATATCTTTGCTGGTGGCGCGCAACCCAAACGGCGAGACCGCCACGTTTGACGCAATTGAGAACGTGCATAAGAATCATATTCTGCACACTTCCACCCTGCCCGCCCAGTTGAGCGACGCCCAGGCCAGCCAAGCCCAAGCCATGGCGACAAAAATTGCCGAGGCGCTCGATTATGTCGGCGTGCTGGCCATCGAATGTTTTGTCACGCCGCAAGGTCTGCTGGTCAATGAAATCGCGCCCCGCGTGCATAATTCTGGCCACCTGACGCAAGACGCCTGTCACTGTGGCCAATTCGAGCAGCATATTCGTGCCATCGCAAGCTGGCCGCTCGGCGATGCGCGCGCCCATTCGAACGCCGTGATGACCAATCTCTTGGGCGATGAGGTGAACGATTGGCAAGATTGGGCGGCACAAGAAGCCACCTATTTGCATTTCTATGGCAAGGCCGAGGCCAAGCCAGGTCGCAAGATGGCGCATGTCACGCGCTTAACGCCGCGCCGCTAACCCTCAATTATTTCAGCCCAATTATTCAGAAGAGCGATAACGCATTTTGGCAAGGCTAGACAGCACGCCCTCAAACGGCGCTTTATCGCCATGGCGCTTTTGCGACCAAGACTTGGTTTTGGCTTTCAGCTTTTCAAATTGCATGACGTTTTCAATGCGCCGCTCTAGAAACGCGCGCGTTTTAGCCTCGCCCTCGCTATCATCGTCAAACCAAGCCAAGCGCGTGCTGGCAATCACACCACTTAGAATCACCCGCTTGGAATAATAATTATAATCGGTGGCCGTATCGCCTGCCCAACGCCACATCTGATGGGCGCTTTCAAAAAGCAATTTTGCCCCCAGCTTTTGCCGCCCGGGCAAAGCCAACCAACCGGCCGCGCGGCGCGAAGCTTCCTTTTGCTCGCCATCAACGCAAAGGCGCGTCCAGACGGCTTCGGTAATTCGCTCGCGAATTTTCAAACTGTCGCCCTCGGGCAAAGCGGCCATCATGCGGGCATCGCCATCGGCAGAAAACTGTCGAATTAACCCGCCCACACCCTTGGGAAACGCCAAAACCGCGATGTTTTCATCGACCCCAGAGGCGGCAATCGCCTGTTGCAGCAATTTCTCCGACCAGCCGTCAAAAGCCACATTGGGCAAGGCGGCGGCCAAAACTTGCTGCTGCACGGCTAAATAGGGGTTTGTTTCACTCATGGGCAGAATATGGAGTTTCAAGCCGCGAAAGACAAGCCACAATTAGAGCGAGAAGAAGCCCCGCCCCTACTAGACAAGCCCCCCACAACTTGCTAAACAATGCCTCAAGTGAAGTCACGGGAGTGCCTGTGTCGTCTCTAATCTATTTTGAAAGGGTGATGAAACGTGCAAGTTTCCGTTCGTGATAATAACGTCGATCAGGCTTATAAAGTCCTGAAGAAAAAGCTTCAACGCGAAGGTGTCTTCCGTGAAATGAAGCTTCGTGGCCACTACGAAAAACCTTCTGAAAAGCGGGCTCGTGAGCAAGCCGAATCGGTTCGCAGAGTTCGTAAGCTGGCGCGCAAAGCCGCACAACGCGAAGGCGTTGTTTTGGGCAAGCGCAAATATTAAGCCTCGCTTTCTAAACAAATAAAAAAGCCCCGATCGAAAGATCGGGGCTTTTATTTTGGGCGCAAAGCACCGTTTCTTTTGAGGCGCGAAAACACCAAGACCTAGAAGGCCTTGACGATATTCTCGACCATTTTCTTCGCATCCGAGAACAACATCATCGTGTTGTCGCGGAAGAACAATTCGTTCTCCACACCGGCATACCCCGCCGCCATGCCGCGCTTGATGAACAACACCGTATTGGCGCGCTCCACATCGAGAATAGGCATGCCGTAAATGGCACTGGTTGGGTCGGTTTTCGCGGCTGGATTGGTCACATCATTGGCGCCAATCACGAAAGCCACATCGGCTTGCGCGAACTCAGAGTTAATGTCTTCCAGCTCATGCACATCATCATAAGGCACATTGGCTTCGGCCAGCAGCACATTCATATGGCCAGGCATGCGCCCTGCCACGGGGTGAATGGCATAGCTGACTTTCACGCCTTGCTTTTTCAGCTCATCGGCCATTTCGCGCAAAGCATGTTGGGCTTGCGCCACCGC
>JAQWIP010000109.1 GCA_029248825.1 Alphaproteobacteria bacterium | reverse complement strand
CGGGGTTAAGCGCCGCGTATTGGTATTATAGCGCGAGCAATGATAGCTATCGATGAGCGTCAGGCCATCCATGTTATGGCACGCGCCATGGGCAAATTTGGCCTCGCTCAGTTTTCGGCCGCGCGCGCGCAGCACATTATCGTGCGAAATTTTGCCCAGCGATAAAACCACTTTCAAATTTGGCAGACTGTCGAGACGCGCCTGCAAGAACCCTCGACACGCGCTCATCTCGGCGCCAATTGGTTTGTTTTGCGGCGGCACACAGCGCACCGCATTGGTTATCATCGTGTTGACCAAGGTTAAGCCGTCGTCTTTGTGTTGCGCGTAAACGCCGGTCGAGAGGCTAAATTTATCCAGCGTCGCGTAAAGCAAATCGCCCGCCCAATCGCCCGTGAAAGGGCGCGCCGTACGATTGGCGCCGGCAACGCCTGGCGCCAAGCCGACGATCAGCAGCTCCGCCGCCTCGTCCCCAAAGCAAGGCACGGGCGCGTTAAACCAATCGGGATGGGCGGCGCGGTTTTCTTCGCGATAGGCTTTCAGGCGCGGGCATAAATCGCAATCGGCATCAGGAGTGGTTAAAGAGGGGGCGGTTTTTGTCATGCCCTAAGATAGCGTGTTGCATCGCTTGAGTTCAACCGCAATGGCAGGTGCAAATCTCGCTTGTCATTGTGCGGCGCTTGGCTTACTTCCAGCCTATGATTTATTTGGCTTTGGGAAGTAACTTACGCGGCGATTTCGCCAATAGCGTGCAATTGGTGCAAGCCGCCATCGACAATCTGCCGCTGACGGGCGCGCATGTGGTCAAGCGCGCGCCGCTATATGCCTCGGCGCCCATCGGCCCAGCGGGGCAAGAGGATTATATCAACACCGTGGTGGCGGTTCGCAGCGTTGTGCCAGCCTTGGCGCTATTGCCGCGCTTGCATGCGCTGGAGGCGGCCTTTGGTCGGCATCGGGGCAATGGCGAGGGCGTTGTTTGGGGGGCGCGGACGCTGGATATCGATATGATTAGCTATCACGACGAAGTGCATCGGTTTCGCGCGCAAATTCCCCATCCCAGAGCCGCAACGCGGGCTTTTGTCTTGCAGCCTTTGGCCGATATTGCGCCGGGCTGGCGTCACCCTGAAGATGGCACGCCGATTGACGAGCTATTGGCGGCTTTGCCGATGCAGGCGCGCATGGGGCTGAAACGCCTCTAAGGCGAACTTTCGCGCGCAATTTCTAATTTTGCCTTCTTTTTCCTTGCGATATTCGTCTAACAGGCATAAATAAAACGTAACTCCTGTCTATTTAACTTGAATTGGATTGCCCATGGCTCGTGTGACCGTAGAAGATTGCGTCGATAAGGTAACAAACCGTTTTGAATTGGTCTTGTTCGCCTCGCATCGCGCTCGTGGCATGTCGGCTGGCGCCGAATTGCTGGTAGAGCGCGATAACGATAAAAACACCGTGGTTGCGCTGCGCGAAATTGCCGATGAAGAAGTGGTTCCCACCGAAGTGCGCGAAGACTTGGTAAGCTCGCTGCAAAAACAAATCGATATCGATGAGCCAGATGAAGACATTATCGCCGCGCCAAGGCTCGGTCATGTCGAATCCGGTGCCGAAGCTGGCGCCGAAACAGCTGCCGAGCCGATGGCCGAGATGAGCGAAGACGATATTCTAGCCGCTTTGCAATCTTTGGAAGCCGCTGGCCCAAAGGATAAAGGGGATGGTCGCGGAGACTAATTACCCGACCCCTACTTTTTGTCCGCCTATCGGAGGGCTTGTCCGATGATGCGTCAATACGAACTCGTCGACCGCGTTTCCAGCTACGACCCTCTCGCCAATGAAGATTTACTCAATAGAGCCTATGTGTTCGCCACGCAAAAGCACGGCGACCAAAAACGCGCGTCAGGCGATCCGTATTTTTCGCATCCCGTTGAAGTGGCTGGTATTTTAACCGATTTACATCTCGACACAGCCAGCATTGCCACAGCGCTTCTGCACGACACGATTGAAGACACAGAGACGACTTTTTACGAAATCGAAGATCTATTTGGTCGCGAGATTGCCGATATGGTCAATGGCGTCACCAAAATGTCTTTGCTGGAATTATCTTCGGCCGATACGGCGCAGGCGGAAAATTTCCGCAAACTCTTGGTTGCCACGGCCAGCGACATTCGCATTCTTTTGGTTAAATTGGCCGACCGTCTGCACAATATGCGGACGTTGCATTTCATCAAATCCGACGAGAAACGCCGCCGCATCGCGCAAGAGACGATGGATATTTATGCACCTCTGGCGGGGCGCATTGGGATGCAGAACTTCCGCGAAGAATTGGAAGATTTATCCTTCGCCGAGATTAACAAAGACGCCCGCGAGCTGGTGATGGAACGCCTCAGCGAGCTGAACGAGCAAAGCAGTGACATGCTGGCCGAGATATCCGAGGCTGTAACCTCCCAGCTATCCGAGCAAGGGCTGAGCGTGGAAGTCTATGGGCGTCAAAAGCGCCCCTTTTCCATCTGGCGCAAAATCCAAAACAAGTCGATTTCTCTGGAGCAGCTTTCCGATATTTTCGCCTATCGCCTTATCACCCAAAGCGAGGATGAGTGCTATCGCGCGCTCGGCGTTTTGCACCGCACTTATCGTTTTGTGCCGGGGCGCTATAAGGATTTTATCTCGACGCCGAAAATTAACGGTTATCAGTCTTTGCACACGACGGTGATTGGGCCGAACAATCAGCGCGTCGAGTTGCAAATTCGCACGCGCGAGATGCACGATATCGCCAACCGAGGCATTGCCGCGCATTGGGCGTATAAAGACAAACAAGACGCGCATCCAGATATCGCCAAAATTGAACCGTTTAATTGGCTGCAAGATATGGTCGAGCAGCTCAAAACCGGCGAGACGGCGGAAGAGTTTTTGGAAAATACCAAGCTCGAATTATTCACCGACCAAGTGTTTTGCTTCACGCCGAAAGGGCGCCTGATTGCGTTGCCGCGCGGTGCCACGGCGCTGGATTTTGCCTATGCCGTGCATACGGCCATCGGCAATAGCTGCGTTGGCGTGCGCATTAACGGGCTGAAATTGCCGTTTCGCACGCTGCTGAAAAATGGCGATGAGATTGAAGTGGTGCGCGGAGAAAACCAAATGCCGCTAGAGAGTTGGGTGCATCATGTGCGCACGGGCAAAGCGCGCGCGGCCATTCGCCATTCGTTGCGCGAGCGCGAAGAAGCCGATTTTGTCGCCCTCGGCGGGCAGATGATTGACAGCCTCTTTGCCGCCGAAGGGCTAGAGGCCGATGGTACTTTGCTGGAGCGCGCCCTTGGGGTGATGCATTACGCTAGTTTGGATTTATTGCGCCTCGATGTCGGGCGCGGCGATATTTCGGCGGCCGATGTGCTTTTGGCGGTGATGCCGAAGAAACGCCGTGGGCGGCGCGCGATGTTTGCTGGCGCCATGCGCGGATTGATCGGGCGTTCGAGAGATAAATCGGCGCATCGCCCCGCCATGTTGCCGTTGAACGGCGCGCTATATGGCGCCGTGGTGAAAATCGCGGAAGATCATTTCCCGCTGCCTGGCGATGAGATTGTGGGCGTTGTGACCATGGGGCAGGGCGTGGTGGTCTATCCCGAAGCGGCGCCAGATTTGCTGGATCTGCAAGATAATCCAGAACGTCTTGTGGCGATGAAATGGGAAGAGGACACGCAAAATCTCTTTGCCAGTCGGGTGCAAATGACCGCCGTCAACCGAACCGGTTCCTTGAGCATCATCACCCAGACGATTGCTGATTTTGACGCCAATATTACCAATTTGAGTTTTATCCAAGACAGTGATGACTTTTGCGACCTGACGGTGGATGTCGAAGTGCGCGATGTGGAGCATATGGATCAAATGATTGATGCGATACGCGGAAGCCGCGTGGTCAGCGAGGCGAATCGGGTCATTTTTAAAGGCCAAACCCTAGACACGTAAAAGCGAGCCAATGATATGACCCCAGAAAAAGTGCTGAAAGAATTTCGCGATGCGGACGCTTTGCTGGAGGGGCATTTCCTCTTGTCTTCGGGGCTTCATTCGCGCGCCTATTTGCAATGCGCGCGCGTGCTCATGCAGCCCAAACGCGCCGCACGTCTGGCCAAAGCGCTGGCCGCTCAGCTCAAAGAAAATGTAAACGGCGAAATAGATGCCGTGGTGGCGCCTGCCATGGGCGGCTTGATTATCGGCCATGAAGTCGCGCGTGCGTTAAATGTCGCGTCGATGTTTTTAGAACGCGTCGATGGCGAGTTTACGTTGCGCCGCGGGTTTGCGCTCGAGAATAAGCCGCGCGTGGTGATGATTGAAGATATCGTGACGACGGGGCTTTCCTCGCGCGAAGCGATTAAATCCATTCGCGCCCACGGCGGCAAAGTTGTGGGG
>JAQWIP010000159.1 GCA_029248825.1 Alphaproteobacteria bacterium | reverse complement strand
ATGGCTTCGTCATCGTCGACCAGCACGCGGCGCACGAGCGCTTGGTGTATGAGCGGATGAAGACGCAAATGGCCGAACGCGGCATTGCGCGGCAAATTCTTCTGGTGCCCGAAGTGGCCGAATTAGAACCCGAGGAAGGCGATTTGATTTTAAGCCGAGCAGCCGAATTAACCGAGCTGGGCTTTGTCATCGAGCGCTTTGGCCCGGGCAGTGATGGCCGCGTGGCGGTCTTATTGCGCGAAGTGCCTGCCATGCTTTATGGCGCCGATTGCGTGGCGCTCTTGCGCGATATGGCGCAAGAAATGTCGGAGCTGGGCGCCGGTCTTGCCTTAAAAGAGCGTCTGGAAGAAATCGCTGGCACATTGGCCTGCCATACGTCGGTGCGGGCGGGGCGTCGGTTGAACGGCGAAGAGATGAACGCGCTGTTGCGCGACATGGAAGCCACGCCAAACTCCGGCCAGTGCAACCATGGCCGCCCCACTTATGTGGAATTAAAGCTGGCCGATATCGAACGCTTGTTCGGCCGCCGCTAAAGACAAAAAACCCCGCCGCTCGAAAGCGACGGGGTTTTCTAATTCCAAACGGTTTTTAAAACTTAACCGCGCGGCACGTCGAGTGTCTTCATGCCATCTTCATTGGCTTGCGACAGGTCGGCGTATTTTTTCATTTCCAAACGCGCGATGGTGCGGTTATGCACTTCATCGGGGCCATCGGCCAAGCGCAGGGTACGGATACCGGCATACATTTTCGCCAGACCGAAGTCTGTCGTCACGCCGCCGCCACCATGGGCTTGAATGGCATCGTCAATGATTTGCAGCGCGATGCGAGGGCCTGCCACTTTAATTTGGGCAATCTCACTTTTGGCTACTTTATTGCCGACCGTATCCATCATATAGGCAGCCTTCATGGTCAAAAGACGGCTCATTTCGATGTTGGTGCGCGCTTCCGCAATGCGTTGTTCCCAAATGCTATATTCAGAAACCCGCTTGCCAAAGGCCACCCGGCTCATCAGACGGGTAATCATTTTTTCAAGCGCGCGTTCGGCAACACCGATGGTGCGCATGCAGTGGTGAATGCGGCCAGGGCCAAGACGTCCTTGGGCAATCTCAAAGCCACGGCCTTCGCCGAGCAAGAGATTTTCAACCGGCACGCGAACATTGGTAAGGCGCACTTCGGCATGGCCGTGGGGTGCATCATCATAACCAAAGACAGGCAGCATACGCAGAACTTCAATGCCTGGGGCATCGAGGGGAACCAAAACTTGGCTCTGCTGCTGGTGACGCGGGGCTTCTGGATTGGTTTTGCCCATCACGATGGCAACTTTGCAACGCGGATCGCCAACACCCGAAGACCACCATTTCGTGCCATTGATGACATATTCGTCGCCATCGCGCTCAATGCGGGTTTCGATATTGGTGGCGTCTGAAGAGGCCACAGCCGGTTCGGTCATCAAGAAGGCCGAGCGAATTTCGCCGTTCAACAAAGGCACCATATATTCTTCTTTATGGCGGTCATTGCCGTAGCGTTCCAAAACTTCCATGTTGCCGGTGTCGGGGGCGGAGCAGTTAAATACTTCCGAGGCAAAGCCGACGCGACCCATAATTTCGCAAAGCGGGGCGTATTCGACATTGCTAAGTCCAAAACCGCGTTCGCTTTCTGGCAAGAACAAGTTCCATAGGCCTTCTTCTTTGGCTTTGTCTTTCAACTCTTCCAAAATAGGCACAACCTGCCACGGATTTCCGTCGGCACGGAAAGCGTCCATTTGTTGGTGATAGGTAATTTCATTCGGATAAATATGGGCACCCATAAACCCTTCGACGCGAGCAATCAGCTCTTTCGTGCGTTCGTTATGTTCGAAAATCATCTTCTTCTCCCTCAAGTTCAAGGCCAAAGCCTAGAATAAAGCCCGAGGCAGTGCTACCAAAAAAACGCCTTAAGAAGGTTCATTTCGACGCAGGGCAAAAAACGCTGTCAGTAAGTCGGCGCATTCGCCCTCGCGCAAACCCCCAATGACTTCGGGGGCGTGATGGCAAGTGTCTTGCGCAAACAAGGCCACGCCATGGTCGACCGCGCCGCCCTTGATATCGCCCGCGCCATAATACAGCCGCCGCAGCCGCGCATGGGCAATCGCGCCCGCACACATCGGGCAAGGCTCAAGCGTCACATAAAGGTCGCACTCGAGCAGGCGTTCCTTGCCCAGCTTGGCGCAAGCTTGCCGAATGGCGACGATTTCTGCATGGGCGGTCGCATCTTTTTGCCGCCGCATTTGATTTTGCGCCACCGCCAAAACCTCGCCCTTGGGCCCCGCCAGCACGGCGCCCACCGGCACTTCGCCATGCTCGGCCGCCGCCTTGGCCGCGTCGATGGCCAATTGCATATAATCTATCTCGCTCATGAAACGACACTAGCACGCGAGGCGCGCAGCGTGCTACAGGACAGGGATGAGTGATGAAAAAACTTCCCAATTTGAAGGCGACCGCGTGGCCAAAGTCTTGGCGCGCGCTGGCGTCTGTTCGCGCCGCGACGCCGAGCGCATGGTGGCCGATGGCCGCATTGCCGTCAACGGACGCCGCCTCGATACGCCGGCCTTTAATGTTACCGCCAAAGATAAAATCACCGTCGATGGCAAACCCGTCGCCGAGCCAGACCCGCCGCGCCTATGGCGCTATCATAAGCCCGCAGGTTTGGTGACCACGGCGCGCGACCCGCAAGGGCGCGACACGGTATTTCAAAAACTGCCCGCCAGTCTGCCGCGCGTCAATGCCGTGGGGCGGTTGGATATTAACACCGAAGGCTTGCTGCTTTTGACCAATGATGGCGGCATGAAGCGCCTGCTAGAATTGCCCAGCACGGGCTGGTTGCGCCGCTATCGGGTGCGCGCCTTTGGCAAGGCCGATGAGTCCAAGCTGAAAGAGTTGAAACACGGCATCACCATCGACGGGGTGAATTATAAATCCATCGACGCGACGCTGGAGCGCCAGCAAGGCGGCAATGTTTGGCTTTCCATGGCCTTGCGCGAAGGCAAAAACCGCGAGATTAAACGCGTGCTGGAAGCGCTGGATTTGAAAGTGAACCGATTGTTGCGCCTCTCGTTTGGCCCGTTTCAATTGGGTCAGTTAGACGAGGGCAAAGTAGAAGAAGTGCCGCGCCGCGTTTTGCGCCAGCAATTGGGTAAGAATTGGCAATCGATTGTCGACGGCACGGTGCGCGGCGCCAGTGCCGATAAAGACGAAGATGCAAGCGGCGAAACCACGCCGCGTTCGCGCTCAGATGCCAGACGCGGCAAGCTGCGCGACACGGCAGAGCCGTTGAAGGCGCGGTCTCCAAAGGGAAAAAGCGCGCCCAAAAAATCCGCGCCGAAGGGTAGAAATTTTAAACCTTCTGGCGGCAAACCCTCTGGCGATAAACCTTCTGGCAAAACGCCGTCTTCTCGCAAAGGGGCGTCAGATGCGCGTGGTCGGCGGTAAGTGGCGCACAAAACCGTTGCGCGCGCCTACGGGACAAGACACGCGCCCCACCACAGACCGCACGCGCGAAGCGCTGTTTTCTATGCTGACCTCGCGGCTCGATTTCGATAATTTGCGGGTGCTGGATTTATTCGCTGGCACCGGCGCTTTGGGGCTGGAGGCTTTGTCTCGCGGTGCCGAGTTTTGTCTATTTGTCGAAACCCAAGCGCCCGCGCGCGCCGCCATTCGCGACAATGTCGAGACCTGCAACGCGACGGGACATAGCAAAATCTTTCGCCGCGACGCCACCGACCTTGGGCCTTGCACGGGCGGCGGCACCTATGATTTGGTTTTTGCCGACCCGCCTTACCAGCAAGGGCTGGGCGAGCAGGCTTTGGGCGCGCTCTTAAAGGGCGCTTGGTTGGCGCCATCGGCTTTGATTGTGGTTGAAGAAGACAAGCGCGCCAGTTTTAAAACCCCGGCGGGATTTGCCGAATTAGACCGGCGGAAAAAGGGCGACACAGAGTTAATTTTCTGCACGCCCAGTTAACCGTCTTAAAAAGATAACGCTTGGAAAAAAAGGGGGGGC
This sequence comes from Alphaproteobacteria bacterium, assembly GCA_029248825.1. Classification (GTDB taxonomy): domain Bacteria; phylum Pseudomonadota; class Alphaproteobacteria; order RS24; family RS24; genus UBA8337. The sequence goes on along the minus strand of JAQWIP010000159.1, from coordinate 6,130 downwards.
TAAACAGCGCCCGCTTTTTGCGCAAATTCCCAGCCCATATCGGACAAAGGTTTCACCCGATCTGCCATCGCCGCCGCATGGGCGTTAGAGGCCGTGCCGTCGCGCACCCGCCCGACGATACCTTGCAAAATACCGGCCAAGCGGAACATATTATAAGCGATATAATAGTCCATATTCTCAATGCCATCGCGGCCCGTATGCTCGCAATAGGCGCGCGTATAGGCGTCTTTATCGGGGATGTTCAACGCACTGAAATCACAGCCCAAAAGCGTATTGGTGCTGCCCGCATCATTGGGCATATACCATTGCATCAAGTGATAGGTGAAATCGCCCAAAGGGTGCCCCAGCGTCGAGAGTTCCCAATCGAGAACGGCCGAGACTTTCGGCTCGGTTGGATGTAGCACCATATTGTCGAGACGGTAATCGCCATGCACAATCGACACTTCATCATTGCCTGGAATATTGCCCGGCAGCCAATCGATGAGCTTATTCATACTGTCAATTTGTTGCGTTTCGGAAAGCTGATATTGCTTCGTCCAGCGCGAAATTTGACGCGCGAAATAATCGCCCGGCTTGCCGAAATCTTCCAAGCCGATGGCTTTGTAATCGGTGTTGTGCAATTGCGCCAAGGTTTTAATTTTGGCATCGAAAACCGCATGGCGGCCTTCGCGTGGAATATCTGGCAATTGCGGGTCCCATAAAATGCGACCTTCTACCATGTCCATAATGTAAAAAATCGTGCCGGTAATGCTCTCGTCTTCGCACATGCAATAGGTGCGTGGCACGGGAAAGCCGGTGCTGCCCAGCGCGGTAATGACTTTATATTCGCGGTCGACCGCATGGGCGGACGGCAGCAATTTGCCGGGCGGCTTGCGGCGCATGACATATTTTTTATTTGGCGTAATCAGCTGATAGGTCGGGTTCGATTGCCCGCCCTTGAACTGGCGCACTTCCAAGGGGCCTTGAAATCCCTCGACATGCGCGAGCGCATATTCTTCTAGCTTGGCTTGGTCGAATTTATGCGTCTCCGCAATATCTTTCGTGCCGCCAAAGCGTTCGATGCCCTCATCTTTCATCTGCCGATCTCCCTCGTCATTTTTCATTTGGTTTCGCGCGCAATCTCTTTATGGCCGATATCGCGACGACAAAAACCTTCTGGCCAAACCACTGTATCGACGCCAGCATAAGCATTTGCCTGCGCTTGTGCCACTGTTTTGCCACGCGCCGTAACATTTAATACGCGCCCGCCAATAGCACGAATGGTGCCATCTTCGTCGCGCGATGTGCCTGCGTGAAACACCGTGGCTCCATCTACTTTATCGAGACCGCCAATGACACTACCCTTTTTATAGGCGCCCGGATAGCCATTGGCCGCCATGACGACGCACATGGCCATATCGTCGTGCCAGTCTAGGGTTATGTTGGCCAAGGACGCGCTGCCATCCAGGCTCGCGCAAGCTTCCAGCGCGGGCACAATATCGCTGGCTAAGCGCATCATCAGCACTTGGCATTCGGGGTCGCCAAAGCGTGCGTTATATTCCACCAGTTTGGGGCCTTCTGGCGTCAGCATCAGGCCCGCATAAAGCACGCCCCGATAAGGCGTGCCGCGTTTGGCCATGGCTTGCAATGTCGGGTGAATGACTTGGCGCATCGAAATATCGATGAGTTCTGACGTCATAATCGAGGCCGGAGAATACGCCCCCATGCCGCCCGTATTGGGGCCAGTGTCGCCATCGCCGACGCGCTTATGGTCTTGCGCGGTGGCCAAAGGCAAAGCGTTTTCGCCATCGCACAGCACAAAGAAACTGGCTTCCTCGCCGGTCATAAATTCTTCGATAACCAGCTCCGCACCAGCAGCGCCAAAAGCGCCGTCGAAAATATCAGCCACGGCGTCGCGCGCTTGTTGCATCGTCTCGGCGATAATCACGCCCTTGCCTGCGGCCAGCCCATCGGCTTTCACCACGATGGGCGCGCTTTGCGTTTCCAAATAAGCCAAAGCGGCGGCGGCGGTGTCAAAGCGGCCATAGGCGGCGGTCGGGATATCGGCCTCGGCGCAGAGGTCTTTGGTATAGCCCTTCGAGCCTTCCAATTGGGCGGCCTCGCGGCTGGGGCCAAAGGCGGCAATATTGGCGGCGGCTAAATCATCGGCCAGCCCGGCCACCAAAGGCGCTTCGGGGCCGATGACCACAAGGTGAATGTTTTTATCTTGGCAAAACGCGATGACGCTCGCGGGGTCGGCCATATCGAGGCTCACATTTTCAGCCACGCTCGCGGTGCCGCCATTTCCGGGCGCACAATATAAAGCGTCGAGGCTTGGGCTTTGCGCGATTTTCCAACATAGCGCATGCTCGCGCCCGCCCGAGCCTAGAACCAGAATATTGCGTTTCGGGGCGCTCTTTAAATCAGTCATCTTTGTCTCTTCTCGCGAAGCATGTCATGCTTGGGGTTCGAACGGCGGGGAATCGCCAAAAGTGATTTGTCATATCATAAAGAGCCGATAAATTAAAACCCAGGAGCCAGCCTTCCGCTCGGCTCGACATAGGAAGAAGATGAGCGCGCCAGGCGACAACCTTTTAGAGCTAACGGTCTCGGAGCTTTCCGGTCAGGTAAAGCGATTGGTCGAAGATAGTTTCGGCCATGTGCGCGTGCGTGGCGAATTGGGTCGCGTGTCGCGCCCGGCCTCGGGTCATGTTTATTTTGACGTGAAAGACGATAAAGCCGTGCTGGCGGGCGTTATTTGGAAAGGCACGGCGCAAAAGCTGACGATGCAGCCCGAGCAAGGGCTCGAAGTCATTATGACTGGAAAGCTGACGACTTTTCCCGGCCAATCGCGCTATCAATTGGTGGTCGAGAGCATGGAGCCCGCAGGCGAAGGCGCGTTGATGGCGCTTTTGGAAGCGCGCAAAAAACAATTGGCCGCCGAAGGGCTATTCGACGAAGCGCGCAAAAAACCTCTGCCCTATTTGCCCGAAACCATCGGCGTGATTACCAGCCCCAGCGGCGCGGTCATTCGCGATATTTTGCATCGTTTGAGCGATCGGTTTCCGCGCCATGTTTTGGTTTGGCCGGTGCGGGTGCAAGGCGAAACTTGCGCCGAAGAAGTGGCCAAAGCCATTGCTGGCTTTAATGCTCTGCCCGTGGACGGCGATATCGCGCGCCCCGATGTGCTTATTGTGGCGCGCGGCGGTGGCAGTTTGGAAGACCTTTGGGGCTTCAACGAAGAAGTCGTCAGTCGCGCGGCGGCGCGATCTGACATTCCGCTTATTTCGGCGGTTGGCCATGAGACCGATACGACGCTGCTCGATTATGCCGCCGACCGACGCGCGCCGACCCCCACGGCGGGGGCTGAAATGGCGGTTCCGGTGCGCGCTGATTTAAGCGTTCAAACACAAGATTTGGGGCTGCGCTTGCAACGCGCGCAAACCCGTGAGCTGGAACGCCAAAAGGCGCATCTTACCGGATTGGCGCGCGGCCTGCCCAAGCTCGAAGATATTTTGGCGCTGCCCGCACAGCGTCTCGACACTCTGGCACAACGCCTCGGCGGGGCTTTGCAAAGCAATGTGAACGCCCACGCCGCGCGCTTCGGCCAAAGTGCGGCGCGCCTGACGCCGATGGCTTTGCAAGTGCGCCTGCGCCATGTCGGCGAGCGCGTGGCAGGGCTGGCGCAACGCGCGCATCTGCAAACGCGCGGGCTGCTGGAGCGCCAAACCGCAAGGCTGCAATCGGCGGCGCGCCAATTGCGCGTGTTGAGCCATGAAAGCATTTTAGAGCGCGGCTTTGCGCTGGTGCTGGACGAAGACGGCAAGCCCGTGCGCCAAGCCAGCCAAGCCCCCGAGGCCAGTCTTTTGGACATTCGTTTGGCCGGCGAGCAAAGCCTGACCGCCCGCGTCGAAGGCGGCGCGCCTCCGACATCCGAGCCCAAGCCAAAGCCAAAGCCAAAGCAAAAGTCGCGCAAAAAAAACCTGACGAAAAACCCTAGCGATGGAAGCCAAGGGCAATTATTATAACCCCTCAAGTCTGTGCAAAGGAAAGCCATATGACCGGTGGAGAAGCCAAACTTAAATATCTCGATGGAGATTTCGACGTGATGATGCCAGGCGATTTCGTGACCTGCGCCGTGACCGGAAAAGCCATCGCGCTGGAAGATTTGCGCTATTGGAGCGTCGACCGACAAGAGGCTTATTTCGACGCCGATGTCTCTATGCAAGCCGAATTGGCACAGAGCCAAAATGCTTAAGCGGGTGTTTCTTGCAGCCTTTGTCGCCACGGTGTTTTCTTCCGCGCAAGCGGTTGAGCTATCGTCTAATTTTGTTCAAAGCCAGAGCGGAAAATTTAGCCAAGGCGGCTTGGTGGTGTTGCAGCTCACCCAAGGCACGAAAGTGAGCCTCAATGGCGAGGCGCTGCCTGTGGTCGATAATTACACGGTGTTGGGGTTTGGCCGCGATGCGCGTTTGGCGCAAAAAATAAGTTTCACGCGCGGGTCCAAATCGGCGCATGTGCCGCTTACGCTGACCAAGCGAAGCTATGCCATTCAGCGCATCGACGGCCTGCCGCCGACCATGGTGACGCCGCCCGAAGCGGCTTTGGCGCGCATCATTGCGCAAGGCAAATTAAAACTCGCCGCCCGCGCGGGGCTTCGCCGCGAGACGGATTTTTCGCAGCGCTTTCGCTGGCCGGTGAAAGGGCGCATTAGCGGCGTTTATGGCAGCCAGCGGTTTTATAATGGCGAGGCGCGACGGCCACATTTTGGCATTGATATCGCCGCGCCGCGCGGCACGAAAGTTACCGCGCCCGCGCCCGGAAAAGTTACTTTGGCCGAGCCAGATATGTATTTCGAAGGCGGTTTGGTGTTTATCGACCACGGGCTGAAAGTCACCTCGGCCTATATGCATTTGGATAGTTTGAACGTCAAAGTTGGCGATGTGGTGGCGGCGGGCGATGTCATTGCCACGGTCGGCTCGACGGGTCGCTCGACGGGGCCGCATTTGGATTGGCGGATGTTTTGGGGCGGCGCGCGCATCGACCCGGCTTTGGTCGCGGTTGGCTCGCCCAGTCCCTAATAAGATTTATAAAGCTGATTGGCCTGTTTTTGCTCAAGCGCCGCTTCGATGGTTTTTTGCAAAGCCTTGCCCTCGCCAATATGCAAAGCGATGGGCAGGGTGCTGGCCGCTTTGGCCAAACGCGCCCGAGGCGAACCTTCGGCGGCACCTTGCAAGCGCGCCATATCTTTTTGCGTGGTGATTAAAGGCAGCTCAGACGCCAGCAAACGCTCGGCTTCGGCCTCGGTGAACACGTGGTGGTCGCCAAAACGCGAGGTCTGCGCCACCTCATAGCCATGCCCTTTCAGGCTGGCGAAAAATTTTTCTGGCTTGGCAATGCCGCAAAATCCATGCACACGGGCTTCCGATTTTTTCGGCTTCGGGCTTTGTGGTTTTATCTCGCCCGCAAATATTGGCTTGCCCATGGCCTCGACGGATTTCAGCAAAGGCGCGAGGCTGGCATGGCTTGGCTCTCCGAGAACCAAAAGCGCATCGAGTTTTTTCAGCGCAATCGATAGCGGTTGGCGCAACGGCCCCGCCGGCAGCAGGCGTCCATTGCCGATACCCGTGGCGCCATCGACGACGATTAAATTAAAATGATGCGCCATCGACGGATTTTGAAACCCATCATCTTTGACCATAACCTCATGGCCATTTTGCGCGGCCAGTCTCAAGCTTTGGTGGCGGTCGGGGCAAATATAAACGGCGCATGTCTCGGCCAGCATTCGCGGCTCGTCGCCCACTTGCGCCGCCGTGTGTTGGGCGGGGTCGACTTGTATCGGCCCTTTGAGGCTGCCGCCAAAGCCGCGCGATAATACGGCAGGGGCTTTATTTTCTTGCGCCAGCCATTGGGTCAGCCATTGCACGCTGGGTGTTTTGCCAGCGCCACCGGCGGTTAAATTGCCCACACAAATAACCGGTTTTCCCGGGTGTTGGGCATGGGTGAACTTGCGGTTCAGCGCCTCAAGGCTCGCATAGAGATAGCTTATCGGCAAAAGCGCCAGCGACACGGGATGCGCTTTGGATTTCCAAAATACCGGCTCAGCCATCCTGTGCCTCGTGGGCTATGGGCGAGGGCGGCGGCGCTGTGG
>JAQWIP010000151.1 GCA_029248825.1 Alphaproteobacteria bacterium | reverse complement strand
TGGCCTACCTGCTGAATTGATTGATGGGTATCAAGCCTGGAAAAAAGATGGTTTTGAACGCCAATCCGCGCGCTATCTAGAGCTGGCCGAACAAGGCCAAAGCCCGAGCGCGATGGTTATTTCGTGTTGCGATAGTCGGGTGCAGGCGACGGAAATTTTTGGCACGCAAAGCGGCGATTTTTTCTTGCACCGCAATGTCGCCAATCTGGTTCCGCCTTACGCGCCCAATAGCGATTTTCATGGCACTTCGGCGGCGGTTGAATATGCGGTGAAAGCCTTGAAGGTCAGTCATTTGATTGTTCTGGGGCATTCGCAATGCGGCGGCGTGCAGGCTTGTTATGATATGTGCAGCCAAGGGGTAAGCGCTGAAGAGGGCGAGTTTGAATTCGTCGGCCATTGGCTAGATATGCTGCGCCCCGCCTATGCGCGGGTGGACGCGCAAGACAATGCGGCGCGGGTTATTGAAATGGGTCAGAAGGGCGTATTGGGGTCATTGGAAAACCTGATGCTGTTTCCTTTTGTGGCCGAGGCGGTGGCGTCGAAAACGCTGTCTTTGCATGGTGCTTGGCATGATATCGGCAGCGGAAATCTGTTGGCCTATAATGCCGAGACGGGGGTTTTTGAACCGCAATAGGGTTTGGCGATAGACAAAAGAAAAGGGGCGGCTCAGAGATGTGAGCCGCCCCTTTGTTTTTAAAGTGTGGCGCCTAGAACTTATGGCGCACGCCGACTTTGATAATACGCCCAAACGGATTATTTCAATTGCATTGCAGTTATTTACTTTGTCGCTGGCGCAAGCGGCATCGGGTAAATGGCTTGGGCGTTTTTCGTGGCCATTATCCATTTTGCCAAACCGATGATTTCGCCTAAGGTTTTGGCTGAGATAACCAAACCAGTGAGGGGCCTATCATGGGTGCGGGGAAAATTAGCCAAATTAAAGCGCCAATGCAGGCCGTGGTTTATGCGTTGGGTGTCGCCGTGGGCGATGCGGTGAGCGCCGGACAAGAAGTCGCCGTGCTGGAAGCGATGAAAATGCAGCACGGGCTGCAAAGCCCCGTCACGGGCGTGGTTCGCGCCGTGAAAGTGACGCTGGGCGATGTCGTGGAAGAAAACGATGTGCTGATAAGCGTCGACGCACAAGCGGCCAGCCCCGACACGCAAGCCAGCGATGCCCCCAAACCCGAGGCGCAAGCCCAAGCCGCTGTTCGCGCCGATTTGGCCGAGCTGGAAGCCCGCCTTGGCCGCACGCTGGATGCCAATCGGGCCGAGAAAATCGAGCGGCGTCATAATCAGGGCTGTCGCACGGCGCGCGAGAACGTCGATGATTTATGCGATGCGGGCAGCTTTATGGAATACGGCCAAATGACCATTGCCGCCCAACGCCAACGCCGCGACTTGGACGACCTCATCGACAATACGCCCGCCGATGGTTTGGTGGCGGGCTTTGGCGCCATCAATGGCGATCAGTTCGACGAAGACACTTCGCGCACCGCCGTGTTGGCTTATGACTATACGGTATTGGCTGGCACGCAAGGGCTGTTCAACCACAAGAAAACCGACCGCGTGTTGGAAATCGCGCAAGACTGGCAAGTGCCGATGGTGTTTTACACCGAAGGCGGCGGAGGGCGTCCGGGTGATACCGATGCCAGCAAAATTTCCGGCGGCGGCTTGGACGTAATGACCTTTGCCACTTGGGCGAAAGCCAGCGGCGTGGCGCCGCGCATTGCCGTGAACAATGGCTATTGCTTTGCCGGCAATGCGGTGTTGTTTGGCTGCGCCGATGTAACCATCGCCACCAAGTCGAGCTATATCGGCATGGGCGGGCCGGCGATGATTGAGGGCGGGGGTCTCGGCCAAGTGGCGCCCACCGAAGTGGGGCCAATGGACGTGCAGGCCGAAAACGGCGTGGTCGATTTGCTGGCTGAGAACGAAATAGAAGCCACCGCCATGGCCAAGCAATTGCTGGGCTATTTTCAAGGCCGCGTCAGCACGCATGCGTGCGACGACCAGCGCCAACTGCGCACGCTCATTCCCGAAGATAGAAAGCGCGCCTATGACATGCGCGCCGCGCTGGCGCTAATGGCCGATACGGGCAGTTTCCTAGAGCTGCGCCGCGCCTATGGCAAGGGCATGATTACGGGTTTTATGCGCATTGAAGGGCGCCCTTTTGGGTTGATTGCCAATAATCCGGCGCATTTGGGCGGCGCGATTGATGCGGAAGCGGCGGAAAAAGCGGCGCGTTTTGTGCAGCTTTGCGATGGCTTTGAGTTACCCATTGTGTCGTTTTGCGATACGCCTGGTTTCATGGTGGGCCCCGAGCATGAGAAGCTGGCGACGGTGCGTCGGGCGTCTTCTTTATTGGTGGCTGGCGCCAGCGTTTCGGTGCCGGTGTTTTTGGTGGTGATGCGCAAGGGCTATGGCTTGGGCGCGCAAGCCATGGGCATGGGCAGTTTGCATGTGCCGCAAATGAGCGTGGCATGGCCAACAGGCGAGTTCGGGCCGATGGGGCTAGAAGGCGCGGTGCGGCTTGGCTATTCGAAAGAAATCGCGGCCGCAGGGGGCGAAGGCACGCCCGATGGCGATGCGCTGTTCACCAAATTATTGGGCGCGATGATTGAAAACGGCAAAGCCTTGAACGCGGCGATGTATCACGAGATTGACGCGGTCATCGACCCTAAGGACACGCGGGCCTATTTGCTGCGGGCTTTGAAAACCATGCCGGTCGGCAAAAAGGGCAGCGCAAACAGCCAAGGCAAGCGGCCGTTTATCCCGACTTGGTAGGCTAGCCGAGTTCATAATCCGAGAGTTTCACCTCGCGGGTCATATTCCAATAGTCGACCAATCGCCACGGCATCACCGAATAGACGCGGCCTTTCGAGTTGCGGTAATAGGTCGTCACGCCCGGGTGCATCCAAATCATATCGGCGTGGCCTTTATTATAGGCGCTCATATAAGCGTCTTGGGCTTGCAGCGTTGCCGCCATTTGGTCGATGCCTTCGTTCAACATCGTGACAATCGTATTGGCAATATAATGCGCATGGCATTCGGCGATGAAAATGCCGCTGCCGCCATGGCCTAGCCCCGTGGTCGGGCCCGCCATCATGAATAGATTGGGAAACTCTGGCACCGATATGCCCAGATAAGCCTGCGGGTCGTCGCCATTCCAAACCTCCGACAGCGCCCCCTTCGGCCCCGTGATGTTTAAACGCGAGGCCATTTTGCTAACCTCAAACCCCGTCGCCATCACCACAATATCCGGCGTGCAAACGCTGCCACCCTCGCCCGTCACTTGGCGCTCGGTAAAACTGGCCACACCCTCATTATGCAACGTCACATTGGGCTTCAGCAAAGTGTCATACCAGTTGTTATCCAGCAAAATGCGCTTGCCGTAAGGCGGATAATCCGGCATCGCCTTGTCGATAAGCTCAGGTCGGCGGCTCAGTTTGTCGCGAATATAATCAGCCATCTCGATGCGATGGCGCTCGTTGATGCGGTTCAAAGAGCGCTCAGGATGCGGCCACTCGGGGTCGATTTTCAGATGCGGCAATAGCCCGTCGCCATAGCGCCAAAACATCGTGAAGCGAAACCACGCCGCATAAAAAGGCACATGCTCTAGCAAATATTGCGCGCCTTCGCTCAGCGTCTCGTGATAGCGCGGAATCGGGCGCGCCCATTGCGGGCTGCGCTGGAAAATCGTGAGCTCGGCCACCTCATCGGCAATGCTCGGCGCGATTTGCATCGACGAAGCGCCCGTGCCGACAATAGCCACTTTCTTGCCTTTCAGCTCGAGGTCTTTGGGCCATTGCGAGCTGTGAAACAGCGCCCCTTGGAAATCTTGCAGGCCGTCAATGTTTGGCATTTTGGCCAGACTAATTTGCCCCACGGCGCTGACCAAAATCGGCGCGTCCATCGTGGCTTCCCCGCCATCTCCGCCATCAGAGCCATCAGACTCGACATAGGAAATTTGCCAGCTTTTGCTATCCGCCTGCCAGTCCACGCGGGTCACATGAATGCCAAAGCGGATGTTATCGCGCACTTGAAACTCATCCGCCTTATCGGACAGATAATCTTGAATTTCGCTTTGCGGCGAGAAATATTGGCTCCAGCGATAGCTCTTGCCGAAACTATAACTATAGGCGTGATTGGGCGTATCGACGCCCGCGCCGGGATAGGTGTTCTCCCACCACGTGCCGCCAACGCCTTGGTTCTTTTCCAAAATAATATAGGCCAAGCCCAAATCGTTCAGCAGTTTGCCCAGCACAATGCCCGCACAGCCCGCGCCAATAATCACAATCGGGTGTTGGGGTTGGCTCTGCGGTTTGGCGATGGCGCTGCCGAGCGTATGAAAGCCCATTTGCTCGCGCATCATCGGCGCATATTCGCTCGGCACGGCTTCCGATAGGCTATGCGTCATCATGCGATTGAGCGTTGCCTCATCGGGGTCTGGCACGGCGACGCTTGGCGCGCTGGCGGATAGAATATCCAGCGCGGCGGCGCGTATCTCAGCTTGTATTTCGGACGCAAGACCGGCGTCTTCATCGGCAATCAGGCGCACATTGCGGCGCGGGGCGTAAGGGGCTTCCAGCCATTTTTCATCGCCCGTGTGATGGAATAAAACCATCAGCAGCACGCGCAAATCAGCTTGCGGCAGGGCTTTTTCAAGGGTCGCGCGCTCTAATTGCATCGTAAAGCCCCCTCGCGGGTCATTTCTTCTAGGGCGGCGGCGTCAAAGCCGAGAGCCTGCATAATGGCGCGGCTGTGTTCGCCGTGGCGAGGGCTCGGCTCGGCCAAAGAGGTGGCGGTGCCGCCAAACAGAATGGGTGGGGTCGGCGCCGTGAGCTTGCCCATATTTTCAGTCACATAGGTTTCCAGCGCGCCGATGGCCAGCACTTGTTCATTGGCTAAAAGAGAGCTGCGGGTTTCGCATTGGGCGAAAGGAATATCGGCCGCTTCAAAGACCCGCATCACGTCTGCTACGGGCATATCTTTCACCCCTTCAGCGACGAAACTCATAATCTCTGGCAAATGGGTCATGCGGGCGGGCATATTGGCAAAGCGCGCATCGGACATTAAATCCTCGCGGCCAAGCATGTTCAAAACCGCCGTCCAATGGCCATCGCTCAGCAGGGCGCAGGCAATCGACCCGTCTTTTGCCGTCAGCACTTTATAGCTCTCCGACAGAGGCGGCATGTCGAGCGCATCTTCATCTTGCAGGGTCAGACCCATCATGCCGTCGGGCCATAAAAACGCGAGGCAGGCGTGCAGCATGGAAATATCAATGTGCTGGCCTTCGCTTGTGCTGGCGCGCGCCACCAAAGCGGCGGTGGCAGCTTGCGCCACCGTATAGGCCGTTACTTTGTCGCAAATCAGCATGCGGATGAAATCAAACTCGGCATTTTCAGCATCGGCATAATCGCCGCCTTGCAAGCCCGTCAGCCCAGAGATGCCCTGAATGACATGGTCATAAGCGGGTCGCGCGGCGAGCGGGCCGACGGTGCCGAACCCGGTAACCGAAATATTCACCAAACGCGGGTTTGCTTTGCACACAACCTCAGGGCCAAGGCCCAAACTATCCATCACGCCCGGGCGATAATTATTCAGCATAATATCGGCATCCGCCGCCAGCCTTAGGACGGCCTCGGCACCGGTTTTATGCTTGAGGTCCATCGCCAGAGATTGTTTGCCGCGATTGCAATTATGAAACAGGGCGGATTGGCCATTCTTTTGGCTGCCGATATAGCGCATCGGGTCGCCCATCTGCACCGGCTCGACTTTAATCACTTCGGCGCCTTGCGAGCGCAGCATCATGGCGGCAAGGGAACAGGTAATCATGGTCGACATTTCGACCACTTTTAGACCCGCTAATGGCTTTTCGGCGGTCGGTTTCGTCTGCATTCTTGTCTCCCGTCAAATGCCTGTCTTCAGGCTATAGATATCGACGGGGGCGGGTCAAGCTTGTTACAGCCCCATTTGTTTCATCGCCAAGTCGCGCATAATCTCTTCCGAGCCGCCGCCGATGGCTTGCACTTTTACTTCGCGATAAATCCGCTCCACCGCATGGCCGCGCAAATATCCCGCGCCGCCAAAAATCTGCATAGCGGCGCTGGCAATCCATTCGAGATTAGTCGAGCAGTGGAATTTCAATTTCGATATTTCCGCCACGGGGCGATCGGCCGTATTCATAATTTCCGCCACCTGATTGAGATAAGCATCCATCGCGTCGATACGCGCCGACATATCGGCCAGCTTATGGCGAATGACTTGATGCGAGATAAGCGTCTCGCCGAACGTCTCGCGCGATTGCGCGTAAGCCACGCATTCATCGAAGAGGCGCATCGACATGCCGCACATTTGCGCCGCCATCATAAAGCGCTCGAAGTTGAAATTATCCATAATGGCGAAAAAGCCTTTGTTTTCCTCGCCCATAATATTCGTCTCGGGAATGCGGCATTCGTCGAAATAAAGCGTCGCCGTATCCGACGCCCACCAGCCCATTTTGCGCTCAATCGGTGTGCGGCTAAATCCGGGCGTATCGGCATCGACGAAGAACAGCGAAATGCCGCCCATACCATCGCCGCCCGTGCGCGCGCCGATGACGAAAAAACTGGCTTGCATACCGCCGGTGATGAACATTTTTTGGCCGTTCAAAACCCATTCTTCGCCATCGCGCCGCGCCGTGGTTTGCATCCGCGCCACATCCGAGCCACCGCCCGGTTCGGTGATGCCCAAAGCCCCGCCCTTGCGCCCCGAGAGCAGCTCGGGCAGCACGCGATTTTTAATCTCATCATTGGCCAGCTCGGTAAGCGGCTTTAACATAATGGAGCGCGAGCCAACGCTGGCCATCACGCCCCCCGCCGACGAGCGACCCATTTCCACCGCCGAGGCTTTGCGCATATGCGCATCGTCAAAGCCCAAGCCGCCATATTGCTTGGGGATGTTGAACCCGAAAATGCCGAGTTGGCAGATTTTCTCATTTATCTCATGCGGGTATTCACCGGCCTCATCCCACTCATCGACATGCGGCCAAATTTCGGCTTCTAAGAACTTCGCAACGCTCTGGTGAAACGCTTTGCGTTCGTCGTTTAGAAATGGATTTATCATCGCTCAAGGCCTCCTCAAAATATTGCGATATCGTGGCGTGTTCTGCTTTACAAAGCAAGCGCACACGCTAACATCGCGGTTGGTAGCAGCGGAAAATGGGCTGGGGAGGCTTATGAGCAAGACGATTAGAATTGGCGGCGCAAGCGGCTATTGGGGCGAAAGCATGATGGCGACGCCGCAATTGTTGGCCGTCGAAGGCATGGATTATTTGGTCTATGATTTCCTTGCTGAGATTACCATGTCGATTCTGGCGCGTGCGCGAGCCGCCAATCCGGAAGCTGGCTATGCTGGCGATTTTATCACCGGTGTTTTAAAACCAAATTTGCGCCAAATCGCGGAAACAAAAGTTAAAATCCTCACTAATGCCGGCGGCGTTAATCCGCATAGCTGCGGCGCGGCAGCGCGCGCGCTGATTGCCGAGGCGGGGTTGGATTTAAAAGTCGCGGTCATCAGCGGCGATGATTTGCTTGAAGCGCGGGATAGCTTTGGCGAGTTTAAAGATATGTTCTCTGGGCAGGCTTGCCCCGACACCGCCTCGCTGGCCAGTGTGAACGCTTATCTGGGCGGGTTTCCCGTGGCGCAAGCCTTGGCAGGCGGCGCCGATATTGTGATTACCGGACGCAGCGTCGATAGCGCCGTCACTTTGGGGGCGTGCATTCATGCGTTCGATTGGCAGCCGCACGACCTCGATAAATTAGCGGGCGGCTCTTTAGCGGGGCATATTATTGAGTGCGGGCCGCAAGCCTCGGGCGGTAATTTTACCGATTGGAAACTGGCTGGCGACATCGCCAATATCGGCTATCCGTTCATCGATATTGATGGCGAGGGGGCGTTCACTTGCGCCAAGCCAGAAGGCACGGGCGGCGTGGTGAATGTCGGCACGGTGTCGGAGCAAATGGTCTATGAAATCGGCGACCCGCGCGCTTATTTACTGCCCGATGTGACGTGCGATTTTTCACAAGTCAGCGTCACGGCGGTGGCCGAAAACCAAGTGCGTGTGGCCAATGCCAAGGGGCATAAGCCGCCGAGCCAATATAAAGTTTGCGCCACTTATGTGGACGGGTTTCGCGCGGGCACGATGATGAGTTTTATCGGGCTCGAGGCTGCGGCCAAAGCCAAGCATTTTGCCGAAGCGGCGTTTTCGCGCGCGCGGGCGGTGTTGCGCGCCCATAATCTGCCAGACTATAGCGAGACCAGCGTCGAGGTCATCGGCGATGATAGCCAATTCGGGCAGGCCAGTCGCGATCCGCAAGCGCGCGAAGTGGTGCTAAAAATAGCCGCCAAACACGATATGCAAGCCGGCGCAGGCGCTCTGCTGAAAGAGATTAGCGGCATGGGATTGGCGACGCCGGCCGGACTTTCGATATTCGCCGGCTCGCGCGCCAAGCCTTCGCCTGTGGTGCGGCTGTTTTCGTTTTTGCTCGATAAAGACAAAGTGGACATCGCGCTCGACATCGATGGCCAAACGAGCGCTTTCACCGAGACTATGGTCGAGGCACCGGCTCCGGCTTTGGCGGCGCAAACGCCCACGCCACCAAGTGCGGCTGGCACGGTGGAAGTGCCTTTGGTGAAACTGGCTTGGGGGCGCTCTGGCGATAAGGGCAATAAAGCCAATATCGGCGTGATCGCGCGCGAGGCCGCCTATTTGCCGTATATTTGGGCTGCCTTGGATGAGGCGGCTTTGCGCGCGCGCTTTGGCCATTTTATGGACGAGGGCAGTGCGCTAGAGCGGTTTTATTTGCCAGGCAGCCATGCCATGAATATTCTCATTGAAGCGGCTTT
This sequence comes from Alphaproteobacteria bacterium, assembly GCA_029248825.1. Classification (GTDB taxonomy): domain Bacteria; phylum Pseudomonadota; class Alphaproteobacteria; order RS24; family RS24; genus UBA8337. The sequence continues at coordinate 7,313 of JAQWIP010000151.1, read as the reverse complement.
GGGCGGCGGCGGCACCTCGTCTTTGCGCAATGACCCACAGGGCAAAGCCTATGCACAGATTTTGCTCGACCATCCTATTTCCATTCCACAACAACTTGCGGAGACTTTGTAATGCCGGTGTTTGAAACCAAATTAGACGTCAAATCAGACGCTTATGCCAAAAACCGCGAAGACCAGCTCGGTAAAATCGGGCATTTGCGGATGTTGGAAGCGCGCGCCGAAAGCGCGTCGGAAAAACGCCGCCCTCGGTTTGAAGAACGCAGCCAGCTGACGCCGCGCGATCGGTTGGCGCAATTGCTCGACGCGGGCATGCCGTTTTTGCCGCTCTATAATATGGCCAGCTATTGCGTCGATGACCCCGACCGCGAGACCTCTATTCCCGGCGGCTCTACGCTGGCCGGCATTGGCTATGTCAGCGGCACGCGCTGCATGATTGTCGTCGATGACAGCGGCATTAACGCAGGCGCCGCCACCGAGATGGGCTTTCGCAAAAGCCTCGAAGCGATGAAAATCGCGCTGCAAAACAAATTGCCCTTCATCCATTTGGTGGAAAGCGCGGGCGCTAATTTAATGCAATATAAAGTCGAGCTGTGGGCGCATGGCGGCGGCGTGTTTTGCATGTTGGGTCGCTTAAGCGCGGCCGGCGTGCCAACGCTCACCATTCTGCACGGGCCCTCGACCGCAGGCGGGGCGTATATGCCAGGCATGTCAGATTATAATGTCGGCGTGAAACACAATGGCATGGCCGCCCTAGGTGGCGCCGCTTTGGTGCAAGCCGCAACGGGCGAAATTGCCGATGAACGCAAGCTCGGCGGCACGGAAATGCACGCCAGCACCACAGGCCTGATCGAATATTTGGCCGAAGATGACGCCGATGGCATTCGCCAGATGCGCGATGTCGTCGAAACCCTCGGCTGGAACGAACATTGCGACCGGATACCGGAGCGCTGCTTCGAGGAACCCCTATATGACGCGGAAGAGATTTTGGGTCTGGTGCCGACGGATTATAAAATTCCCTACGACAGCCGCGAGCTGATTGCGCGTATCGTAGATGGCTCGGATTTCACCGATTTCAAAAGCCGCTATGGCCCGAATTTGGTTTGTGTGCAGGCGAAAATATTTGGTCATCCCGTTGGAATTGTTGCCAATAATGGGCCAATGGGGCCAGACGAAGCGGCCAAGGGCGCGCATTTTTATCAGATTATCGACCAAGCCAATATCCCGCTAATTTTCCTGAATAATATCACCGGCTATATGGTTGGCACGGAATATGAGCAGGCGGGGATGATTAAACACGGCTCGAAAATGATTCAGGCGGCGGCGAATATTCGTGTGCCGAAACTGACGTTTTATGTCGGCGCGTCCTATGGCGCGGGCAATTATGGCATGGCGGGTTATGGCTATGACCCTGACTTTTTATTCGCGTGGCCAGGCGCCATGACTGGCGTGATGAGCGGCGAAAGCGCGGCTGGCACGATGGAAACCGTGGCGTTGAACAGCGCCAAACGGCGCGGCGTCGAGCCCGATATGGAAGCTTTGGCCAAACAACGCGCGGCGATTGAAAAAGTATTCTCGTCGCAAGAAGATGCGTTTTTCACCTCCGGTCGCTTGCTCGACCATGGGGTGGTGGACCCGCGCGACACACGCAAAATTTTGGGCTTCACGCTAGAGACGATTTGGGAACGCAAGCACCGTACGCTGAACCCGAACGCCTTTGGCATTGGCCGCATGTAACGAGAGGGGGAATAAAATGTCTGCACCTAAAACCACGGTTGTTCTTCTCGAAGAAGATAAAGATTGGGCAACGCTTTGGCTCAACCGACCCGAGGCGCGCAATGCGATGTCAGATGAATTAGTGTCCGAGCTGCAAGCCATGCTGGATTATTTAGCCACGCGAGACGACATTCGCGGCATTACCGTGCGCGGCAAAGGCGATGTATTTTGCGCTGGCGGCGACCTCAAGGGCTTTAAGAATAATTTCCAAGACGTGCGCACCGATGAGCAGGTCATTGAAGACAGCTCGAAAATGGGACGCTTCTTTTTGACCGTGCGCTCAATGCCGCAAGTGATTGTGTTTTTACTGCAAGGCGCGGCCATGGCAGGCGGTTTGGGCATGGCCTCGGCGGGCGATATTGTGATTGCCACGAAAGACACGAAAATGGCGCTCACCGAGACGGCCATTGGCATTGTGCCAGCTCAAATCGGGCGCTATATCGTGGCGCGCACGGGCGATATTCAGGCGCGGCGCATCATGCTGACAGGGCATCGGTTCACGGCTGAACAGGGCGTCACCTATGGGCTGGTGGATATTTTGGTAGATGATTTGGCGGCTGGCGAAGCCGAGCTGCAAGATATTATCGCGGGCGTGCGCCGCTGTGCGCCGCGAGCCAATGCGGCGACCAAGAAACTACTCGAGGCCAATAAACAGTTAGATGACACGGCCATGATCCGCTATGCGGGCGAAGCTTTCGCCGCCAGCGTGAAAAGCGACGAAGGTCGCGAAGGGGTCGCGTCCTTCTTAGAAAAACGAAAACCAAATTGGGTGCAGGAGTAGATATGGCTGTCATTCGTAAAATACTAATTGCCAACCGTGGTGAAATTGCCTGCCGCGTTATTCGCACGGCGCACGCCATGGGCATTCGCACAGTGGCGGTTTATTCGGATGCGGACGCCAGCAGCCCCCATGTTCGCCAAGCCAGCGAGGCGGTTCGCATTGGGCCAGGCCCGGTCGGCCAATCTTATTTGGTGGCCGAGAAAATTCTCGACGCGGCCAAACAAAGCGGCGCAGATGCCATTCACCCGGGCTATGGATTTTTGTCCGAAAACGCCGAATTTGCCGATGCGGTAGAAAAAGCTGGCCTGACTTTTATTGGCCCGAGCGGCCAGTCGATTGACCTCATGGGCAATAAAGCCGAAGCCAAACGCCGCATGATTGAGGCCAAAGTGCCTTGCGTGCCGGGCTATGAAGGCAAAGACCAAAGTGATGAGGTTTTGCTGGCCGAGGGCGGCAAAATTGGCTTTCCCATCATGGTAAAAGCCGCCGCAGGTGGGGGAGGGCGCGGCATGCGTTTGGTGGAAAGCCAAGATGGATTGGCGGCTGCCATTTCGACGGCGCGCTCGGAGGCTGAGAATGCTTTTGGCTCGGGCGAGTTGATTTTGGAAAAAGCCATTGTGCAACCGCGCCACGTGGAAATTCAAGTGTTTGCCGATACGCATGGAAATGTGGTGCATATGGGCGAGCGCGATTGCTCGGTGCAACGCCGCCACCAAAAAGTTATCGAAGAAAGCCCATGCCCGGTGATGACGCCAGAGCTGCGTGCCGCTATGGGCGCCGCCGCCGTGGAAGCGGCAGCGACGATTAACTATTGCGGCGCTGGCACAGTCGAGTTTTTGCTCGATGCCGATGGCAGCTTTTACTTCCTCGAGATGAACACAAGATTGCAAGTCGAGCATCCCGTGACCGAGCAAGTGACGGGTTTGGATTTGGTCGAGCTGCAAATCAAAGTCGCCGAGGGCGAGAGCTTGGGGCTGACCCAAGAGGATGTGCAATTGAACGGCCACGCCATTGAAGTGCGCCTCTATGCCGAAGACCCGGCCAAGGGATTTTTGCCCAGCACCGGCACAGTGGCTTGTTTCGAGCAAGTGGCGCGCGAAGGCGTGCGCTATGATACGGGCATTGTCGGCGGGCAAGAAATTTCGCCCTTCTATGACCCGATGATTGCCAAGCTCATCACCACAGGAGCCAATCGCGAGACCGCGCGCAAGCTAATGATTGAAGCACTGACCGATACTGCGCTCTTTGGCCCGCGCACCAATCGGGATTTTTTGATTGCTTGTTTGGAGAACGAGAAATTTGCCGAGGGCGATTTTTCAACGGGCTTTATCGCCGAGCAGTTTAGCGAAGCCGATTTGGCCGTTAAGCTGGCCGATGAAACGGCGCTGGCCATTCTGGCGGTTCGCCATTTTGTCATCGACCGTGAGGCGGCGCTTGCCAAGGCTTCGGCCAGCGGCATGCATGTGCCGCAAGGGCTGATGCATTTTACCTCCGATGCCAGCCTGCGCACGCCCTATAAATTGGCGTTTAAAAATCAGGAAACCGAGGGCGTATCTCTCTCGGTTCGCAGCAAGCGCGCGGATAGCTATCAAGTGCATATCGGCGAGACTTGCGTGGAGGTTTTGGTGCGCGCCCATACCGGCACCCGCATGGTTTTGGAAACCAATGGCCGCCAATATATCAGTCAAGCTTTCTTGCAAGGCACAAACCTGTTCGCGACCCTCGATGGCGCCACCTATACGTGCAGCAATATGCTGATGCGCAATGCCGCCAGCGAAGAAGTGGGCGACGGCAGCCGTGTGGTCGCGCCGATGCATGGCCGCGTGGCGGAGGTTTTTGTCGACGCAGGCGATACGGTGGCCAGCGGCGATAGACTGGTGATTGTCGAAGCGATGAAAATGCAGCATGAAATTCTGGCCACGGTCGATGGTGTGGTGGAACAGGTTTTGGTATCTGCCGAAGCGCAAGTGGCGGCCGATGATTTGATGATTGCCATTGAAATGGAAGCAGAATAGGAACGCGATATGTTGAGAGAAGCTCTAGATTTCAAAGCTGAGTCCGATGGTCTTTACGCCCTGATGAAAGATTTGGACGATGCCGCTTTTGCCGCGCCAACGCAGTTTAAAGGCTGGACGCTAAACAATGTGCTGGAGCATTTGCATATGTGGAATTGGGCGGCCAATGAAAGCCATGCCGATGAAGATAATTTTGTCAGTTGGCTAAACGAGGCGATGACCTCTATCGGCCAAAGCAATATGCGCAGCTATGAGGCGCAATGGGTCGACGGTTTAAGCGGTCGGGCTTTGCTGGAAACTTGGCATGGGTTTTATAGCGCCATGGCCGAGCGCATGGTCGATATCGACCCGAAGAAACGTCTGAAATGGGCGGGCCCCGACATGAGCGCGCGCTCGTCCATCTCGGCGCGTCTGATGGAAACTTGGGCGCATGGCCAAGAGGTTTATGACCATTTGGGCGTGACCCGTGCCAATAAAGACCACATCCGTGCCATCGCTGTTTTAGGCACAAATACTTTCGGCTGGACTTACGCCACCCGCGGCGAAACGCCGCCGGGCGCCATGCCCTATGTGCGCCTAAGCGCGCCTTCTGGCGAGATTTGGGAGTTCGGCGAGGCTAGCGATGCGGAAAGGGTAGAGGGAAATGCGGCAGACTTCTGCCAAGTTGTAACCCAGGTTCGCAATATCGCCGATACGGATTTGCGCGTCACAGGCACGGTGGCGACCGATTGGATGTCGAAAGCGCAGTGTTTCGCGGGCGCCCCAGAGACACCCCCTGCGCCGGGAACGCGCTTCACACGCAATGCGTAATTTGCTAAGTCACCGCTTCGCAAACATTCTTTTACTTGTTTTTCAGGAATATTATGTCCCAGCTCACCACAACACAAACCACTGCGCCCATGCAACCTCGCCACACTTGGACACGCGACGAGGTAGAGGCGCTTTTTGCCCTGCCGTTTAATGACCTTTTGTTTCAGGCGCAAACGGTGCATCGCCAATGGTTCGATGCCAATGAAGTGCAAAAAAGCACTTTGCTGTCGATCAAAACCGGTGGCTGCCCCGAAGACTGTAACTATTGCAGCCAAAGCGCCAAATTCGATACTGGCCTCAAAGCCACCAAAATGATGCAAGTGCAAGAGGTGCTGGAAGGCGCCGAGCGCGCCAAAAAAGCTGGCGCTTCGCGCTATTGCATGGGCGCAGCTTGGCGTAGCCCCAAAGACCGTGACATGGGCGCCATCATCGAGATGATCCACGGCGTGCGCTCCCTGGGCATGGAAACTTGCATGACTTTGGGCATGTTGTCGCCCGAGCAAGCTGCCCAATTGAAAGAAGCTGGCCTCGATTATTACAATCATAACGTCGATACCTCGGAAGAGTTTTACGGCGAGATTATTACCACGCGCACCTTTGAAGACCGCCTTGAGACCATCTCGCATGTTCAAGATGCGGGTATTAATGTTTGTGCGGGCGGCATTTTGGGTCTCGGCGAAGAGGTTGGCGACCGCGCCTCCATGTTGATGACGCTGGCCAATTTAAACCCGCAGCCGCAATCTGTGCCGATTAACATGCTCATTCCAATTGACGGCACGCCTTTGGGGGAAGCCGCTCCCGTTGGTAGCATTGATTTCGTGCGCTGCATTGCAGTGGCGCGAATTATGATGCCAAAATCTGTCGTGCGCCTCTCGGCGGGTCGCGAATGGATGTCGGATGAGACGCAGGCCCTATGTTTTCTGGCTGGCGCCAATTCGATTTTTGTCGGCGAAGAACTATTGACCACCAGCAATCCAAACCTAGCTAAAGATAAAGAATTATTCTCCCGCCTCGGCCTCGAGCCCATGGCGGCTCATAAATGCCCGTCGGCTGTTTAATACTGGAGCGATACAATGAATCTCGAGCTAAAATCTGAAGAACTTGTCTTTCAAAAAGAAGTCCGCGATTGGTTTGAAACCGTATTGCCCGAAGGCCACCCCATGAAGGGCAAGACGCTGATTACTCAAACCAAAGAAGAGACGAATTGGTGGCAAGGTCAGCTCCATGAAAAAGGCTGGGGCGCCGTTGGTTGGCCGCTCGCAGATGGCGGCACGACGTGGAGCGACCCGCAAAAAGCGATTTTTCAAGCCGAAGCGGCGCGCGCCCAAAGCCCGCATCAGTCGCCCTTTGGCATTACTATGGTCGGCCCTGTGATTTGCGCCTTTGGCTCGCCAGAGTTGAAAGCGCAGCACTTGCCGTCGATTTTGGATGGCTCCATCAACTGGTGCCAAGGCTATTCCGAGCCAGGTTCGGGTTCCGATTTGGCCAGCCTGCGCACCACAGCCGAGCGCGATGGCGAAGACTATGTTGTGAATGGTCAAAAAATCTGGACGACTTTGGCGCATTGGGCCGAGTGGATTTTCTGCCTCGTGCGCACCAGCCACGAAGGCAAGCCGCAGCAGGGTATCTCGTTTCTGCTCATCGATATGAACTCGCCAGGCATCGAAGTGAAGCCGATTTACACCATCGACGGCGCGCATCACCTAAACGAAGTTTATTTCACCGATGTTCGCGTGCCAGCCAGCAATTTGGTTGGCGAAGAAAACCAAGGCTGGACCTATGCCAAGTTTTTGCTGGGCAATGAACGCGCTGGCATCGCCGGCACGGGCATGATCCGCAATGGGTTGGAAAACCTGAAAAACGTCCATGCCTATCTCCATGAAACCGCGGCCGAGAGCTATCAGACAGACGCCTTTGAGCGCCGCCACGCCGAA
>JAQWIP010000150.1 GCA_029248825.1 Alphaproteobacteria bacterium | reverse complement strand
ACACTCGACGTCCCGCGTGGCTAATTTTCAATAGTCATTTGGATTTCAAGAAACCCCGTCGCTTTCCAGAGGCGGGGTTTTTTTAGCGGCGACCAAACAAGCGTTCGATATCGGCCAGCTTTAATTCCACATAGGTCGGGCGACCATGGTTGCATTGACCCGAATTGGGCGTGGCTTCCATATCGCGCAACAGCGCGTTCATTTCTTCGCCGTTCAACCGACGCCCCGCCCGCACCGAAGTATGACACGCCAGCGTGCCAGCAATTTCTTCCAGCCGTTCTTTGAGCGCCAGTCCGGCTCCCAGCTCGGACATTTCTTGCGCCATATCGCGCAACAGGCCCGTGCAATCGGCGCCATAAAGCAAGGCAGGCACTTCGCGCAAGAAGACCGCCACGCGGCCATCACTGCCCGGGCCGAAGCACTCGATGACAAACCCCAGCTCTAATAATTCACCGGCGCGGCTTAAAATCAAATCGCCTTCCTCGGGTTCCAACTCGGCCACTTCTGGCACCAAGAGGATTTGGCGCGCAATGCCACGCGCCGCCATTTGCGTTTTCATCCGTTCATAAACCAGCCGCTCATGCGCCGCGTGCTGGTCGACAATGACGAAACCATCATGGGTTTGCGATAAAATATAGGTCTCATGCAATTGCGCGCGCGCCAGGCCCAAAGGCAAATGCGTTGGCACGGTCTCGCCCCCCATGGCTTGCGCCGCTTGCGGTGTCGACAGCCATTCGGCAACGGCTTCGCTCTTGCCTTCCATCGGGGCTTGAAAGCTCTTCGCGGCGGCAAAATTACCTTGCGGGTCTGGCTGTCCAAACCCGCCCGCCATGCCAGATGGGCGAAAAGCCGACATGGTTTGCCCTGCCACCGTGGTGGAGGCGCGGTGGCCAGCTTCGGCCAAACTGGCGCGCAAGCCGCCAACAATCATCGAGCGAATAAGCCCCGCATCGCGAAACCGCACTTCGGTTTTGGCCGGATGCACATTGACGTCCAACTCGCTCGGCTCCAGCTCGATAAACAAAGCCAAAGCGGGGTGGCGATTGCCCGCTAAAAAATCTTGATAGGCGCCGCGCACCGCACCGTTTAATAATTTGTCCCGCACCGGACGCCCGTTCACCAACAAATATTGCTTCTGCGCGGTCGCGTGATTAAACGTCGGCAGGCCGGCGAACCCATAAAGACGCACGCCATCGCGGGTCGCCAAAACCGGCACGGCATTATCGGAAAAATCGCGCCCTAAAATCGCACCAAGGCGCTTGAGTTGCGCCGTCTCGCCTTGTTCGGCCGGATAGGCAAAACTTTTGCGGCCATCGCTGGTCAGGCGGAAGCCAATATGCGGATTGGCCATAGCCAGACGGCGCAAAATATCGCTGACCGCCGTGGTCTCGGCGCGGTCGGATTTTAAAAACTTCAAGCGCGCCGGGGTCGCATAGAATAAATCGCGCACTTCGACGCGCGTGCCGGTTTGGCCTGCGGCGGGCCTGACTTGCCCCAGCTTGCCGCCATCGACACGAATTTCATGCGCCACATCGCCCTTCGTCGGGCGGCTGATCATCGACAAATGCGCCACCGCGCCAATGCTCGGCAAAGCCTCGCCGCGAAACCCCAGACTGGCGATGCGAAACATCCGATCGCCGCCATCGCCCTCGGGCAATTTGGACGTCGCATGGCGCTCGACCGCGAGGGTCAATTCATCGGCGCTCATGCCGTGGCCATTGTCTTCGATGAGGATGAGCGTCTTGCCGCCCGCGCCGAGGCTCACGTCGATTTGCGTGGCTTTGGCATCAATGGCGTTTTCGACCAATTCCTTTACCGCGCTGGCGGGACGCTCCACCACCTCGCCGGCCGCGATGCGGTTGATGGTATCTTCGGGAAGGCGGCGAATACGGCTCATATCAACCTGCCATATCTTGCAAATATTGCTTGGCGCGAATTTTACCCGCCTCGACGGCCGGTTGCGAATAGGCGTCTATGCCCAAGCCATCCGCGGTGTAAATCGTCTCCAACTGCAACTGCATCAGCAGCTCGCCAAGGCTTTCGTCATCTATTGTGCCCAGCGCGATATGGCGCACGGGGCGTTTGGCATCGATTAGAACCTGCAAGGTGGCGCGCGCTTCGGCGTCCACCAGATTGCCCATCGTATGGCCAACCAGCGCGGCCAAATCGGGGTCTTGCGAAAATCCATCTGGCACGCGGCAGCCTTTGCCGCGCGTGTCATGCGTCACAAGCGTGTAAAATTTATCGTCGGGGCCATCTAAATAAAGCTGCAATTGCGAGTGCTGATCGACCGGCCCCAGCGCATTGACCGGCACCGAGCCATGGCCGTTTTTGCCCAAGCTCTCGGCCCAAAGCTGGCGATACCAAAACGCCAAGCGCTCCAGCGCATCGGCATAGGGCAGCATCACATTGATATTTCGCCCCGCCTGCATATGCGCCAAATGAAGCGCCGCGCCTCTGAGCGGTGCAAAATCTTGCGGCGCGCCGTTCAGACCTGCCATGGTTTTTCGCGCCCCTGCGCGCACCGCCTCTGGCGCGCATCCGGCCCAAATGGCGGGCAGAAGCCCCACATTGGTAAGCACGGAAAACCGACCGCCAATGTCGCTTTCATGCGCCAACAGCGAAAAGTCATAGGCGCGCGCCAAACGCCGCAACGCCGTATCGCCGCTGCCTGCAATGCCCGCGATATGGCGAGACGGTTTGGCGCCTGCCGCCTCGAGCGCCAAAAGCGCGCCGCCCAATTGCATCATCGTCTCGGCCGTGCCGCCCGATTTGGACACCACGAAAAACCGCGTCGTCGCCATCTCGCCTTGCAAGATTTGAGCGAAACTATCGGCATCGAGATTATCGGCAAAAATGAGCTCCGGGCCGGTTGGACGCGCGCCTTGCGCTTGCACCAAAACTTGCGCGCCCAAACTCGAACCGCCCGTTCCCAGAATAATAATCCGCTCGCCATCTTGCGCCAAAGCCTGCGCCATAAGGTGCATGTCGGCCACATCGGCCTGCTTTTCGGCCAAAGCCATATGCGGCAAGGGCGATGCCTGATAGCGCGCGTGCGCGGGCGCCAATGCCGCCAAAGCCGCCTCATAAAGCGGCTGGGTGGTGGCGCAAAGCGCACAGGTCAGGTCTTGTTGCATCACATCCCTCCAAGGTTTCGCACGAAGCGTAAGAGGCGCCATCTTACCAGCCCTTCGTGCGTTTACCAATGCCCAAGCGGGGCGTTCGCGAAAGGCTCACCAAAAGCTCCGCGAAAGGCTTGCAGTTTGCGCCGCAATCGCTAGATTACCGGCCATGACGACAAGTAATCCGAGTAAACCGCCCCGAGACGATAAGGGCGTGGCCATAGACAAAACCACCGCTGCCAAACGCGCGGAGCGACTGCTGCTCGCTGGCGCTCTTTTGGGCCTGTTCATCGCCGTGGTCACGGCCACGCCGAGCGACCGCAAGCGCTTGTCGAATGACGGCGCCATCGCCAAAGTGAACCAACAACATATCGACCGCACCGAATTTGCTGGCGCCTATCAGGCTTTGCTGTCGGATAAAAACAAAGCCCCCACGGCGGCCGATAAAAAACTCGTTCTCGACCGCCTCATCGAAGAAGAACTCTTGGTGCAGCGCGGCCTCGAAATTGGCCTGCTGGAAGGCGATGCCGCCGTGCGCAAAGCCGTGGCCATGGCGGTCATCGAATTTGTGTTGGCGCAAAAAGGCTCGGACGCGTTAAGCGAAGCCAATTTGCGCCGCTTTTATAATGAAAACAAAGCCCGTTTCACGCCAGCCAATCGGTTGCAAGTGTCGCGTATTTTCGTGCCTTATATGGAGCCGCGCCAATCGCCAGAGATGACCGAAAAGCTCGACGAAATTCGTACTGCTTTGCGCGGCGGTATGGCGTTTTCCCAAGCCCGCGAGACTTTCGGCACAGAGATTTTGCCGCCGCTGCCAAGGGTCATGCTAACGCCGCCGAAGATGACCGATTATCTCGGCCCCGAGTTGACCCAATCGGCCAGCCGTCTGCCACAAGGCTCGATTTCCGATGCTCTGGCGGGGCCGACCGGATGGCATTTTTTGAAGATTATTCGCAATCAGCCTGGCAAGCCGCCAGCCTTTGAAACCATTCGCCTGCAAATCGTCGATGCCGTGCGCCATCAGCGCGATGATAAGACGTTGCGCGAATATCTCGATTGGCTGCGCGCGCGCGCCGATATTGTGCTGGCGCCCGATGCTCCAAAAAGCGAAGCAGGCGCGCGCGAATGACTCGGGTGATAAAAACCCTCGCTCTGCTTTTTATCCTCGCCGTGGTCTGTGTGCCTTGGCAGTCGCTCGAGGCGCATAATAAGAGCCTTAGTTTTTCAAATTTCCTTTGGGATGGCGAGACGCTGTCGGTTAGCTTTACGGCGCCGGCGCGCGATGTCACGCTTTTGCCTGGCGTGCAAACCCATGCCAATCTCAGCGATACATTGGCCGCTCATGTGAGCGCCAAATTGCGTCTCAGCCAGATGAATATGGCCTGCAAAATCAGCACCCCATTTGCCAAAGCCCCCGCCCGCGCCAGTTACATTCGCGTTGCGGGCGCGTTTCAATGCTATGACGCCAGCTCTGGCATTCGGGTCGAAAACAATGCTTTTTTCGATTTGGCACGCAGCCATGTGCATTTCGCTCGCTTTGGCCTAAAGGCCGATAAATCCCAAGCCCACGCCAATGAGATTTTATTCACCGCCACCCAGCGTTATCACGTCATTCGCGCCAATGCGGCGGGGGCTCTGGTGGGCGAGACGCAAGTCGGCGAGGTGTTTCAGAATTATTTCTGGCTCGGCGTGAGCCATATTTTAACGGGCTATGACCATCTGGCTTTTGTTTTTTGCCTCTTGCTGGTGGCGACCACGCGGCGGCGCGCGCTGTATTTGGTGAGCGGTTTTACGCTCGGCCATAGCGCCACTTTGGCCATGGCGACCCTTGGGTGGGTGGTGCCGAACAGCCATGTCGTCGAAGCCCTTATCGGCGCTTCCATCGCTTTGGTGGCGGCCGAGCCGATTTTGAGCCGCGCCAATTTAATGGCGCGCAGCGGCGTTGTGGCGGCGGTGATTTTATTCATCGCCTCGGGCGTCACCATCTTCACGGGCAGTGTTTTCCCGCTCGGCGCTTGGGCTGGGTTAATGCTTTTTTGCTTGTGCTATGGCCTGCTCATCGACGGCCCCGCCGCCATTCACCGCTATGCCCCAGCCATGACTTTGGCTTTTGGCTTTATCCATGGCTTCGGCTTTGCCGGATTGCTGACCGACATCGGACTACCGAGCGGGCATTTGGTAATGGGCTTATTCAGCTTCAACCTTGGGGTAGAAATGGGGCAATTGCTGGTCTTAGTGCCGGCCTTCTTGGTCGTGCCGATTCTCTTGGACGAGCTTCCGAGTTTAGCCAAATATCAAATCCGCTATCGCGACATCGCCGCCAGCGGGCTGACCGCCTTTGGCTTATATCTATTTATCTCGCGGGCGTTGCTGTAGCCGCCCGCAATTGGCTTAAACCGAAAGCGCTTCGGCGGATATCACCACGCCGTCTTCATCGGCATAGATATAATCGCCAGGTCGGATGGTTACGCCAGAAAATGTCAACACTTCGTCATAAGTGCCGAGGTCGCGTTTCTCGCTTTTTTTCGGATGGCTGGCCAGCGCTTTTATGCCCACAGCCTCGGCCTTTAATTCGGCTTGGTCGCGCACGCAGCCGTGAATGACAATGCCCGCCCAACCGTTATCCGCAGCCAATTTGGCGAGGTTTCCACCAAATAAAGCGCACTCCATCGACCCGCCGCCATCGACCACCAGCACGCGCCCTTCGCCAGCGGTTTGCACGGCGGCGCGCACTTTGGTGTTGTCTTCAAAAGTCAGAAGCGTTTTGGCGGGGCCGTGAAAGCTCACGCGGCCGCCGAAATCTCGATAGGTCGGCGCCAGATATTGCAAAGCCCCCGCATGGGCATCGGATAGGTCGGTGGTCATTATATCTTGGGTCATGCGGCGCGCTCCTTAAAATAAACTGTTTCTCTTTATAAACGAAAAAGGGCCCGCAAGCACATCTGCCTGCGAGCCCTCTTCAAAATTATTTGGAGAAACCTAGAACTGGTTCATCGTGTTGTCTTCACCCGAAGCCAATAGAGCCATGTCACCGGAGAAATACTCTTTGTGATCATCGCCAATGTTCGAACCGGCCAAATCTTGGTGCTTGACCGAAGCCATGCCACGACGGATTTCTTTACGCTGCACATCGCGCACATAGGCCAACATGCCCAAGTCGCCGAAGTAGCCTTCCGACAGAACATCCGTACCCAAAGCCGTATCGTGATAGGTCGGCAGAGTGATGAGGTGGTGGAAGATACCCGCTTCGCGCGCGCCATCGGCTTGGAAAGTTTGCACTTTCATATCCGCTTCAGCTGCCAGCTCGCTATCGTCGAACTTCACGTTCATCAGACCTGTAGGCTCGGAAGCTGGATCTGGATAAGCCGATACGTCTTTACCAGCCGCTACCCATTCTGCATGCACTTGGTTGCGGAAGTTGAGTGTCCAGTTAAAGCTTGGTGAGTTGTTGTAAACCAATTTGGCGTTTGGAATGGCTTCGCGAATGCGCGAGACCATGCCGCCGATTTGCGCCACATTTGGCTTCTCGGTTTCAATCCACAAAAGATCGGCGCCGTTTTCCAGTGCCGTGATACAATCGAGAACACAACGATCTTCGCCTGTGCCGTCTTTAAACGCATAAAGGCCATTTGGCAGACGCACAGGTTTCATTGTTTTGCCGCCTTGCGTAATCACTTGCTCGCCTTGCTTGATGCCAGACAGGTCAGAGACTTCTTCGAGTTGCAAGAAGGCGTTATATTGGTCGGCCATGTCGCCAGGCGTTGCCGACACAGGGATTTTTTGGGTCAGGCCAGCGCCGAGACTATCGGTACGAGCCACGATGATGCCATTGTCGACACCCAGCTCGAGGAAAGCATAACGCACAGCGTTAATTTTCGAGATGAAGTCTTCGTGCGGCACGGTTACTTTACCATCTTGGTGGCCGCACTGTTTGGCGTCCGACACTTGGTTTTCAATTTGGATGCAGCACGCGCCAGCTTCGATCATTTTCTTGGCCAGCAAGTAAGTCGCTTCTTCGTTACCAAAGCCCGCATCAATGTCGGCAATAATCGGCACAACGTGGGTTTCGTGATTGTCGATAGCTGCTAGAGCCGCGTCGACATCGCCGCCATTGGCGCGCGCATCGTCGAGGTCAACAAACAGATGACGCAATTCGCGCGCATCGGCTTGACGCAAGAAAGTGTAAATTTCTTCGATGAGGCTTGCGACCGACGTTTTCTCATGCATCGACTGATCTGGCAGAGGGCCAAACTCAGAGCGAAGCGCGGCGACCATCCAACCGGACAGATAGACGTAAGATTTATCAGTGGTTTTGCGGTGACGTTTCACAGCCATCATCATTTGCTGTGCGGTGAAACCATGCCAGCAACCCAAAGACTGCGTGTATTGGCTGCTGTCGCCATCATAATCGGCCATATCTTTGCGCATGATATCGGCTGTGTAGCGCGCCACGTCCAGACCGGTTTTAAAGCGGTTTTGAACTTCCATGCGGGCAGCATATTCTGGGTTAATGGCAGCCCAAGCAGACCCAACGGTTTTGATCGTTGCAGCTTTTTGAGCTACGAGTTCACTGTATTTCGTCATCACTATATCCTCATATAAGGGTTTCGTTGATGTGGACATACAACCATGACAGCGCCTTGTCGAGTGAATCCCAAGCTATTGAAAATATTAAAGTAAAAAAGTTTACACA
>JAQWIP010000145.1 GCA_029248825.1 Alphaproteobacteria bacterium | reverse complement strand
TAAAAAAATGAATTTTTTATATTTCGATTGACATCGCCCCGCCGACCCCTCGGTGGTCTATTGGAGCGATACGCCGATTTTAGCGACGCCGATAAATGGCAGCTTCACGAAAGGTCGCGTCGCCATTGCGATTTAAAATTTGCGCTTGCCGATATCAGACGCGACTTAACATCTTTTCTGGTTCGCTCGCTCGAACGGGGCGTCTTTCAAATAGACAAGGCTCGGGGCTGTGATATGTTTTGGTATATTTTGGAGGAACTTATGTCACGATTAACCACGAATGCCCCGAGCGTCAGCGAAGCCATCGGAAGCCGGTTTTCTTGCCGCGCTTTTCTCGATAAGCCGGTTGCGCAAGACGATGTGAAATATATTGTCGACACAGCCATGCGCGCGCCCTCGGGCGGCAATTTGCAACCGTGGCATGTCTATGTTCTGCAAGGCGAGCCGCGCGATCAATTGGTGCAAACCATTGCCGAAAAAGGTCTGGAAAATCCGGCTGGCGAAGGCTCGGAATATAATATTTACCCGCCCAAACTAAAATCCCCCTATACGGACCGTCGTTTTGAGTTGGGCGAGAAAATGTATGAATCGATGGGCGTGGCGCGCGATGATAAAGCGGCGCGCTTTGCTTGGCTGGCCAGCAATTTCACGTTTTTCAATGCGCCCGTGGGCATGTTTTTCGCGCTCGACAAAACCATGCAAGAAGGTCAATGGTCGGATATGGGCATGCTCATTCAAACCATGATGTTGCTGGCGCGCGAGCGCGGTTTGCATAGTTGCCCGCAAGAAGCGTGGGCGATTTGGGCGCCAACCGTGAAAGCCCATCTCGAGATTCCAGAGAATATGACTTTATTCTGTGGCCTGGCTTTGGGCTATGCCGACCCCGATGCGCCGGTGAATACATTGCAAAGCCCCCGCGCACCGACGGACGAAATGGTCCAATATCTCGGCTTTTAAATGAACGAACTATCGGAAATTTTTCTCTGGGTAGGCAGCGCGATTGCCGCCTTCGGCGTGGCTTATGCGCTGGCGGCTCCGTTTCGCGAGGCGCAGCAGAATAGGGCGCTCTTGGCCGTGCTTTTTATGGTGCCGAGTTTGGCGCTTGCGCTTTATCTTTATCTCGGTAATCCGCAAACGCCCGACCAACCTTTGACGCCGCGCCTTGAGGGGGCTTTATCGGATTTGCCACCTGCCGCGATTATGGCGCGTCTGGAAAATGAAATTCGGCTGCGCCCCCAAGATGTCGAGGGCTGGCGTCTGCTGGCTCGCCTGCGCACGACTGTTGGCCAGCCCGCCAAAGCCGGCGATGCGTGGCAGCGCGTGATTGAGCTGACGGGGGAAACCCAACCCATCGACACAGAGGCGCATGTCGGTCTGGCGCAATCGCTGATTGAGCAAGATGGCGGCGTGGTCAATGAAGTCGCGGTCGCGCTGCTCGATAGCGTGTTGCAAGAAGATAGCGAGAATTTACTGGCCCAATTCTGGCGCTCGCAAAGCTGGGCGCAACAAGGCGAGGATGCTAAAGCCCGTGCGATTTGGCATAATCTTCGCGCCGATTTGCCCGACGAGGCGCCGCTTGCCAAACTGCTGGATAAGCAAATTTCGCAATCAAATTAGCCGCCTGAAACCTGCGGCAACGAGCCACCCTTAGCGCCCGCCTATGGCCATAGCCAAGCGCTACCGCAAAAGCCTATACTGGCGCCATGATGGCGAAATTAACTCCCAAACAAACACGACTGGCAGCGATTGTCGGCGGGCTGGCTTTTCTGGCCGTGGCCGCAGGACTGGCGCTGACGGCGCTGGAAGACAATATCGTATTCTTCCGCTCGCCCAGCGAATTAGCCGCTAATCCGGCCATCCCCGGCGAGGCAATGCGCGTCGGCGGTTTGGTAAGCCAAGGCAGCGTCCGCCGCGATGGCTTGCGTGCGAAGTTTGATGTCACCGATTTGGCGCATTCGATAAGCGTCTCCTATGAGGGCATGTTGCCAGACCTCTTCCGCGAAGGCCAAGGCGTGGTGGCGGAAGGGCGATTTAACGGCGAAGGCCTGTTTGTGGCAGATACGGTTTTGGCCAAACATGATGAAACCTACATGCCGCCAGAGGTCGCGGAGGCGCTGGAGAAATCTGGCAAATACAATCAGCCGCACCCGAGGGAAGGGGGCAAACCATGATTGCCGAGCTGGGTCATTTTGTCTTGGTCTTGGCGCTGGTCGTCGCCCTTGCCCAAGCGCTTGTGCCGCTGGTTTTCTTGCGCCATGAGGCAGGCAGTGAGACGGCGCTTTCCTTCGCCACTCGAGCCGCTTACTTGCAGGCGCTGCTCATCGCTGTATCTTTCGCGGCGCTGACCTATGCTTTCGTGCGCTCCGATTTTTCGCTGATGGTGGTGTTTGCCAATAGCCATGCCGCCAAGCCGATGATTTATAAAATCGCTGGCGTCTGGGGCAACCATGAAGGCTCGATGCTTTTATGGACACTCATCTTGGCCGCCTATGGCGCGGCTTTCGCGCGGACAGCCAAAAACCTTCCCGCCCGTTTTTCTTCTTACGTTATGCTCTCCCAAGGTCTCTTAGGGTCGGCTTTTCTCTCCTTCCTATTATTCACCTCCAATCCATTTGCGCGTCTTTTGCCCGCGCCATTTGCGGGCCAAGGCCTGACGCCAATATTGCAAGACCCTGCTTTGGCGGCGCATCCGCCTCTGCTCTATGCGGGCTATGTTGGGTTTTCCATGAGCTTTGCTTTCGCCATTGCCGCGCTGGCCACCGCAGGCGAGCCGCAAGATGGGCGCGACAATAATTGGGCGCGCTGGATGCGGCCATGGATTTTAACCGCTTGGATATTTTTGACGTTGGGCATCGCGCTGGGGTCTTATTGGGCTTATTACGAATTGGGCTGGGGCGGGTTTTGGTTTTGGGATCCGGTTGAAAACGCCTCGCTAATGCCTTGGTTGGCTGGCACGGCTTTGCTGCATTCGGCCTTAGTGGCAGAAACCCGCGACACGCTCAAACGCTGGACGCTGCTGCTGGCCATCGTCACTTTCGCGCTGTCTTTATCTGGCACGTTTTTAGTGCGCTCTGGCGTCTTAACGTCGGTGCATGCTTTCGCCAATGACCCCGAGCGCGGGATTTATATTCTGGCGATATTGGTCGGCTTCACTGCAGGCGCTCTGGCGCTTTATGCCTATCGCTTGCCCAAATTAGCGCCCGATGGCGCGTTTCAGCCCATCAGCCGCGAGGGGCTTTTGCTGGCCAATAATATTTTCCTCGCTACGGCCACCGTCACGGTTTTTGTTGGCACAATTTACCCGCTGGTTTTGGACGGTCTTGGCATGGGCAAAATCTCCGTTGGCGCGCCCTATTTCAACGCAGTCTTCGCCCCGCTTTCGGTACCATTTGCTATTCTCTTGCCCTTGGGGCCTTTGCTGACGTGGCGCCAAGGGCATTTGGCGCCTTTGCGCGCCTATCTCGCCATGGGCGCGGTGGCGGCTTTATTGCTCACCGCTATCCTCGTGCTGCTGCGCGGCGCGGCGTCGATTATGGTGCTGGCTTTATTTGCCGCTTCTTTCTGGTTGGTGTTGGGCGCGAGCCTTGATTTATGCCGCAAGCTGTCGCCGCATCGCGCCAAGCTATGGCGCTTCTGGACGCTGCCTTCGAGCGCTTTTTCGGCGCCTTTGGCACATGGCGGCTTGGGCGTTTTAATGCTGGGTATTTTGGCGGCAACGCAATGGCGCGAAGAAATTGTCGTGGCGGCCAGCTCAGGCCAAGAAATAGATATCGCCTCCATCACTTTGCGCTACGACGGCCTGCGCGAAATCGACGGCCCGAATTATCGCGCCGAGCAAGCGCGCTTAACCTACATGACGGGTCAACATGCGGGTCGCTATTTATTTCCCGAACGCCGGTTTTACGAAGCCGAACGCTCGCAAACCACCGAGGCCGCCATTACCACAGATCTAACAGGCCACCTTTATGCGGTGGTCGGCGAGACGGCCAACGACAAACGCGTCTTGCGGATTTGGTATCACCCTTATGTCGCCTTCATCTGGCTCGGCGCGGTGCTGATGGCAGCGGGTGGCGGATTTGGCCTGCGCACCCGCTTGAGACGCCGCGCATGATAGGGCGGCTGCTTATCGTGGCGAGCCTCTGGCTCACGCCCGTCTTGGCGCTTGACCCCGGCGAAGCGCTCAGCGATGGCGCCCTCGAAACCCGCGCGCGCGCCTTGAGCCAAGAGCTGCGCTGTCTGGTTTGCCAAAACCAATCGATTGATGATAGCGATGCGCCGCTGGCGCGCGATTTGCGCCAAATGGTACGCCTGCGGCTTGTGGCGGGCGATAGCGACGCACAAATCCGCGCGGCCGTGGTGGAGCGTTACGGCGAGTTTGCTTTATTTCGCCCGCGCCTGGCCAGCCATACGGCGCCGCTTTGGGCGATGCCAATTGTCATTTTGCTGCTCGGCGGATTTTTCGGCTTTCGCCTGATGCGTCAAAACACTTCAACCCCGCTGCAATAAAAGCTAGTCTGCCCCTATGGACGCGCCCCTACGCCTTTTGCTGGTCGAAGACGACCTCAAAGCCGCCGATTTATTGGTGGAGCGATTTCGCGCGCAAGGGTTTGACGTCACCCATGCGGCCAATGGCGAGCTGGGGCTGGCGGCGGCGCAAGATGCGCGTTTTGATGTGATGGTGGTCGACCGCATGATGCCAAAATTAAACGGCGTCGAGATGGTCACCCAATTGCGCTCGCAAGGGCTAGAGACGCCCGTGCTGTTTCTCTCAGGTCTTGGTGATGTCGAAGATAGGGTCGATGGCTTTGCGGCGGGCGGCGATGATTATTTGGTCAAACCCTATGCGTTTGCCGAATTGCAAGCGCGCGTTTTGGCCTTGAGCAAACGCCAAACCCAAACCCCCGACACGATTTTGCAACTGGCCGATTTAACCCTCGATGTAGTGGCGCGGCGGGCGACCCGCGCCGAGGTGGAGCTGGAGCTAAACCCGCGCGAATTTACGCTGCTGGAATATTTGCTACGCCAGAAAAACCAAACCGTTACGCGCACGATGTTACTGGAGAGCGTGTGGAATTATAGCGCCGATATGCAAACCAATGTGGTCGATGTGCATATCTCGCGGCTGCGCGCCAAGCTGGACAAAGGGTTTGAAACGCCGCTGCTGCATACGCTTCGCGGCCAAGGCTTTGTGCTGAAAGAGGCCCAATCATGAGCCTATTGCGCGCCACCTCGTTTCGCGCCGCCCTTGCCTATACGGGCGTGCTAACGCTGTCGGTGGCTCTGGTTTTGGGGCTGTTATACCACCGTCTTGAGCAGCATTTATTGGACGCGCAAGACGCGGTTATTTGGCGCGAGGCGGCTCATCTTTCGCGCGTCTATGAGCAAGAGGGCGCGCAAAACCTAGCCGCCTTCGTGTCGATAAAATCAGAGGCAAATCAAGGTTTCGTGGTTCGCCTATCGACCTCGCTGGGGGTCTATTTGGCGGGCAATCTGGCAGATTTTCCCGCGCCAGAAAATACGCAGATTGCTCAACAGGGATGGTTTTACGCCAGCACCCCCGAAGCCCAAATTCGCGCCCGCGTGCTGCAGCTTGATGACGATTTAGTGGTTCTGCTCGGCCAAGATATGCACGATACGCAAAGCCTGTTGGCGACAATGGTTCGCCTTTTTGCTTTGGCCCTTTTGGGACTGACGATTTTCGGCTTGGCTGGCGGGGCTTTTCTGGCGCGGCGCAATTTGGCTCGCGTCGCCGCGCTCAACCAAGATTTACAACCCGTCCTGCAAGGCCAATTCGCCAGCCGCCTTGCGGTCGATGCGCGCGGTGATGAATGGGCGCTGATGGCCAGCCATATCAACACCATGCTGGCGCGCATCGAAAGCCTGATGGCCGACACCAAACAAGTCAGCGATAATCTGGCGCATGATTTGCGCGCCCCCCTAACCCGATTGAAGGCGCGCCTCGAGGCCTTGCTGGAGCAAAGCGAAGATACGGCGCGCGATCAATTGGCCGATGCTTTGGAAGATGTAGCTGCTGCATAGTTTTACCGCTCTTCTGGCTTTGTCGCGTCTGGAAAGCGGTGCCGCCAAACTCACCCGCCAGCCGTTGGATGGGGCGGAATTGCTGACCAATCTGCATGATTTATTCGAAGCGGTATTCGCCGATAAGCAAATGCATTTGGTATTAGAGCTTGCGCCCGTGAGCGGTTTGGAGGGCGATGAGCCTTTGCTGGTTCAAGCGGTTGCCAATCTTTTGGAAAACGCGCTCACCCATGCCAGCGTGCCAGATAGCCGCGTGGTTTTGGCCTTGGGCGAGAGCGATGGCGATATCTTGATTTCCCTCACCGATGGCGGCGCGGGCATTCCGCCAGAAAAATATAGCGAGGTGGAGAAGCGCTTCGTGCGGCTTGACGAGAGCCGTTCGGGCGATGGCACGGGTCTGGGGTTGTCGTTGGTGGCTGCGATTTGCCGTCACCATGGCGGCGCCTTGACGCTTAGCGAAGCTTCGCCCGGGCTGCGCGCGACTTTGCGTTTGCCGAAGCGAGCCTAAGATGGCAGCCGCGCCTTCCACTTTGTTTGACCAGTTGCCTGCGACGCCAGAGCGGCGTCCGCTCGATGGCGACCACGCGCGCGCTCTGCTGGAAGACATTCAAACCGCCGCCTCGCCAGAGGGGCAAGCTCGGCTAAAAACCCATAGTGATTTTTTCCTCTGGGTGGTCGAGGGCAGCGGTTTTTTGACCCGCCTCATGCGACGCTATCCCGATGTTTTAGAAGACCTGAGCCAGCACAGCGTGGCCGATTATCATGCCAAGATGATCCGCGACATGCAGGCGAAGCTCGCCGATTGCACCGAGCGCGATGTCGCCATGGCCGAGATGCGCCACGCGCGCAATAAATCTGCGTTATCGATTGGGCTGGCCGATTTGGCTGACCATTGGGACGTCGAGCAAGTGACGGATGCGCTCACCCAATTGGCCGATGCGAGTGTCTCCTCGGCGTTGGATTTTCTTCTGCACGAGGCTGTGCGCGGCGGGCATTTGGCGCGGTTTTCGCGCGATGGTTTGGTGGTCTTGGCCTTGGGCAAACACGGCGGGCAGGAGCTAAACTATTCGTCGGATATTGATTTCGTCGTCTATTACACGCCCGATGCCTTGCCGTTGGCACCCGATGTCGACATGCGAAAATTCCACATTACATTGGTGCAAGATTTAACCGCCATGCTGCAAACGGTGACGCAAGACGGCTTTGTCTTTCGCGTCGATTTGCGCCTGCGCCCCGACCCGGGCGCGACGCCGCTCACCGTCTCGGTTTCGGCAGCGCTGGGCTATTATGAATCTATGGGGCAGAATTGGGAGCGCGCCGTCTATATTAAGGCGCGGCCGATAGCAGGCGATGTGGCGGCGGGTCAGCAGTTTATCGACGATTTGCAACCCTACATATGGCGGCGCTATTTTGATTTTGCAGCCATCGAAGATGTCCATTCGATGAAGCGGCAAATCCATGCGGTGCGCGGCCATGCCGAGATTGCCGCCATGGGGCATAATCTAAAACTGGGGCGCGGCGGCATTCGTGAGATTGAGTTCTTCGTGCAAACCCAACAGCTCATCGCGGGCGGGCGAGATGCAGATTTGCGCGGCCATCGCACGGTCGACATGCTGGCCATGCTGGCCGATAAAAATTGGATTTCCAACCAGACCGCCAGCACGCTGACCGAGTGCTATTATTATTTGCGCCGCCTCGAGCATCGCCTGCAAATGCGCCAAGACGAACAGACGCAAACCTTGCCTATGGCGCCCGAGCCTTTCGCGAGTTTTGCCCGTTTTGCCGGCTTTGAAACGGCGCCAGATTTCGCCACAGATTTCACCGCCCAATTGGCCAAAGTCACGCAAGAATATGCGCTCCTCTTCGAGCAATCCGAGAGCCTGTCGGGCGTGGAAGGCAATTTGGTTTTCACCGGAAACGAAGACGACCCCGGCACGTTAGAGACTTTGGCCGATATGGGGTTTGCACGAGGCAAAGAAATATCGGCGCTCATTCGCGGCTGGCACGCGGGGCGCATGGGTGCCACGCGCAGCCAACGCGCGCGCGAAATTCTCACGCGCTTGCAGCCCACCGTCTTGCAGCGATTGGCGCAAGGCGGCGATGCCGATGGCGGGTTTATTCGGTTTCACAATTTTCTAGAAAGCTTGCCATCGGGCGTGCAAGTGTTTTCGCTGTTTCAATCGAACCCCCATGTTTTGCATTTGCTGATTGATATCGTCACTGTGGCGCCGCGTCTGTCGGCGTTTCTGGGTGCCAATTCGGGGCTTATCGATGTGCTGGTGCAACCGGTAGAGGCGGCGGCACCTCGCTTGGTTTTGGATACGGATAATTTTGAAACCGCGATGAACCAATTGCGGCGCCATGTGCATGAAGAACAATTCCGCATCGGCACGCGCGTGTTGGCCGACCCCGTCATGGCGGTGCGCTTTGGCGAGGCCTATAGCCAGCTTGCGCAAACCTCGATTGAGGCCATGTTGGGCGCGGCCAAAGCCGATATTGAGCGCCAATATGGCCGTTTGGCGAGCGGCGAGATGATTGTCTTGGGGCTGGGCAAATTGGGGAGCCAAGAGATGACGCTGCAATCTGATTTGGACATTATTCTGATTTGCGATGCGCCAGATTTCGCGGCGCTTTCCGACGGCGCCAAACCGATTTCTGCCGAACAATGGTTCGCCAGATTGGCGCGGCGTTTCTTGAGCGGTATGAGCGCCCCGACAGCCGAGGGCGGTCTGTTCGAAGTCGATACGCGCTTGCGTCCCTCGGGTAATTCGGGGCCATTGGTCACCAAATTATCTTCGTTTATCGACTATCAAACCGAGCAAGCCTGGACGTGGGAACATATGGCGCTCACGCGCGCGCGGGTGATGGCGGGCGATGCGGGGCTGGGCGCGCGCGTCACACGCGAGGTAGAAACGCTGCTTGGCGCAAAGCGCGAGCCGCAAAAATTGGTTCAAGATGTCGTCGAGATGCGGGCGCGCCTTCGCGAACACCAACCCCAAGCCGGCCCGTTTGATATTCGTCGCGGCGATGGCGGCTTGGTCGATATTGAGTTTATCGCGCAAGCTTTGCAATTGCGCCACGCCCCCGCCCATAGCCAGCTGATTGGGGCGCGCGAGCTGAGCCAAGTTTTGGATGATTTGAGCGAGCTGAAAATCTTAAGTCCGAGCGATTATGAAGTTCTAAACAGCGCCGCACAGAGCTATTTGGCTTTGCGACAAATTGGCAGCCTATGCCTAGAAGATAATGAAACCCAGCCCGTGCCAGCCACGGCGGGTGTCTTGTTGGAAGCCCTGAATGAGCCAGATATGCGCCGTTTAGAGGCGCGATTGGAGGCGCATCGCCGTGGTGTCAGCCATGTCTTTGAGCATGTCTTTGTGGCGGCTTTGGGCGCACTTTCCTAGGCGACCAAATCATTGACCCTTGTTTCGCCTTGCTCTACCTTTCTTACGAATTAGATAACTATACAGAGAAGATTTAGGGAGGCACGAGGGATGAATTTTGATTTTTCAGACGATCAGAAAATGCTCAAAGACCAAGCGCGCAAGTTCTTGGAAGATAAATGCAGCTATGATGATGTCCGCACAGTTCTAGAAAGCGATGCCAGCCACAACGATGACGTGTGGCAAGGGCTTTGCGATTTGGGTTTCACCGGCGCCGCCATTCCAGAAGAATACGGAGGCCTCGGCCTTAGCGCGCTCGAGTTATGCGTTGTGGCCGAAGAGCTAGGCCGCAGTGCCGCTCCGGTTCCTTTCAGCTCGTCGATTTATATGGCCGCCGAAGCTTTGAAATTGGGTGGCTCGGAAGAGTTGAAACAAGCTTGGTTGCCCAAGCTCGCCTCTGGCGAAGTGATTGGCACTTTTGCAGCGGCCGAAGGCCCCGCAGCGCCCTCGCCGCGCAACACAAAAACCAGTTTTGCCAAGGGTAAATTAAATGGCCGCAAACTGCCTGTGCCAGATGGAGAGACCGCTTCGGTGGCTATCGTCTTGGCCAATACAGGCGGCACGGGCGAGCAGGCTGTTTCTCTCGTCGTCGTTGATTTGACGCAAAGCAGCGTCACCCGCGCCAGCATCGAGACGATTGACCCAACACGCGGCCATGCCGAAATAAGTTTCGACGACGCCGACGCAACGCTTCTAGGCGAAGCTGGCGAAGGTTGGTCGTTGATGAAACGCATCGAAGCGGGCGCGGCTGTGCTGGTGGCTTTTGAACAAGTCGGTGGCACCGAAGCGGCGTTGAATATGGCGAAAGACTATTCGCTCGACCGCTATGCTTTTGGTCGTCAAATCGGTTCTTATCAGGCGATTAAACATAAATTGGCTGATATGTATGTGAAGCTCGAGCTGGCGCGTTCCAACGCCTATTATGGCGCCATGGTGCTGGCTCAAGAGGGCGCAGACCTTGAATTAGCGGCCGCCTCGGCGCGCATTTCTGCAACCGAAGCCTATCGCTTTGCGGCGCAAGAATGCATTCAAGTGCATGGCGGCATCGGCTTTACGTGGGAAGCCAATCCGCAATTTCATTATCGTCGGTCGAAACTTCTGGCTCTGTCTTTGGGCAGCGCTAGCCGATGGAAAAACCGGCTCGTTGCCGAGCTCGAAAAAAGTAATGTGGCCTAACGCTTTTGCGCCGCAAGTTTAAGTTAACTAGGAAGTACAGTTAAAATGGATTTTAACGATACCCCAGAAGAAGCCAAGTTCCGCAGCGAAGCTCGCGAGTGGTTGACGGCCAATGCGCGCCAGCGCGACACCAGCAACGCCAAAGCCGGCGTGTCCACCAAATCAGAAGCCGAACGCCTCGTGCGTGCCAAAGAATGGCAGGTCAAAAAAGCCGAAGCCGGTTATGCCGCCATCACCTGGCCAACCGAATATGGCGGTCGCGGTGGCACCTCCATTCAATCGGTTATCTATTCGCAAGAAGAAGCCAACTTCGATGTGCCACGCGGGTTTTTTGAAATTGGCCTCGGCATGTGCATTCCAACGATGATGAAATGGGCCACGCCCGAGCAGAACGAGCGCTATGTGAAGCCTGCTTTGTTTGGCGAAGAAGTATGGTGCCAATTGTTCTCCGAGCCTGCGGCGGGGTCTGACGTTGCGGGTCTGCGCACAAAATGTGAGCGCGATGGCGATGATTGGATCATCAATGGTCAAAAAGTTTGGACATCGGGCGCGCATTTTTGTGACTATGGCATCATCGTCACCCGCTCTGATCCCACCGTGCCGAAGCACAAAGGTCTGACGTTTTTCTTCCTCGATATGAAAACGCCCGGCATTGAAATTCGCCCGATTAAGCAAATCTCCGGCGGCGCAGGCTTCAACGAAGTCTTCTTCAATGATGTGCGCGTTCCCGATAGCCAGCGTCTTGGTGATGTCGGCGAAGGTTGGAAAGTATCGCTGACCACCTTGATGAACGAACGCCTCGCGATTGGCGGCGGCAGCGGCGTCGATTATGAGGAATTGCTAAAACTGGCTCGCGAAACCGAACTGGAAGAAGGCCCAGCCATTAAAGATTCTAATGTGCGCGAAAAACTGGCCGATTGGTACGTCCAGTCGCAAGGCTTGAAATACACCAAATTTCGCACGCTAACCGCGCTCTCAAAAGGCCAAGTGCCAGGCGCGGAAAGCTCCATTGGTAAAATTGTCTCCGGCCCGAAAATGCAAGACCTCGGCAGTTTCGCCATGGACATCCAAGGCCAGGGCGGCATTTTGCAAGATGGCGACGAAAGCCCGATGGGCGCGGCTTTCCAAAATCAGTGGCTCGGCGCAGCCGGCTATCGGATTGCTGGCGGCACGGATGAAATTTTGCGCAATATCGTGTCCGAGCAAGTGCTGGGTCTGCCGCAAGATATTCGCGTCGATAAAAAAGTACCGTTTAACGAATTGGCCAGCAGCTCGAAAAAGTAAGTCTGCCAATTGTAGCTACATAAAAGCCTGCGGGGGAAACCTCGCAGGCTTTTCTTGTTCTTGCTGTGGCGCGCAAAAAAGGCGACAAAGAGCGGATGAGTTTAAGCGCTGAAGATATTAAATTTTCCGTCGCCCCGATGATGGATTGGACGGACCGGCATGACCGCTTTTTTCTGCGGCTCATCTCGCGGCGCGCGCGCCTTTATACTGAAATGGTAACGGCCAATGCCATCCGCTTTGGCGACCGCGCCAAACTGCTAGATTTCAACGCCGAAGAACATCCCCTTGCTTTGCAATTGGGCGGCAGCGAGGCCGAGGCTCTGGCCGAAGCCGCCAAGATTGGCGAAGACTGGGGCTATGACGAGATTAACCTCAATGTCGGCTGTCCGTCAGACCGCGTGCAATCGGGGCAATTCGGAGCCTGCCTCATGCAGACGCCCGACTTGGTGGCCGAGTGTATGGCGGCCATGAAAGACAGCGTGAAAATTCCCGTGACCGTAAAGTGCCGCATCGGCGTCGACGACCAAGACCCGAACGAGGCTTTGTTCACTTTGGTGGAAAAATGCAAAAGCGCAGGCGTCACCCATTTCATCGTGCATGCGCGCAAAGCTTGGCTCGAGGGGTTAAGCCCGAAAGAAAACCGCGATATCCCGCCGCTGGATTATGCGCTGGTTTACCAATTAAAAGCCGCGCATCCCGATTTGCTTATTTCGCTTAACGGCGGCATTGAAACCATGGCACAAGCGCAAACCCATATGGCCGATGTCGATGGCGTGATGCTTGGCCGCGCCGCCTATAAAACCCCTTATCTGTTATCGGGCGTCGATGCCGCGTTTTACAACGAGACGCAAACGCCGCTGTCGCGCGAAGAGATTGTGCATCACTTAGTGCCTTATGCACAAAACCTCGTGGCCAATGGCACGCGCTTACATGCTTTGACGCGTCATCTCATGGGCTTGTTTCAAGGCCAAGCGGGCGGGCGCATTTGGCGTCGGCATTTGAGCGAAAACGCCCCGCAGCGCGGCGACGACCCCAAGGTATTAACCGAGGCGCTGGATTTAGTGCTAGAGCAACAAGCGCGAAAAAGCGCCTTGCAGGAGGCTGGCTAGATGGAACAAGTGATGGCTTTGGGCAGCTCGGGCGAGCTTGGCTCTTTGGCGGCGGTGTTGCTGGCGGCGGGGTTTATCTCGGGCATTATCGCCGGGCTATTGGGCGTAGGCGGCGGCATTATTTTGGTGCCGGTTTTGTTTCAGACTTTCGTGTTCTTTGGCTTTCCGGAATATTTGCAAATCCATATGGCGGTCGGCACGTCTTTGGCGATTATCTGTTTCACCGCCACACAGTCGACGCGCAGCCATTATAAAAAGGGCGCCGTCGATGTAGAGGTTTTAAAAAGCTGGGGCGGCTTTGTGGCGGCGGGCGCTTTGGCGGGCGCGATTGCCGCGCGTTTTGTGGCACCGGCGGGATTGAAAATCATCTTCGCAACCTTGGTGTTAACCATGGCGTTTCGTATGGTGTTGAGCCAAAACGCGGGCGAGGCGAGCCAAAGCTCGCTGTCGGAAACCCTGCAAAAAGCGCTCTCTAGCCTCATCGGATTTTTCTCGGCGCTGATGGGCATTGGCGGCGGCACATTATCGGTGCCGCTTTTGAACGCCTCTGGCCATGATGTCCACCGCGCGGTCGGCACGTCCTCGGCCATCGGCGTTCTCATCGCCGTGCCAGCCGCAATCGGCTTTATTATCGGCGGCTGGTCGCTGCCTGATTTGCCACCCTTCGCTTTTGGCTATGTCAACGCTTTGGCTTTCGCTTTGATGATACCGACCAGCATGTTGGGCGCGCCCTTGGGCGTGCGTTTGGCGCATCGCATGAGCAAGAAAGCCCTCAACACTATTTTCGCCAGCTTCTTATTTATCAGCGGCGGACGCATGGTGTTGGCGCTGTTGTTTTAAATCTTCTGGTCGTATTCGCCGACTTCTGAATAGGACGCCAAGAGCGCATCTATTTCGGCAAAAATCGCGCGCATATTTTCTTCCGACACGGGGCTTTCGACCACCACCACCAGACCGGGTTTATTGGAGGAGGCGCGAACCAATCCCCAAGTGCCATCGGCCAGCGTGATGCGCACGCCGTTGACGGTCACTAAATCGCGAATGTCTTGGCCGATGATTTGCCCGCCGTCGGCCGCCAATTTTTCGAAATGGGCAATGGCGCGATCGACGACTTGGTATTTTTTCAAATCATCGCAATAGGGCGACATGGTCGGCGAGCCATACGTGACGGGCAAGGAGCGGCGCAAATCGGCCATCGTGTCTTGGCCGGCTCGCTCCAGCATATCGCAAATCGCAATGGCGGTGACAATGCCATCGTCATAGCCGCGCCCGATGGGGGCGTTGAAAAAGAAATGGCCGCTTTTTTCAAACCCCGCCAGCGCGCCCATATCATGCGTGTGGCGCTTCATATAAGAGTGTCCGGTTTTCCAATAATGGGTCACCGCGCCCGCCGCCAATAAATCTGGGTCGGTGGCAAATAGTCCGGTGGATTTCACATCGGCAATAAACACCGCGTCTTTATATTGGCGCGCCAAATCGCGACCCACCAGAACACCCATTTTATCGGCGAAAATTTCTTCGCCCTCATTGTCCACCACACCGCAGCGGTCGCCATCGCCATCGAAAGCAAAGCCGATATCCGCGCTGGTTTCCAAAACTTTGTCGCGCAGGGCGTGCAGCATTTTCATGTCTTCGGGGTTTGGGTTGTGATTGGGGAATGTATAGTCGAGGTCGCAATTCAGCTCGACCACCTCGACGCCCAATTTAGCCAAAACTTGCGGCGCGAAAGCGCCTGCCGTGCCATTGCCGCAAGCGACCACGGCTTTGAGTTTGCGCTGAAACGGCTCGCGCGTGCTTAAGTCATCCATATAGGCTTGCGCCACGGAATCGACGCGCGTGTAGCTGCCGCCCGCGCGCGAAACGCCTGTATTGTTCAAAACCGCATCGCGCAAAGCCGACATTTCATCGGGGCCAAAAGTCAGAGGCCGCGCCGCGCCCATTTTGACGCCCGTCCAGCCATTTTCATTATGGCTCGCCGTCACCATGGCCACGGCTGGCGCATCGAGATGAAACTGGGCGAAATAAGCGGTCGGCGACAGCGCCAGACCAATATCCAAAACCTCGACGCCCGCGCTCATCAGCCCCGTGGTCAAAGCAATTTTAATGCTCTGCGAATAAGAACGATAATCATGCCCCACAGCGATGCGGGGTTGTTTGGCATCGCCCAAAAGCTCGAAAAGCACATTGCCAAGTCCAAAGCCGAGCGCTTGAATGCCCGAG
>JAQWIP010000025.1 GCA_029248825.1 Alphaproteobacteria bacterium | reverse complement strand
CCGTCATCGTGCTGGCCTTTGCTGCACTTCAGGCCATTCATATACGTTGGCAAAAACGCCAGTCGTAACGCTTAAAAATCGCTGCCAGGCGCATTGTCGCCAAAGCGGCCGAGGTTGCCAAATATCTGACCCAGAACCGACAGTTCCTGACCTTGCGTTTGCGTTGTGCGCTGGACGATAGGCACGATGATGCCATCCTCTAGCCCATAAATGGCATAGTCTTTTACGGTGTCATTGGCGGCAAAATAAATCGCCAAGACTTTGCGCTCGACTTCTTCGGGCGCGCGATAGCTCTCGGTGACAAAACGCGAGCGGACGTAATAATATGCCGTGCCGTTTAGCTTGGTCACGGTGGAGGGCGAGCCGAAATTATTTTGCACGACTTGGCGCTTGGTGCTGCCTTTTTTCAAACTGCTTATCTGGCTGTCATTAAAAACATAGCCGCGATTGTCGATTACTGGCGCGCAGGCTTGGATTGGCGCGAGGAGGGCGGCCAACACGCATAAGCTCTGGCTGGCGTGTAAAACGGGGTGTGTCATTGTCTGTCTAATCTTTGCTTGTTCAATCAATCGCATGATTTATAACCTATCTCAGATGGCCTGTCGGCGCAATGAATGGGGTAGCCAATCCCGGGCTTGCTGGCAACCGAAAAGATGCAAATAACCAGACGAGCTAGGCCTTCCCGTGAGCGCCAGCTCTTGCGTAAGGAGAAGGTTATGGGACTGTTGGATTTTCTATCACTGCGCCGCAAGGCGCCAGATGTTTTGCCCGCCTATACCGCGATTATGGCGCAGGCGCGTCGTCCCGATTATTATGGCGCAGGCCAAGTGCCGGATAGCTTTGATGGTCGGTTTGATTTTCTAGCCGCGCATGTGCATTTGGTGCTGCGCCGCTTGCGCACCGATGGGGTGGCGCGCGAGGAAATCGGCCAAGCTTTATTCGATGTGTTCTTTCGCGATATGGATCAAGCGATGCGCGAGTCTGGGGTCGGCGATTTGGGTGTTGGCAAACGCATTCGCAAAATGGCGCAGGCGTTTTATGGCCGCGCCGCCGCCTATGATGAGGCCTTGGGCAAAGCGGCGCCTGCACTAGCCAGCAAAGCCGTGAAAGCGCGTTTGGCAGAGGTGCTGACCCGCAATCTCTATCCCGATACGCCAGAGCAAGCCGATGCCGAGAAAATGAGCGCGCTGGGTAGTTATTTTCTGGAGTTGGAAAAGCAACTCGCCAAACGGTCTCTCGAGGATATTCTCGCAGGCCGCGTGTTTGAACTTTAGGGGAGGGCGAAGCCATGACCGAGCTACCACAAGATGACGAGTTTGAGCTTCCTTTTGGCGAAGGCGAGATGAGCCATTTGGTGCGCCAAGACGGTGTGCCGCCATCTGGCAAAACCGTGAAACACGCAGCCGAGGACGATGTTTTGGCGGCGCTGGCCACGCGGCTGCAAGTTGAAGAAGTGGCGGAGCTGGCGTTTGAGGCTTTGCTGACGCCGCTCGATAAATCGTGCTTGGTGGCGACCGGACAAGTGCGCGGCAAGGTGCGCCAAATTTGCGGCGTCACGCTGGAGCCCGTGTGGACGCAGATTGAACAGACTTTCACCCTAGAGTTTCAGCCCGCCGAACGGGTCGCTAAATATAGCGTGCCAGAGGATGATTTCGACACAGATTTGCCCGAAGCCATGCACAATGGCGAGGCCGACGTTGGCGAGGCGATTACGCAAATTTTTGCCATGGAAGTGCCAGCCTATCCGCGCGCGCCGGGCGCCGCCTTTGCGGGCTATGGGCAAAGCGAGGCCGAAATTGTGGCCGAAGATAAACGACCCTCGCCTTTTGCGGCTTTGGCAGGCTTGAAGTCGAACCTCGCAGATGACGGCGAGGAAACTTGAAGTTTTTAGCGAACTGGCGCATATAGAGCGCTAGTCAGTAAGACTGAGTAAAGCCAAATGTGAGGGGCTCTCGTGAAGAAAACCACTATAGCGATTGACGCCATGGGCGGCGATGTTGGCCCCGCAGTGACCATCCGTGGGCTGGTGAAAACCCATTTGGAACGCCCGCATGTGAGCTTTTTATTGTTTGGCAATGCCGATAAAATTAACGCGGAACTCAGCCAGTATAAAAATTTACAAGAAGTCTGCACGGTTGTGGCTTGCGAGAAAGATGTCGCTATGGATGCCAAGCCGTCGGTGGCTTTGCGTCAGGGGCGCAAAGTCTCGGGCATGTGGCGCGCCATTGATGCGGTCAAACAGGGCGAGGCGCAAGCTTGCGTGTCGGCGGGTAATACCGGCGCTTTAATGGCCATGGGCAAAGTGATTTTGCGCACCTTGCCAGGTATCGAACGCCCCGCCATGGCCGCGATTTGGCCGACCGTGCGCGGCGAAAGCGTGGTGCTAGATGTGGGCGCCAATATTGGCGGCACGGCAGCGCATTATGCGCAGTTCGCCGTCATGGGCGCAGCCTATGCACGCACGGTGTTTGGCCTTTCCGAGCCGGAAATCGGCCTGTTGAATATTGGGGTCGAAGAAGTTAAAGGCACGGATGAAGTGAAGGAAGCGGCGGAATTATTAACCCTGTCGGAGTTAAACTTCAAAGGCTTTGTCGAAGGCGATGGCATTGGTCGTGGCGATGTCGATGTTGTGGTGACCGATGGGTTTACCGGAAACATCGCGCTGAAAACGGCCGAAGGCACAGCGCGTCAAATCGGTGAATATTTGCGTCAAGCCATGGGCAGTTCTATCTTGTCGAAAGTCGGCTATGTGTTTGCCATGGGTGCGTTTAAGGCGTTGCGTCAGCGTATGGATCCCAATGCGGCCAATGGCGGCATGTTGCTCGGCTTGAACGGCATTGTGGTGAAAAGCCACGGCGGTGCCGATGCCGATGGCTTTGCCACCGCCGTCGAAGTGGCGATTGAGGCGGCCGAGGCAGATATTCTGGGGGCGATTGGGTCTGATATTGAAGTCATGCAAGCCCTCTTAGATAACGCTTGGGCGGAGAGTTTAACGTAACCCTTTCAAACAGGAGCGGATTGATGGTTCAAAAAACAAAAATAACGGGCATTGGCGCCTACCTACCAAAGAACATTATTACCAATAACGACCTGTCAAAAATACTCGATACCAGCGACGCGTGGATACAAAGCCGCTCGGGCATCCAGCAACGCCATCAGGCAGACGAGGGCGAAACCACATCTGATTTGGCGGTAAGCGCGGCCAAGGCCGCTTTGGCACATGCCAAGCTGACG
>JAQWIP010000123.1 GCA_029248825.1 Alphaproteobacteria bacterium | reverse complement strand
GTTGACGCGGCGCATTGCCCGCAATACGCAGATTATTTTGCAAGAAGAAAGCCACATCGGCCAAGTAACCGATGCGGCTGGCGGCAGCTATTATGTCGAGCAATTGACCGAGGATTTAGCCAAGGCCGCTTGGATAATTTTCCAAGACATTGAAGCCACAGGCGGCCTTTCTGCGGCCATCGCCGATGGTCGCCTTGATGCGGCGATTGCCAGCCAGCGCGCCACTTTCGATGCCGCTATGGATACGCGCGCCCATGCCATGGTGGGGGTGAGCGAGTTTCCAAACCTAGACGAAGCGCCGCTCGAGGCCGAAACCCAAGGCCACTATCGCCTATCGCACGGCTTTGAAGCCTTGCGACAAGCGGCCCAGAAAAGCAAACCGAAAGTCTTTCTCGCCTGCCTTGGCGACATGGCCAGCTTTACCCCGCGGGCTAATTTCGCGACCAATCTTTATGCCGCAGGCGGCTTGCACGCGGTCGCGGGCGACGGCGGCACAGACTATGAGGCGATTGCCGACGCGTTTCAAAAATCCACTGCCAAAATTGCCGTGATATGCGGCTCGGACGCCGATTACGAAACCCATGCCTCGGCCTTGGCGGCGGCGTTAAAAGCGGCTGGCGTGGTGCATTTGGCGCTCGCCGGCAAGCCCCGCGACATCGCCGAAGTCGATGATTATGCTTTCGCGGGCTGCCAAGCCTTGAGCTATCTGACAAATATTCACGCCAAACTGGGTCTATAGGGGAGACATGAGATGAGCCAATTACCTGATTTTTCGAACCGCCCTCTTTCCCTGACCGCCAAAGGCGATTTGCCGACATGGCAATCGGCGGCGCAAGACGCGCAGGAAAACCGCAGCGGCGCCAGCCAACGCGAGACGCCAGAAGGCATTGATATCAAAGCGCTTTATACCGCCGAAGATAGAGACACGCTGCCCTATTTGGACAGTTTCCCGGGGATCGCGCCATATATTCGCGGCCCCTATGCGACCATGTATGTCAATAAACCTTGGACGGTGCGCCAATATGCTGGCTTCTCGACGGCTGAAAAATCCAATGCTTTCTATCGCCGCAATTTGAAGGCGGGTCAAAAAGGCCTTTCGGTGGCGTTTGATTTGGCCACCCACCGTGGCTATGACAGCGACCACCCGCGCGTGGCGGGGGATGTCGGCATGGCGGGCGTAGCGATTGATAGCATCCTCGATATGCGCACTCTCTTCGACGGCATCCCCTTGGATAGCATGTCGGTTTCCATGACCATGAATGGCGCGGTTTTGCCCATTATGGCGCTGTATATCGTGGCCGCCGAAGAGCAAGGCGTCAGCCCCGATAAGCTGGCGGGAACCATTCAGAACGATATTTTGAAAGAGTTCATGGTTCGCAATACCTATATTTATCCGCCCAAACCAAGCATGCGCATCATCTCGGATATTTTTGCCTATACGTCGCAAAACATGCCGAAGTTTAACTCTATCTCCATCTCGGGCTATCACATTCAAGAAGCTGGCGCGACGGCCGACCTAGAGCTGGCCTATACGCTGGCCGATGGCGTGGAATATGCGCGCGCAGGCATGGAGACGGGTTTGGACATTGACGCGTTTGCGCCGCGCCTGTCGTTCTTCTGGGCGATTGGCATGGACTTCTTTACGGAGATTGCCAAAATGCGCGCCGCGCGCTTGCTTTGGGCGCAATTGATGCAAGGGCTGGGTGCCAAAAATCCGAAATCGCTGGCGCTGCGCACGCATAGCCAGACCTCGGGCTGGAGCCTGACAGCGCAGGATATTTATAATAATTCCGTGCGCACCTGCATTGAGGCCATGGCCTCAACCCAAGGCCATACGCAGTCTTTGCACACCAATAGTTTTGACGAAGCGCTGGCCTTGCCGACCGATTTCTCCGCTCGCATTGCGCGCAACACGCAATTAATGCTGCAAATGGAAAGCCAAACCACCAAAGTCATCGACCCTTGGGGCGGCAGTTATTTTGTTGAAAAACTGACGCATGATTTGGCGGCCAAAGCGCTCGGCCATATTCGAGAAGTCGAAAAACTTGGCGGCATGGCGGCCGCCATCGAGCAAGGCATTCCCAAAATGCGCATCGAAGAAGCCGCCGCGCGCACCCAAGCGCGCATCGATAGCGGCCGACAAACCGTGGTTGGGGTGAATAAATTCCGCCTCGAAAACGAAGACCCTGTCGATGTTTTGAAAGTCGATAATTCTGCCGTTCGCGCCGCCCAAATCGAGCGTTTGAAAGACCTCAAAGCCTCGCGCGATGAGGCGGGCGTGCAAGCCGCCCTCGCCGCGCTGACAGCTTCCGCGCAAAACGCGCAATCCACAGGCATGGAAAACAATCTGCTGACTTTGGCCGTCCACGCCGCGCGCGCCAAAGCTACGGTGGGCGAAATTTCTTTGGCCTTGGAAGTCGTCTACAACCGCCATGAAGCCAAGCCGCAAGTCATCTCCGATGTCTATGGCAAAGACTTCGGCAACACCGACCCGAGTATTTTAAAAGTCCGCGATATGGTTGCCCGCTTTAGCGAGCGCGAAGGCCAAGCGCCGTCGATTTACCTCGCCAAAATGGGGCAAGACGGCCACGACCGAGGGCAAAAAGTCGTCGCTACCGCCTTGGCCGATTTGGGCTTTAAAGTGGTCGCGGGCGCTTTGTTTCAAACGCCAGAAGAAGCCGCCAAAGATGCCATTGCGGCAGGCGCGCAAATCGTCGGGGTTAGCTCGCTGGCCGCAGGCCATTTAACTTTGGTGCCAGAGCTGCGCGATGCGCTGGCTGCGCTGGGTCATAGCGATATGATGGTGACGGTTGGCGGGGTTATTCCGCCGCAAGATTTTGAGGCGCTAAGAGACGCCGGCGCCAAGGCTATTTTCCCGCCCGGCACGGTGATACCCGACGCTGCGGCCGAGATGATTTCCACTCTGACCGCCCATTTGGGACATAATGAAACGGCTTAATCGCGAACCCGAATAAGGCCTTCTTGCGCCGCTGTGGCGATAAGCTTGCCGTCACGGGTGAAGAAATGGCCAAAGTTCATGCCGCGTCCGCCAGCCGAAGCGGGGCTTTCTTGCACATAGAGCAGCCAATCATTGGCTTCAAACTCATGGTAAAACCACATGGCGTGGTCGAGGCTGGCCGATTGTAATTTCGGATTAATATAGCTCAACGCGTGCGGGCGCATGCAGGTATCGAGCAAGGATGTATCGGAAATATAGGCGAGCATGGCTTGATTGGTGGCGAAATCTTTCGGCATGCCGGGGTCGACTTTCACCCAAACAATATTGCGCGGCTCGGCTGGCTCGGGGTTGAACATATCCTTGGGGCTGACGGGGCGAATTTCAAACGGGCGACGACGCAGCCAGCTTTCGCGGAAAGCTTCGGGAATTTTATCGGCGTTTTCGACGCGCAATTCATATTCGCTTTTCAGCGTCTCTGGGTCGGGCGCATAGGGCATTTGCATTTGATGCTCGCGGCCTTCTTCTTTGCGCTGAAAACTGGCCGACATATTAAAAATCTGCTTGCCGTGCTGAATCGCCACAATGCGGCGCGAGGCAAAACTACGGCCATCGCGCGCGGTATCGACTTCGTAAATAATCGGCGTCTCGGGGTCGCCCGGGCGCAGGAAATAACTATGAAAACTATGGCAGAACATATCCTCGACCGTATAACAGGCCGACATCAAGGCTTGCCCCAAAACTTGCCCGCCGAACACGCGCTGGCGTTTTTCGTTCGGGCTTTGGCCACGAAATAGGTTTACTTCCAGCCGCTCTAGTTTCAGCAGCTCCAAAATCATCTCTAAGGACTGATCCATATTCTTTCCTAAATTTTCCGCGCTTAGTCGGAAGTTGGGCGTATCGCTGGCACAATGGTAACGCTTTCGCCGCAGCCGCAAGCATCTGTCTGGTTGGGATTGTTAAACACAAATCCGGCGGATAATTTGCTTTCTTCGTAGTCCATCTGCGTGCCAAGCAAGAACAAAATCGCTTTGGGGTCGATGAAAACCGTAACCCCTTGGTCGACGACGACTTCGTCGAGGGCACCTTTTTCTTCGGCATATTCCATCGTGTATTCCATGCCCGCGCAGCCGCCATTTTTAACACCCACACGAATGCCAATTTTGGCCGTCTCGGCGCGCGCCATAATATCCTTCACGCGCATGGCGGCGCGTTCGGTTAGCGTAATCGCTTTCGGCATTTCAAAAACTTGGCTCATCGGTCTCTTCTGGTTAACTTAAAAGGAGAACGCACACTTAAAACATATTCAACGCGACACGGGCTTCATCCGACATGCGGCTTGGGTCCCACGGTGGATCGAAAGTCATCTCTACCACAACATCGCCAACCCCGTCCACCGAGCGCACCGCGTCTTCTACCCAACGCGGCATATGTTCGGCCACCGGACAACCTGGCGCGGTCAGCGTCATATCAATGGTGATGTCGCGCGCATCCGAAATATCGACGCGGTAAATCAGCCCCAGCTCATACACATCCACCGGAATTTCGGGGTCATAGACGCTTTTCAGCGCGCCGATGACATCATCCGTCAGCGCCGCCATTTCGGGCGACAGCTCGTCTATCGGCACAGGCTCATCGCTGGCACTTTGCGGCGCGGAGGTGTCGATCACTGGCATTTCTTTATCTTCGCTCATCGCATCCTATCCAAAAAAATCTGTCGCTTTATGCAAGGCTTCGGCCAAAGCGTCTACTTCTTCGTGGGTATTATATATCGTAAACGACGCGCGTGCCGTCGCGGGCACATTAAACCTTTGCATCAAAGGCTGCGCGCAATGATGGCCTGCCCGCACCGCAATCCCGGCGCGGTCGATGAAAGTCGCCAAATCATGCGGGTGAATGCCCTCGACGCCAAAGGAGACAATCGCCCCTTTGTTTTTCGACGTGCCGTAAATCTTCACGCGATTGATGGCGCCCACGGCTTCCATGGCGTGGTCGCGCAGCGCATTTTCATGCGTCTCAAACGCGTCGATGCCGATGTTCATCATATATTTCAAAGCTTCGCCCAGCCCGATGGCCTCGACAATCGGCGGCGTGCCGGCCTCAAACCGATGCGGCGCGTCGCCATAGGTAATCACATCTTTGGAGACTTCGCGGATCATCTCGCCGCCACCACGGAACGGGCGCATGGCCGCCAAAGCCTCGGCCTTGCCATATAAAACGCCAATGCCTGTAGGGCCAAAAACCTTATGCCCCGAGAACACATAAAAATCGGCATCCAGCGCCTGCATATCATTTTTCAAATGCACCGCGCCTTGGCAGCCATCGAGTAAAATCGGCACGCCGTTTTTATGCGCGATATCGACCAATTGTTTCGACGGCGTAATCGTGCCGAGCGCATTCGACATTTGCGTCAGCGCGACGAATTTCGTGCGCGCGCTAAAGGCCGCCTCATAGGCTTGCATGTCCAGCTCGCCCTCATCCGTCACCGGTATCCATTTCAACACGGCGCCATGGCGCTCGCGCATAAAGTGCCACGGCACGATGTTCGAGTGATGCTCCATCTCCGACAGAATAATCTCATCGCCCGCTTCAATTTGCGGCTCGAGGAAACCATAAGCGACGAGATTAATTGCATCCGTAGCCCCGCCGGTGAAAATAATCTGCTCGGGGGTCGCGGCGTTCAAAAAGCCGCGCGTAGTTTCGCGCGCCGCTTCAAACGCATGGGTCGCTTGATTGGAGAGATAGTGTAAACCCCGATGCACATTGGCAAATTCATAGGTCGAGAAATGGCTCATCCGCTCGATAACCTGCAAAGGCTTTTGTGCCGAGGCCGCATTATCCAAATAAACCAATGGCTTGCCATATACTTCCGAGCCAAGCACGGGGAAATCTTTGCGGATTTTTTGAACGTCAAACGCCATAGCTGCGCCTTCCTTTGCCGATTGGCTCATGAGTTGGCTCCCTCGCCAAGAGGGCTCAAAAGCGCATTGATTTTTACTTCCACCAGCGCGCCGATAATCTCGCTCAGCGCTTCATCATCGATATGCGAGATCACTTGCTGCAGAAAAGCCGCCACCAAAAGATGTCGAGCCGTGGCTTCTTCCAGCCCACGCGAGCGCAAGAAAAATAGCGCATCGCGGTCCAGCTCTCCAATGGCGGAACCATGCGCGCAGACCACGTCATCGGCATAGATTTCTAGCTCGGGCTTGGCATCCATTTCGGCGCCTTGCGATAGCATCATGGCGCGGGTTTGCATTTGTGCATCGACGCGTTGCGCATCGGGACGCACGATAATCTTGCCCTGAAACACACCGCGCGCATCGCCATCCAACACGTTATAGGCGCTGGTATGGCTCGAGGTATCGGCCGCCTGATGCTCAATCACATAAGTGAAATCGGCATGGGTGGCGGCTTTGGATAGGCCGTGGCCGAGAACCGCGGAATGCAATTCGGCATGGGCGGATGCGGCTCGCAAAGTGACATGAGCTTCTTGGCGCGCCAGAGTTCCGCCGCTAACCAAAGCGACCGATTTATAGCGCGCGCCCTCCGCCAAAGTCACGCGGCTCAACCCCACTTGATGGCCGGCTTGTTGCGAGCGCAAGAGGGTTAATTCCGCGCCTTCGCCCAGCGTGATATCCAACACGACATTGGCATAGCCCGTGGCCATGTGGTCATCGACCAGCACCGCTTTGGCACCCGCCGCGAGGGTGATTTTATGCGCCAAATGCACTGGCTCCGCGCCGCTGGTGCGAAGCACCAAAGGCTGCGCCAAAGTGCCAGACACTTGCGCCACCAAACCGTTTTGCGCCAAGGCTTGATTGTAAGTGGCCATCACCGTATCGGGCGACGGTGCCTCGGGTGCCACAGCTGCCGCCTCAGGCGCGCCGACAAAAGGTGCCAGAGTTAACCCTTCGACTTGCGGCGAGCTAAGCAAAACGCCGTCTTCAAAATGTGCTTCCAAAGCTTTCGCGCTAGAAAAATCCACCGTGTGAACCGAAGTCGCTTCGCCCGATTTCAGCAGCCGTGCCAAATCCGTATAGTGCCAGCTTTCCACCCGACGCGTCGGCAGGCCAACGGCCTCGGCCGCCGCCAAACGTGCGGCACGCGCTGGCCCATCGCCAGGCAGCGTGTCGCGAATTTGCTCAAAATGGGATTGCGCATCAAGCATGGGCTTGGCTTCCCTCGCTGGCTGCGTCCGCGCCGCCGATATAATCCGCATAGCCAGATTTCTCCAGCTCTAGCGCTAATTCTGGCCCGCCCGATTTGACAATCCGACCCTTGGCCATCACATGCACGACATCGGGTTTAATGAAATCGAGCAGCCGTTGATAATGGGTAATCACCAACATGCCGCGCTCGGGCGAGCGCAGCGCATTGACGCCTTCGGCCACGGTTTTCAGCGCATCAATATCCAGTCCGCTATCGGTCTCGTCGAGGATGGCCAGCTTGGGCTCGAGCATGGCCATTTGCAAAATCTCATTGCGCTTTTTCTCGCCGCCCGAAAAGCCGACGTTCAATTGACGGCGCAGCATATCGTCATCCATGCCCAGCGCTTTCGATTTCGCACGCGCCAAACGCAAGAAACTGGCGGCATCCATTTCATCTTCGCCACGGCCCCGACGGATGGCGTTGAGCGAGGTTTTCAAAAACGTCATATTGGTAACGCCCGGAATTTCCAGCGGATATTGAAACGCCAAAAACAGCCCCGCAATGGCGCGCGCTTCCGGCGTCATCTCGGCCAGCTCTTGGCCGTCAAACAACATGCTGCCGCCATTAATCTCATAGCCAGATTTACCGGATAAAACATAAGACAGCGTCGACTTGCCGGAGCCATT
>JAQWIP010000088.1 GCA_029248825.1 Alphaproteobacteria bacterium | reverse complement strand
GCATTTTTTTCATAGACATGCACATCATGTCCGGCGCGCGCCAATTGCTGCGCCGCCGCCATGCCAGCCGGGCCACCGCCGATGATGCCAACGGATTTACCCGTCTTTTGCTCCGGCACTTTTGGCAAAATCCAGCCTTCTTCCCAGCCGCGATCGACAATCGCGCATTCGACCGATTTAATGGTCACGGGGTTGTCGTCAATGTTCAGCGTGCAAGCGGCCTCGCAAGGGGCGGGGCAAATGCGGCCAGTGAATTCAGGAAAATTATTGGTCGAGTGCAAGTTGGCCAGCGCGGCTTGCCAGTCGCCTGTGTAAACCAAGTCGTTCCAATCTGGAATTTGGTTGTTTACCGGACAGCCATTATGGCAGTACGGCACACCGCAATCCATGCAGCGCGAGGCCTGTTCTTTAAGGTCGGCTTCGTCTAGCGGCACGACAAATTCGTTGAAGTTTTGCAACCGATCTTGGGTTGGCAAATATTGACGGTCTTGACGGTCTAATTCTAGAAAGGCGGTTGGCTTACCCATTTTACTCTCCTGCGGCCGGCTGAACATCTGCGTTTTGTTCGGCCATTTCATTGAGGGCGCGACGGTATTCGGTCGGCATGACTTTGTGGAATTTCGGCAGATAGGCTTCCCAATCGGCCAGAATATCATGCGCGCGTTTCGAATTTGTATAGCGCGCATGGTTTTCCAATAGCGTGCGCAGACGCGCCGCATCTTCGCTCAACATCTCGGCTTTGAGGTTCGACAATTTCGTCGTCGCATCGCCAGTAATTGGCTCCAGCTCGACCATGGCCATATTGCAACGGCTTTCGAAATCGCCGGCCTCGTCCAGCACATAAGCGATACCGCCCGACATGCCAGC
Source organism: Alphaproteobacteria bacterium (assembly GCA_029248825.1). Classification (GTDB taxonomy): domain Bacteria; phylum Pseudomonadota; class Alphaproteobacteria; order RS24; family RS24; genus UBA8337. Next base: position 12,179 of record JAQWIP010000088.1, on the reverse strand, counting down.
GGCAAAATTGCGTCCGGTTTCGCCCAGCACAACCACACAGCCGCCTGTCATATATTCGCAGCAATGGTCGCCCGCGCCTTCGACAACGGCAATGGCGCCCGAGTTGCGAACGCTGAAACGCTCGCCCGCGACACCGCGGAAATAGCACTCGCCATCGACCGCGCCGTAAAGCACCGTATTGCCGACAATAATGCTGTTCTCTGGCACAATGGCGCTTTCGGCTGGCGGGTAAATCGCGATGCGACCGCCCGATAGGCCTTTGCCGACATAGTCATTGGCTTCGCCTTCTAGCTCCAGCGAAATGCCGCGTGCCAAGAAAGTGCCAAAACTTTGCCCTGCCGTGCCGTTGAGTTTCACCGAAATCGTGTCATCGGGAAGGCCTGCATGGCCATAGCGCAAGGCCAGCTCGCCCGACAACATGGTGCCAGCCGAACGGTCGATATTGCTGATTTTGGTTTCAATCCGCACAGGCTTTTTATCGTCGAGGGCGGGTAGCGCCTGTTCGATGAGCTTGCGGTCTAGAATGTCGACAATCGGATGCTCTTGCGCTTGTGTGCGATAGACCGGACTTTCACTGTCGATTTTGGTGAACATGCGGGTGAAGTCGAGACCCTCGGCTTTCCAATGGTTAATCGCTTCGCGCGTATCCAGCAAATCGCTTTGGCCGATAATTTGGTCGAGCTTGGTGAAGCCCATTTCTGCCAGCATCTCGCGCACTTCTTCGGCAATGAAGAAGAAGTAATTGATGACATGCTCGGGCTGTCCGGTGAAGCGCTTGCGCAGAGTTTCGTTTTGCGTGGCAATGCCAACGGGGCAAGTGTTGAGATGGCATTTGCGCATCATAATGCAGCCCGCCGCGATGAGCGGTGCGGTGGAGAAGCCGAATTCATCGGCGCCCAAAAGCGCGCCAATGATGACATCGCGACCGGTGCGCAAGCCGCCATCGACTTGCACGGCAATGCGCGAGCGCAAATCGTTCAACACCAAAGTCTGGTGGGTTTCGGCCAAGCCAATTTCCCATGGGCTGCCCGCATGTTTAATCGAGGTGAGCGGGCTGGCACCTGTGCCGCCCTCAAAGCCCGAAATCGTGACATGATCGGCGCGCGCTTTCGATACGCCCGCGGCAATCGTGCCAACGCCGACCTCGGAAACCAATTTCACCGATACATCGGCGCGCGGATTGGCGTTCTTCAGGTCGAAAATAAGCTGCGCCAAATCTTCGATAGAATAAATATCATGGTGCGGCGGCGGCGAGATAAGCCCCACGCCAGGCGTCGAGTGGCGCACTGCAGCAATGCGCTGGTCGACTTTATGACCGGGCAATTGGCCGCCCTCGCCGGGCTTGGCGCCTTGTGCCATTTTAATTTGAATCATATCCGAATTGGCCAGATATTCCGCCGTCACGCCAAAGCGGCCAGAGGCCACTTGCTTGATGGCCGAACGCTTGCTGTCGCCATTTTCCATCGGCTGGAAGCGATGGGTTTCTTCGCCGCCTTCGCCAGTGTTGGATTTACCGCCGAGACGGTTCATCGCCACGGCCAGCGTTTCATGCGCTTCGGGGCTGATGGAGCCGAGCGACATGGCGCCTGTGGCAAAGCGTTTGACGATTTCTTCGACGCTTTCCACCTCATCGATGGACACAGGCTTGCGGCCTGCGTCTTCGGCCGTGCGGATTTTAAACAGGCCGCGCAGTGTCAAGAGGGTCTCGTCTTGTTGGTTCACTTGGCGGGCGTAATCGCGATATTGGTCGCGGCTATTGCCGCGCACGGCATGTTGCAAGGCGCCGACGGTGCCAGCGTTCCAGACGTGGTCTTCGCCGCGCACGCGCACAGCGTATTCGCCGCCCACGTCGAGCGTGTTGCGAAGCACTTCGTCATCGGCAAAAGCGCTGGTGTGACGGCGCACGGTTTCTTCCGCCACTTCGTCGAGGCCAATGCCTTCGATGCTGGTGGCCGTGCCGGTAAAGTAAGCATCGACAAAGCTTTGCGCCAAACCAATGGCGTCAAAAATTTGCGCGCCGCAATACGACTGATACGTCGAGATGCCCATTTTGGACATGACTTTGCGCAAGCCCTTGCCAGACGCTTTCACGAAATGGGCATGGCCTTCTTCGCGCGTCAGGTCGAGTTCCAAACGTTCGCGCAATTGGTCGACCGTATCAAATGCCAGATAGGGGTTGATGGCTTCGGCGCCAAAACCTGCCAGACACGCAAAATGATGAATTTCGCGCGCTTCGCCCGTTTCCACCACAAGGCCAGCTGAGGTGCGAAGCCCTTGGCGGATGAGGTGATGATGCACGGCAGCGGTCGCCAAAAGCGCTGGCACGGCGATGCGGCTTTCGCTGGTGGCGCGGTCGGATAAGACGAGGATGTTCTCATGGCCTTTGGAAATGGCCGCTTCGGCTTCTTCGCACAAAGCGTCGAGGCGCGCTTTCAGGCCTTTCGTGCCTTGCGCAGCGTCCCATGTCATATCCAAAGTGATGGCGTGGAAGTCATTGTCTTTAATGTCGGAGATGCGACGGATTTTTTCCAAATCATCATTCGACAAAATCGGCTGCGCCACTTCGAGGCGTTTGACGCCAGACGAGCCTTCCAAATCAAGCAGGTTCGGGCGCGGGCCAATGAAAGATACCAAAGACATCACCAGCTCTTCGCGGATCGGGTCGATGGGGGGATTGGTCACTTGCGCGAAAATCTGTTTGAAATACGTGTAAAGCGGCTTGGCTTTATTCGACAAAGCTGAGGGCGGCGTATCCGTACCCATCGAGCCCGTGCCTTCTTCGCCATTGGCCAACATCGGCGTGATGAGGAATTTCAAATCTTCTTGGCTATAGCCAAAAGCGCGCTGCTGCTCGAGCAGCGACATTTGCGAATGCACATGCGCTTCGCCTTTCGGGGCGGGCAATTCTTCGAGTTTGATTTGCGTGCGCGCCAACCATTCGGCGTAAGGGTGCGAGCCAGAGAGGTCGGATTTAATCTCGGCGTCAGAAATAATGCGGCCTTCTTCGAGGTCGATAAGCAGCATGCGGCCGGGTTGCAGGCGCAATTTCTCAATGATTTTTTCTTCCGCGGCAGGCAGAACGCCCATTTCGGAAGCCATCACCACGCGGTCATCGGAGGTGACATAATAACGTGCCGGACGGAGGCCATTTCGGTCGAGCGTCGCGCCGATTTGGCGGCCGTTTGAGAAGGCCACGGCGGCGGGGCCATCCCATGGCTCCATCAGGGCAGCGTTATATTCGTAAAACGCGCGGCGGTCTTCGTCCATCATCGGATTGCCAGCCCAGGCTTCGGGGATGAGCATCATCATGGCGTGGGCTGGCGAATAGCCGCCCATCACGAGAAGTTCGAGCGCATTGTCAAAGCTGGCGCTATCGGATTGTCCGCCTTCGATGAGCGGCCAAAGTTTTTCGAGGTCATCGCCCAATAGCTCCGACGCCAATGTTTTATGGCGCGCGGCCATCCAGTTCACATTGCCGCGCACGGTGTTGATTTCGCCATTGTGGCAAATCATGCGGAACGGCTGCGACAGCGACCAAGTTGGGAATGTATTGGTGGAAAAGCGTTGGTGAACCAGCGCCATGGCCGAGACCGTGTCGGGGTCGCGCAAGTCGTCGTAAAACGGGCCAAGCTGGCTTGACAAAAGCAAACCTTTGTAAAGCACCGTGTAGCAAGACATCGACGGAATATAGAAAAAATCTTTGGCTTCTGGCATGGCCGCGGCCGATACCGACAGCTCAATCAGGCGGCGGATGACGAACAAGTCGCGCTCAAACGCCATTTGGTCTTCGCCCTTGGCATTTCCAATAAAGACTTGGCGGATAACCGGCTCGGTCGGGACGATGGAATAGCCGAGGTCAGAATTGTCGACCGGCACATCGCGCCAGCCTAGAAAACGATGACCTTCTTCTGCAATTTTCGCTTCGACGGTTTTTTCAATCTTTGCGCGCGCGCTATCGTCGGGCGGCAAGAAGAACATGCCGACGCCATATTGGCCGTCGGCTGGAAGGGTTATGTCGATGGCAGCCGTGGCTTTGCGCATAAAGGCATCGGGCATTTGAAGGAGCATGCCCACGCCATCGCCGGCTTTCGGGTCAGCGCCCACGGCACCGCGATGTTCTAGGTTTTCGAGAATGGTCAGACCATCGCGCACGATATCGTGGCTTTTGATGTTTTTAATATGCGCGACAAAACCAATGCCACAAGCGTCATGCTCATTGGCCGGATCATACAGACCTTGCGCTTCGGGAAGTCCGTTTCGCACAGCTTGGCGGTTCGCCGATTGGGTCACATTTTTAGGCTGCTTTGTCATCGCGCTGCCATCCTCATTCTAGGCTCCAGTGGAGCGAAGCGCCCTCGAGGCCGATTTGGGTTTCGGCCTTCAGCGCAGTGTAAAACTTTTAAAATGTCCCCTCAGGTGGGAACAGTAGCTCTTCGTTTTGAAACGCACCCGTGAAAACCATCTCATGTCTTCGCCGAGCTTTCGCCAGTGAAAGCATAATATAGGCGCAAGCAGGGGGGGATTTCAAGCAAATTGGTCAGCTATATTGACCTAAATTTTACCTATTCACAGGCCAAAAATCAGAAAAACAACCGTTTTCTGGGGTTTCTCAAAAAGCCCGAACCCGCGCCGCATGGTCGCACGAGGGGGTGGCTGGAAATCAGCCCAAGGTTTGTGCCCGAAAGCCTATCGGTTGAAAAAGCCTGCCATATTTTTCAAAGCAGCCTGACTTTCCGGCACGAAGCCATGCGCCATTTGAAACACATGCGGCATGCCATCCCAGATTTCAAACTCGGTTTGGATGCCCGCTTTTTTGGCTTTTTGCACCAATTTCTCGCTATCGTCGAACAGCACCTCTTCCGAGCCCACTTGCACGAACATCGGCGGGAAACCTGTTAAGTCGGCAAATAGAGGCGAAATAAGGGGGTTCTTTTTATCTTGATTGGGGCAGTAAAAATCAATCGCATCGACGATTTTTTCCGCGTCAATCATCGGGTCGCGGTCGTAGCGCTCCTTGTAAGATTTGCCCGACATGGTCAGGTCCGTCCAAGGCGACATCAGCGCGACCGCGCGCGGTTGGGGTTTGTCGTTTTCGCGCAATTTTTGCATCAAAGCCAAACTCAGGCCACCGCCAGCGCTATCGCCAGCCAGAAGCAGGGTTTCGGGGCGAACGCCTTGTTCGACCAGAAAATCATAAGCCGCTTCCGCATCTTCAATGGCGGCTGGATATGGGTTTTCTGGCGCCAAGCGATAGTCGATGACCAAAGCGCGAAGGCCTGACAGCTTGCAGATTTTTTTAACCATCGAGCGATGGGTTTCCACGCCGCCGAAGAAATAGGCGCCGCCGTGTAAATATAAAAGGGTCTCGCTGGCCGTTTCGTCTCCTACCCATTCGCCGCTAAACTCGGCATAGGGGCCGCGAATGGTTACTTTTTCGCCGATATTGTTACTGCGCAATAATTTGCCCAAGAAACCGCCGCCATCGGCTTCGCGTTGGCGAACCACCTCGAGGCCAGCGGCGCCGGTAAGTCCGGTTTCGCGCACCATGCGACGCAAGAAAATATTGAAGATTTTAGAACGAATACTAGCCATGAAAGCCCCTAAAATTAAACCAAGAGTTTACGCAAGGGTTGGCAAGAAGCAAGCCCAATAAGACTTTCAAAAATCTGGCCGCGCGTGCCGCAAAGAGACGGCCAAACCAAACCGACCGCGCGATGAGGCGGGAGGCACCTCAAAGCGCGCTCGGGGTCTTGGTGTTTTTGCATTTATGCAAAGACGGCTGGAGGGGTTAGGCCGCCTTTAGCGTTTTTGCAATAGTGATTTTACGCGCCCGTTCGGCTTCGGGGATTTCGCGTTCTAAAGCGATATGCAACAAGCCTTTATCTAGCTCTGCATGGACGACTTTCACATTATCGGCGAGCTGAAAGACCCGCTCGAAATTGCGCGCCGCAATGCCGCGATAGAGATAGTGCGCTTCGTCATCCGCCTTGGCATCGGGGGCGGAGGTGCCGCGAATGCTGAGCGAGCCACCTTTTTGTTCGATGTCAATTTCGTCGTCGTCAAACCCCGCGACCGCCATGGAAATGCGGTAGTTGGTGTCATCGAGCCGCTCGACATTATAGGGCGGGTAAGACTGGTTTTTCGTGGCGCTACTTTGGGGCGCCTGAAGCGTATCGAAAAGGCTCGCCAGACGGTCAAACCCAATGGTCGAGCGATATAAGGGGGTTAAATCAAAATGTGTCATTTTCATCTCCTTCTAATCAAAGCAAGAAACCGCAATCAGCCCTTTAAAGGCACTGCATTTGCGCGGTCTAGAGGTCGCGTCATTGCACCCTCTAGACCCGAGATGGGAATAAAAATAAGCGTTTCAAAGTCTTGAAACGGAAATAAATTTACCTATGAAAAGGCGCCCTACAGGCCGTTGATAAACACCCAAAGAACCCCCGCCGGAGCCAAAAAGCGCGCCGTCCAAAGCCAGCCGTGAAAGCCCAAACCATCGCTGCCAAACACTTGTTTGAGGGTCGCCAGCGGTATCAACCAACTGGCGAACATAATGGCGCCCAGCCCGCCTAGTGGCATGAGGTAAGCGGTGACAAAATAATCTTTCGCATCGAATAAAGAGCGTCCGGCAATCTCAATATCTTGCCAGATGTTGAACGAGAAGACGGTCAGCAAGCCGATGAGAAACGCCGCATTTAACATGACGCCACTGGCGCGCGTGCGGCTCCAGCCGAAGCGTCCTTCCGCCCAGCGGATAACCACTTCGCCCAAAGCCAAACCAGAGGTCAGCGCCGCCACATAGACGAGGGCAAAGAACATAAGCGCCAAAAATCCACCGCCCGTAACTTGCGCGAAAGCCAGCGGCAACGTGGTGAACATCAGCCCCGTGCCAGCCGCCGGATCGAGCGATTGGCCAAAGACGATGGAGAAAATGCCCAAACCCGCCAGAAGCGCAATAGCCGTATCGGCCAAGCCAATGAGGATGGCCGCTTTGCCAAGGTGAATCGATTTGTCGAGATAGCCGCCATAGGTAATAAGAATGGCCGAGCCGACGCCGACCGAGAAAAAGCCATGGCCGACCGCTGATTGAATAACCTCTGGCGTGATTTTGCTAAAGTCCGGCGTGAATAAATAGCGTGCCGCCGCCGCAATGTCGCCAGCCACCGCCCCATAGACAGCGATGAGCGCCAGCATGACAACCAGCGCCGGCATGAGAATAAGATTGGCGCGCTCGAGGCCTGCCGACAGCTTGCGCACCAGCACAAAGCCGATGATGGCCAAAAACGCCACCTGATGAAAAATCATTTCGGCGGGGGAGGCCAATAAATCGCCAAACAAGGTGCCCGCGCTTTGTGCATCCAAGCCCGAGATTTGCCCCGATAAGGCGCGCCAGACATAGGCGCTGACCCAGCCCGCGATGACCGCATAAAAAGTGATTAAAACAAAAGACGCCAAAACGCCAATGCCGCCGATAGCGCCCCAAGCCGGGCTGCGATGGCTTTCTTGGGCGATAAGGCGAACGCTGGTGCTTGCATCTGAGCGGCCTTTGCGGCCAATGATTAACTCGGCGACCGCAACCGGAATGGCGATGGCAAAAATCGTCAGCAGATAAATAAAGACGAAAGCGCCGCCCCCTTGCGTGCCGGTCATATAGGGGAATTTCCAAATATTGCCCAAGCCAACGGCGGCGCCAACACAGGCCATGATGAAGCCTAGATTGCTGGTCCAGAAACTAGTGTTTTTTTGCATTTTTATCTCCCGTGATTGGCTCTCAGCCGATTTTTAAAACCATGGCAGATTTGCGGGTTAAAATCAAAACCGCACACAGCTTGCCAAATCGCCTTGGCTTCGCGCATGATGTCGGCTCCAGAAATAACGAACCACGAGGCCGAAACATGAGCGTGAAAATAACCTGGGATGTCCCCGCAGAGTTTGTCGAAACCAAAACCAATCCAACGCCTGCCAAGGCGCAAGTTGGCTATCTCCAAGCGCGCGATGGGGTGCTGTTGCGCAGTGCTGTTTTTGCGCCCGAGACGCCCGCGCGCGGCACCATTGTGCTGATGACGGGCTATTCTGAATATATTGAGAAATATTTTGAAACGGTGACCGATTTAACCACGCTTGGCTATTGCGTGGCGCTGCCAGAGTGGCGCGGCCATGGTTTATCTGAGGGGCAGGGCAAGGAGCCGACGCGGCTGCATTTGACCGATTTGGATGTTAATCTGCGCGACTTAGAAGACCGTTGGGAGCGCTTGGTGGCGCCTCTGCCAAAACCGCATTTGGGCTTGGCGCATTCGATGGGCGGACAAATTTCTTTGCGTGCCGTGCAAAGCCATCCCGAGTGGTTGGAGGCTTTGGCGCAAAGCGCGCCCATGCATGGCATTGCTTTGCCGGCGCCGGTTCGTCTGATGTTGCGGTCGGTGATGGCGCTCTATGGCCTGATGGGAAAAAGCGATAGCTGGAACCCCTTTGTGCCGCCGAGCGAACATCCGGTGGAGGCCGAGAGCAATCAGGTGACCTTTGATTTGAAACGCTTTCGGCGCGGCGAAAAAATAATAATGCAAGAGCCGCGTTTGCAAATAAATGGCGCCAGCCTCGGCTGGATGGGCGCGGCCTTTAAAGCCATGCAAGATAGTCAGAAGCCGGCTTTTTTAAGCACCATCTCGACGCCGCTTTATATTGGCACAGCAGAACAGGAAGTGCTGGTCGACAATGGCGCGCACGACTATGTGCTGCGCCATGTGCAAAATGGCCATGGCGATTTTTACCCGAACGCCCGCCATGAATTGCTGATGGAAAAAAATGCCACGCGCAAAGCGTTTCTCAACAATATCGAAGCGTTTTACAAAGCCCAATCGAGCGTTGTTTAAGGCCGACTTAAGAGGTCAAAAGAGCCAGCAGTTTTTCGTGTAAGCTTTTGTCGCCGCAGGCGATGGCTGTGCCGCCTGCATGGGCGGGGCCGCCTTGCCAGTCGGTCACAATGCCGCCAGCCTCTTCGACGATTTTAATCAGCGGTTGGATGTCGACATCTTTCAAGCCTTGTTCCATCACAAGGTCGACTTGGCCGAGCGCCAGCAGAGCGTAATTATAACAATCGCCGCCATAGCGGGTCAATTTGGCTTGCCCGCAAACCTTTTGCCAAAGGGCTTCGCCAGGCGTGTCGGCGAAGAGGTCGGGCGAGGTGGTGGCCAAAACCGCATTGTCTAGCGTGGCGCATGGGCGCGTGGCTATGGGGGTTTGGGTTTCTATATGGCGCAACTGCGCGCCTTGGCCTTGCGCGGCGAAAAACCGTTCTTGCGTGAACGGCTGATCCATCAGACCCAGCACCGGTTGGCCTTCAAAATTAAGCCCGATGAGCGTCCCCCAAGTGGGGATGCCCGACATGAAAGCGCGCGTGCCATCGATCGGGTCGATGACCCATTCAAAGGCATCACCCGATTTATTGGCGAACTCTTCGCCGGTGATGGCGTGGCTTGGGTAGTGGTTTTCAATCAAAGCACGAATGGCGGTTTCGGCGTCACGGTCGGCTGGTGTGACCGGGTCGAAGCCGTGGCTTAGTTTATTCTCGACGCTCTCCAGATTGCGAAACAAAGGCAAAGTGTCGCGCGCGGCCGCATCGGCCAATTTATGCGCAAAGCCCATAAGCTCGCTGAGTTGGTCTGTGTCTATCGTATCGGTCATAGCTTACTCCGCAGCAGATTTTTGCGGCCCAGCGATGGCTTCGCAAAGCTCGGGCAGGGCGGCGGTGAGCGCGTGCATCATGGTCGCGATGTCGGCACGCAAAACCGCAAAGCCTTTATGCTTTTGGTGGCTCGCCTCCTCCATATAAATGGCGCGATTGATTTCGATTTGCAGCGCATGAAGCCCGCGGGCGGGCGCCCCATATTGTTCGGTAATAAAGCCGCCCGCATAGGGTTTATTATAGGCCACGCGCCAGCCCTTGGCGGTTAAAAACGCGCCTACCCAATCGCTTAATTTTTCATCGCAAGCGCGGCCATGGCGATTGCCCAAGACGAAATCAATGTCGCCCTCGGCTTGATTGGCTTTTTTTATGGCTTGCGATGGCATGGAATGAGCATCCAATAAAACAGCGATGCCATGGGCTTGATGCGCCTCGCGCAAAGCCTCGGCCAGTGCGTCATGGAACGGCTGATAGACGGTTTCAATGCGATGTAAGGCTTCGGCATAGGATAATTTATGGTCGTAAATCGGTGTGTTCTCGGCCACCAAACGCGGCACCGTTCCCAGCCCCGAATTGGCGCGCAAGCTAGGCTTTGGAATATGGTCGGGCAGTTTTTCAGCGAATAGCATGGGTTCTAATTCGTCGGCGGCGCGATTTAAATCGACATAGGCGCGCGGGTAACGCGCGGCCAAGAGGGGAATGCCAGCGGCGGGGGCTTCGGCAAAAAGCTCGGCGACAAACATATCTTCGGATTGACGGATGTCGTGTGCATTCAGGCGCGAGGCGGCCAGAAAATCGGCCGGATAATCGCATCCGCTATGCGGTGACGTGATGAGAAGCGGCGACGTGACGAGAAGCGCCGAGGGCGCCTTGGCGTGCGGGCGAGAAAAAATATAAGGGAGCGTGTCGGCTGGCGTCATGGCGGAAGTCTACCATAGGCGGTGCGCAAAGTCGCTTGATTTTCCTCCGCGTTGCTGTAAGAAGTGATGACCCTGTTTCGTGGTAATAGGGGCGATTAGCTCAGCGGGAGAGCACTACATTGACATTGTAGGGGTCACTGGTTCAATCCCAGTATCGCCCACCACCAACCTTAAGCGAAAGCATAGAGAAGCGCGTGTCTCACGAACCCGAATTGTCTCCGCCCGAACAAGCCATTCATTTGGCCTCCAGTTTTTATGCCGAGCTGACAGCGAGCGCGTCCAAAGAAGAGGCGCTTGTCGATATTCTGGAGAAGCTGGAGCCAGAGGCACGCAAAGTTAATTTTGTGACCGCTTGTGGCCTAAAGACCAATTTCACCACCGTGCATGAATTTCCGCTCGAGCTTAGCGAATATGCCGAGATCGCTATCGGCCATTTAAACGATGTCGTGTATTGCCACGCCGCTTTGGTGCAAATTCTGCGCGCGCAAGAAGTCGAATATCAATTTGCCGATGAAATTGAGCTGAGCCATAAGATCGAGAAAGTCGTGGACGGCGTGACGCAAGAGCTATTCGCTATTCTTACGCGAGAAGAAGACGGCGTGATGATAAACGAAGATGTTTTCGCCAAACGCCTGCTGGATAAACTTCACGAAGAACCCGCCTGATACGATAGCGGCCCCATCTTGTCTGGGGTTAAGGTCGCTTGCCCTTCTGCCAAAATTACCGCATCTTATCGGTGTAAATTGTGGAGAAGCGTTATGCCAAAGTTTGTTTTTAATCTCACCGTTAGTCTTGGCTTAGGTCTGGCCTTTTTGGCCATGGCGCCGGCGGCGATAGCGGCCGAATTGCCCAAGTGTCGCCATATTGCCGGATTTGAACCCAAAGCCACGTGCGAAGCGCGCAACCAACGCGCCCAGTGGCAGGCCGAAGAAACCGCCCGCCTGACGGCCAATCAGATTGTCATGGCGCTGGAGCAACAAAGAGTTCGCGAGGCGCAAATGCAAGATGGCGAAGATGGCGGGATTGTCGAAGTCGCCAAAGGGATGCTCGATGGCTTTGTCGCGAAAGTGAAAAGTCTGTTTTAAATACGAAAAAAAGGCGGGTTCTGCCAGCCGCAGGGGTTAACCATGAAAAAAACACACGCTGGCGCCTTTATGATGGCCGCGCTTTTGTGGGCTTCGCCCCTATCGGCGCAAACGGCACCCAGCGCGTTGGAGCGCACCCAAGGGTTTCATGCCAAAGCCAAGCTCGCGACCTTGCTCGGCGGTGGCGAGCTGACGGGCTGGTGGCTGAAAAACGTGGCGCGCAGTTTGCCGACCGCCAATTTGCCCAATCAACAGCCCAAGCCCTTGCGCCATGGCAAACAACTGAACGCCGCCAAAATATCGGCCACCACGCATTTGGGCGAGATGACTTTGGCGCAAGCCCTGACCCACGAAAAGGGCGGCGCCAGAGGCATGATTGTTGTCCATCGAGGCAAAATCGTGTTCGAGAGCTATCCGAATATGAGCCAGTTCGACAGCCATCTTTGGGCATCGGTGGCCAAGCCGACGGCGGCGCTTTTGGTGGAAATCCTC
>JAQWIP010000054.1 GCA_029248825.1 Alphaproteobacteria bacterium | reverse complement strand
GTTGCAATTGCGTGCGCAATGGATAGGTATTGGCGGGCATCAATTGGGTCATGAACACGACGGTCATATCTTCGACCGGGTCGTTCCAATAAATCGTGCTGGCCAAGCCGCCCCAGCTCGTGTTGCCTTTCGAGGTGCTGGCGATGGTCACGCTAGGCTCGGTCACCACCGACATGCCAAGGCCAAAGCCCGTGCCGGGATAGGCGACTTCGGTAAATTCGCCAAAGCCATGGTCTTCGAGCGTGCAATTATTGGGCAGCTGATTGCTGGCCATTTTTTCCACCGTTTTGCGACCCAGAATAAGCGCGCCATTGGCGCCCGTGCCGCCACGGTGAATCATATCGGCAAATTTGAAATAATCCGATATGGTGGATAATAAGCCGCCGCCGCCCGATAAAAACTCGCGGCCCGGGCGATAAATAGTGCGCTCGGGGCCGTCGACCAAAGAGGTTTTGCGGCTAACCGGATCATAGGCATAATTGCTCATCAGGCGATGGCGCTTGTCGTCGGGGATATGGAAAAACGTATCTTCCATGCCCAGCGGGTCGAGAATGTGAAGCTTGAAATAAGCATCCAAACTTAGCCCCGACACCAGCTCGACAATATGGCCGACGACATCGGTCGCGACCGAATAATTCCAATGTTGACCCGGCGAGAACAGCAAAGGCATTTCTGCCAATTTGGCGCATAGGCCCGCCGTGTCGAGGTTTTCTGTGCGCGCGCCATTGACGCCGTTCTTGCGGTAAATCGCATCCACCGCATGTTCAGCCATAAAGTCATAGGTCATGCCCGACTGATGGGTCAGCAGGTCATGCACGCTAATCATCCGGTCGGGCGCGCGCGTGGTATAATCGCTCGCGGTGCCGCTTTCAAACAACATGACATCTTTAAACGCTGGAATATATTTGGTAATCGGGTCGGTGAGCATTACTTTGCCCTGTTCGACCAATTGCATAAGCGCCACCGAGGTAATAGGTTTGGTCATCGAATAAATTCGGTAAATGGCGCTATCGTCGACATCGAAACCGCCTTCAAAAGCGCTTTGGCCTCTGTGGGAGAGCAGGGCGACTTTGCCTTCGCGGGCGACCAAAAGGCTAAGGCCAGCGAATTTCTTCTTGTCTAAATAGCTATCGAAAAAAGCCGGTATGGCGTCGAGGCGGTCTTTGTGAAATCCGAGATTCTCACTATCTTCAAAAACATAATTAGACATATTCATCTCCCTTTATCTGGCGGTAAACCTATCACAGATTAAATCGTTTTAAAGAAAAATGCAGCCAGAGCGCGCGTTAGACGCCGGTTTTATGATGGATGAGCAGAACAAAAGCATAGACGAAAGCGACTTCTTGCAATTGATTAAACCGACCCGCTTTGCCGCCATGGCCGGCGCTCATTTCGGTGCGCAGCAAAGATAGGCCGTCGTCGGTGCGGGTCTCGCGCAGGCGCGCAATCCATTTGGCTGGCTCCCAATAGGTCACGCGCGGGTCGGTCAGGCCAGCGGTCGCCAAGACATGCGGATAGGCTTTGGCCGAAATGGCCTCGTAAGGTGCATAGCCTGCAATCAGCTCATAAGCCGCTTGGCTTTCTATCGGGTTTCCCCACTCGGGCCATTCGGGCGGGGTGAGCGGCAGGCTGGCATCCAACATGGTGGTGAGGACATCCACAAAAGGCACTTCGGCCACGCCGCCGCAAAATAGCTCGGGCGCTAAATTCAGCGTCGCGCCGACCAGCAAGCCGCCCGCGCTGCCGCCATGGATGGTAATCTGGCCAGGCCGCGTCCAACCGCGCGCGATGAGGTCGCGCGCCGCCGAGGCGAAATCTTCAAATGTATTGGGTTTTTTCGCTCCGCGCCCTTGGGTGAACCAATTATGTCCGCAGGCCTTGCCGCCACGAATATGCGCGATGGCATAAATAAAACCTCGGTCGACGAGGCTCAGCCGCGTGACCGAAAAACCGGCCGGAATGGTGATGCCATATGAGCCATAGCCATAGAGCAGCACTGGAGCGCTGCCATCGAGCGGCGTGTCTTTATGGTGCAGTACGGAGACGGGAATTTGCACGCCATCGTGACCCGTGGCGAAAATCCGCCGCGTTACATAATCGCTCGCCGCATGCCCTGACGGCACGGTTTGGGTTTTGCGCAACACCCGCTCGCCTGAGCCCATGTTGTAATCAAAGGTGCGGCTGGGGCTGGTCATCGAGGCATAGGTGATACGCAAAATGGGCGTGTCATATTCGGCCATCGCCCCGAAGCTCAAATCATAGGCTTCTTCGTCAAACTCGATCGACTGCGGCGGCGTTTCGTCCCACGATATAATATCCATGCGCGGCAAAGCGTTTTCGCGCACCAAGACGGCCATGTGATTTTCAAACGCCAAAGCCTCCAAAACCAAGCAGCCCGACTGATGGGCGCGCAGCACTTGCCAGCTTTGTTTGTCGCCCTCGGCTTTTGGCACGGGGGCGCAGATGATTTGAAAATCTTCCGCCTTGCCAGCCTCGCCGTTCCAATTGGTGACAATCAGCAAGCGGTCGCGCGCGGCGTCATCTTCGACGTCATATTCAATGCCCGCTTCGCGCGGCGCCACACAGACGGGCGCGCTTAGCGGCGCATGGGCATCCAGCAAATGTGCTTCGGCGGTTTCATGGTCATGCGCCGAGATAATTAAAAAACGGCCAGAGCTTGTGGCCGAGAGGCCGACGAAAAAACCTGAGTCGCGCTCTTCATAAACACAAACATCGTCGGCTTGTGTTGTGCCAAGCGCGTGGCGCAAGACGCGGTTCGGGCGATGGTTTTCGTCGACGGCGATGTAGAATAAATACTGACCGCAAGCCGACCAGCCAAAGCTGCCGCCCGTGTCGACCAATGTATCGTCAAGGTCGGTGCCATCGGCAATGCGGCGCACGCAAATGGTGAAATATTCGGAGCCTTTGTCATCATAGGCCCAAGCCAATAGCTCGCCTTTGGGGTTGGCGTCATGGCCGATGATTTTGAAAAAATCTGTGCCTTGGGCTTGCTGGTTGCCATCGATGAGGACATCCATATCTTCGACTTTGGCCTCGCGGGCGCCGCAGCAAATCAGCGGATGCTCGCCGCCGGTCACATAGCGGGTCGCCCAAGCGAGCCCGCCTTGCGCCACGGGAACGCTGGCTTCATCTTCTAAAATACGCCCGCGCATTTCGCTAAATAGCGTCTCTTGCAAGGCCTGTGTCGGCGCCATGACTTTATCGGTATAGGCGTTTTCGGCTTCTAAATGGGCGCGAATTTCTCCATCCAACGCGCTGGGCTGTTTCATTACGGCTTGCCAATTATCGTCGCGTAGCCATGCATATTCGTCCGAGCGGGTGACGCCGTGATAGGTGTCTTGAAAGGGTTTTTTGGCCGGCGTCGGGGCGCCAGCGCGTAAATCAGAAAAGACGCTAGACATTATTCGCCGATTGTCTCGCCGTTTTTATTTTTCAAAACCATCGCCGTGCCGTTCATGCAATAGCGCTGGCCGGTGGGCGGGGGCCCGTCTGGAAAGACATGGCCGAGATGCGCGCCGCAAGTGTTGCAAACGCTCTCGGTGCGGCGCATGAATAAAGTATTATCGGGGCGGTCGGCCACGGCCGTCTCGGAGACAGGCTCCCAAAAACTCGGCCAGCCTGTACCGCTATCAAATTTCGTATCACTTTTGAATAAGGGGCTGTCACAGCAGACGCAGTGATACAGCCCCTCATCTTTGGCATCCCAATTGGGCCCCGTAAAGGCGCGCTCTGTTCCCGCTTTGCGGGTGACGTGAAACTGCTTATCGGTGAGCTGTTCGCGCCATTCTTGCTCAGTCTTGGAGACCGGATAAACAGTATCGTCTTTCTTGGAGCCCATGGGAGTATCCTCTTTTTTCGCTAGCTTGTTTCTATTGAAACAATAGCGTCAGGTTTTCCGACACCAGAGCTGGCATCTCCGACCCATCAATTTCGACAGTCACTTCGGAGGTGAACAACATGCCACCGGCTTTTGGTTCTGCCGCTTTCAGGGTTGCGCGACCGCGCACTTTCGAGCCGACGGGAACCATGGAAACAAAACGAGTTTTGTTCGAGCCATAGTTAATGCCGCGCGTAACACTTTTCACGCCCGAGATTTGACCCATCAAAACAGGCAGCAAAGACAGGGTCAAAAAGCCATGCGCAATCGTGCCCATGCCCAATTCTTTTTGGGTGCGTTCGCTATCCAAGTGAATCCACTGGTGGTCGCCCGTTGCATCGGCAAATAGGTTGACTTGCTCTTGGTCAATTTCGACCCAATCGCTGACGCCCAATTCTTCGCCGACAGCTGCGGCATACTCTTCTAGGTTTTCAAAAACACGCATGAGTTTCTCCTCTTCAATTCGTGTGGTGGTGCACTGTCTAAAGGTTAGACAATATTTGAATTCTTATTACCCCAATAGCGGTCGCGAACCAACCGCTTGTAAAGTTTGCCCGTTGGGTGGCGCGGCAGTTCTTTGTCGAAATCAACCGAACGCGGGCATTTAATGGCCGATAGGTTTTCTTTGCAAAAAGCAATCAACTCGGCTTCCAGCTCGGGGCCCGAAGCCGACCAATCGGCAGGCTGCACCACGGCTTTGACTTCTTCGCCAAAGTCTTCGTTCGGCACGCCAATCACCGCCACATCGGCCACTTTCGGGTGGGTGATGAGCAGGTTTTCGGTCTCTTGCGGGTAAATATTCACCCCGCCCGAGATAATCATGAACGCCTTGCGGTCGGTCAGATAAAGATAACCTTCCTCATCGAGGCGACCGACATCGCCCAAAGTGCTCCAGTTTGGATGCACGGGGTGACGGCTTTCGGCGGTCTTTTTCGGGTCATTGTAATATTCAAAGCCTGGGGCATCCATCGGCTGTTCGAAGAAAATCGAGCCGCCTTCGCCGACCGGCACTTCATTGCCGTCTTCGTCGCAAATATGCAAAATGCCGGTCAAGGCCTTGCCGACCGAGCCTTTATGCTCCAGCCATTCTTCCGAGTTGAGCTGGGTGAAACCATTGCCCTCACTGCCGGCATAATATTCGTAAATCACCGGCCCCCACCAATCGATCATTTTTTCTTTGATCGGAATGGGGCAAGGCGCGGCCGCATGAATGGCGGTTTGCATGCTCGAGACATCATATTTTGTGCGCACGTCGTCGGGCAGTTTCAACATGCGAACAAACATCGTCGGCACCCATTGGCTTTTGTTGCATTTGTGCTTCTCGATTAAAGCCAAAGCCTGTTCGGGGTCGAAGTTTTCCATGATGATGCAGGTCGCGCCCAATTGCTGAGCGCACATATTGTAGCGCAACGGCGCCGCATGATAGAGCGGCGCGGGCGACAAATAGGTGGTGGTTTCATCGAAACCATAAAGCAGCGACACGAGGTTAAATAGCGGGTCGGCTTCGTCAATGGCGTCCCCTGGCAGGGCGCGGCGGATGCCCTTCGGGCGACCTGTCGTGCCGGACGAATATAACATATCCATACCACGGGTTTCATCGGCCACGGGCTCGGCGGGTTGGCCATCGCGCGCGGTAAGATAATCTTCATAGCCATCGGCGGCCTCGCCGACCATAAATAGGCCAGCCATTTCGGGCAGTAGGTCGAGTAATTCGACGGCTGTGTCTTTCATATAGTCCGAGGTGAACAGCAATTTCGCGCCGCAATCTTTCACCACATATTCGACTTCTGGCGCCGTGAGGCGCGAGGAGACGGCGGTGAAATACAGGCCTGCGCGTTGCGCCGCCCAGCAAATTTCTAGGAAATGCTTATTGTTATCCATGAAAATGGCGATGCCATCGCCGACTTGCAGCCCGCGCGCGCGCGCCAGTTGGGCTATTTGATTCGAGTAATCATTTAACTGCTTATAAGTCACAACCTCATCGGTGGCCGCCATAATAAAGGCTGGGTGCTGAGGGTTGTTTTGCGCATGAATATACGGATGCATGTGTCTCTCCCAAAAAGTACTATTGCAGGAACTATAGAGATATGGGACGTTTCAGCAAGTCACAGATGTGCAAGTTTTAGACAAGTTCTGGGGAGAAAAATGTCAGATTATCAACAAATCAAAACCGAAGTGGATGCCGATGGAATTTTTGTTCTTACCTTAAATCGGCCAAAGTCGATGAACGCTTTTACCGGACGCATGATGTATGAAGTCATCGATGCGTTTGATGCTGCCGATGCCGACGATAAAGTTCGCGCCATCATTGTAACGGGCGAGGGCGAGCGCGCTTTTTGCGCCGGTGCCGATTTATCGGAAGGCGATAAAACCTTCGATTATGCCGAGCGCCAAGACGCGGGCGAAAAGAAAACCGTTGTCGGCGACGATGGCGCAATTGATTGGTCGAGCGAAGATATTCGCGACAGCGGCGGGCGCGTGACTTTACGGATTTTCGAAAGCATCAAGCCCGTGATTGGCGCCATTAACGGCGCCGCCGTGGGCATTGGCGCGACCATGCAATTGCCGATGGACATTCGCATTGCCTCGGATAATGCCCGCTTTGGGTTTGTTTTTGCGCGTCGCGGCATTGTGCCAGAGGCTTGCTCGAGCTGGTTCTTGCCGCGCCTTGTGGGTATTTCGAAAGCCCTGCAATGGTGCTATTCGGGCGAGGTGTTTCAGGCTCAAGAAGCGCTGGATGGCGGTTTGGTGAGCGAGATTGTGCCGCAAGTCGACTTATTGGCGCGCGCCAAAGAAATTGCTATGCAAATGACGCAAATGAGTTCGCCGGTTTCGGTGGCCATGACCCGCCAAATGCTATGGCGCATGTTGGGTGCCGACCATCCAATGGAAGCGCATAAAGTCGACAGCAAGGCCGTGTTTGGCCGCGGTCGCCAGTCGGACGCCAAAGAGGGCGTCGTTTCGTTTCTGGAAAAACGCGCGCCCGATTTTACCAATAAGCCAAGCAGCGATATGCCAGACTTTTACCCTTGGTGGGATGAGAAGACATATAGCTAGGCTGCTAGCTAGGCTGGTTTAAGACGTAAGCTCGTCCTCACGGCGCATGATTTGCCAGACCGGCGTTAGCGCAATGAGGGCGAGTATCAGGCTCATCATCAGGAAAGCGGACACAAAAGTGGCCGCCAGCGGGCCGATGATTTCCGTTGCAATGCCTGTAAGGGTGGCGCCCACGGGAGCGGAACCCATGAATCCGAGGCTGTAAAAAGCCAGCACCCGACCTCGCGCTTCGGCGGGGGCTTCGATTTGAACAATCGTGCGCGCCATGGTCATATTAACCCCGGCGGCAATGCCCCAAATGGCAGCAATGGCACAAAGAGCCGTGAAGTCAGGCGCCAGCGGCACGCCCATAAGCGCGAAACAACCAATGATGAGCGCGCCCGTCATGGCACGGCCTCGCCGCTCGACGGGTCGGCGCATCATCATCAAAAGCGTCGAGAAAATCGTGCCGCCCCAGAAGCAGAAGTTCAAAATCGAAATCTCTAGCTGGCCGCCGCCAAAAATTTGCGTGACGATGAGCGGCAGCGTCACCATAAAAATACCGATGAAGAAAATGCCCGTTCCGATGGACGAAATAATTACTGGACGCATGATGGGCGAGTTCCAAACAATCGTAAAACCTGCCCGCCAGCTTTGGTCGCTCACCTGACCCCCGGGCAAGTCGGCTTGTTTCATTGGCGGGAAATTCGGCAGCAGTAGCGTGAAGCCAAAGCCGACCAAAAGCGCGATGGCTTGCAAGGCCAATAAAGCCCAAGGGCCAGCAAAAGCCGAGGCCGTGCCAGCCAAAATATAGCCCAAAAGCTGCGCGCCAAATTGCGCGATAAGCGCCATCATCACGGCGCCCTGAATATGCGTGTCGGTGACCCGCGATAAAAGCGCATCGCGCGTTGGCACCATAAAGGCGAAAGTGACACTCATCGCCATGGCAAAAAGCAGAATGTGCCAATATTGCAAAAGCTGCATATAGGTAATCCAGCCCAGCGCTATCGGCGGGATGGCGGCCAGTAAATTGACCCAAATGAGGATGGTGCGGGAATCGTTTTTATCGGCAATGCTGCCCGCATAAAGCATGAGAAAAACTTGTGGCAAAGCGAGCGCCACTTGCGCGGCGGCCAATTGCGTGGCCGTGCCGCCCAAAGTGACAATCACCAAAGTCGGCACCATGACGAATTGCAGCCCATGCGAGGTAAACCACGTGGCAATGCCGCTGAGATAGGCAAACATCGGGTTGACGCCCCAACGCGGCGTTAAGGTTTCACTCTCATGGGTCATAATAGCTCCATCGCAGGCGGCGATCTAAATCTCAGTTAGACCTGTGGCCTAACACAAAATGCCACGTGGAACCAAAGGATAATCTTTTGGGTCTATGCGGGGTCTTTGACCCGAGCTTGGCTATTACGCGCGCGCGCGACATGCGGCAAGAAAGTTTTGGCAAAAGCATTGACCACTTTTTTCATTTTGGACGTCGGCACATATGGCTCGGAGCGGCCGATGCG
>JAQWIP010000046.1 GCA_029248825.1 Alphaproteobacteria bacterium | reverse complement strand
TCGTCTTCATCGCCCATATCTAAATAGACATGCGGGTGGTCATTGGGGGCTTCAGCGCCAATGCACTCAAAGGCGCGCACGGGAATAAACACTTCGCTTGCGCCCGCTTCATTGCTGATTTTTGGTTTGCCCACTTGAGCCATATCGCATGTTCCTATTTCGATGAGACGGCTTTCTATAGCCGCTGTTTTGAGGTTTCGCAAGCGCTAGCAGCAGCCACAGCCGCCCAGACTGGCATCGCCGTTTTCATGCCCGCCCTTTCCATGCCAAGCCGCCGCCAAAGACTGCGATGAGAACGCCGCCGTCTGTTCAAATTCGGCTTGCGCGGTCTGCAATAATTTTGCGTCGCACATCACATCAATCGCCGTCATGGCCAAAGCTTTGGCGCCATCGATAACCGCTTTGTCGCCCGTCTCCGAACCCGCCCATTTGGCAAATTCCGGATTATGAATGACCACGCTCGGCGGCGCGCAAGCAATCATCGGATGAATGGATGGCACGCGGTGGCTTACATTGCCCATGTCGGTCGAGCCCGCGCCGCTGCCCGGCATTTTCTCTAGCGGGAAAAACTCACGACCCAAAGCTTCGCCGTTTTGCTGAAACCGTTCGGCAATCGGCCAGCTATCTTTAATCTCTAAATAATCGCCCAAAGCCCAATCGATTTGCACCTCGCAGCCAGCCGCCAAAGCGCCCGCCTCAAAACAATTCTGCACCCGTTGTTTTAGGCTGGCAAGTTCCAGCCCATTGGCGGCACGCACATAAAATGTGCCCACGGCGCGGTCTGGCACAATATTAGGTGCCAATCCCGCTTCGTTAAAAATGCCATGAATGCGCTCGCTTTGTTTGATGTGCTGGCGCAATTGGGCAATCGATTGATAGGCCATCACCAAACCATCCAGCGCGTTGATGCCCGCAAAAGGCATGGCCGAGGCATGCGCGGCTTTGCCCGTATAGGTGACGCGCACTTCATTGACCGCAAGGCTGGGCATAGTGATGAGATTGACGCCCGCCGGATGCACCATCATGGCGGCTTGCAATTCGTCGAAAGCGCCTTGGCGCGCCATCAGCTCTTTGCCATTGCCGCTCTCTTCGGCTGGAGTTCCCAAATAGCGAACGCGGCCAGGCAATTTGGCGCCAAGCTTAGCCAGCGCTAAGCTCGCGCCGAGGCCAGTGGTCGCAATAATATTATGGCCGCAAGCATGGCCAATGCCCGGCAGAGCGTCATATTCAGAAATAATGCCGACCAAAGGGCCAGCCTCTTGCGCGCCAAATTCTGAAACAAAAGCGGTGTCCAACCCACAAGCATGGCGCTCGATAGGGAGGCCAGCGGCTTCGACTTTATCGCTCAATAATCCATGCGCGAAGACTTCTTCAAAGGCCACTTCTGGTTTGGCATGAATGGCGTGACTGGCGTCCACCAGCTCGCCCGCCATGGCGTCGATAAGCTCGCAGACTTGTTGTTTTAGCTCGGCACTCATGGGCGTCTCCTAAACGATGTCTAGCCAATTTCAAACGGCATGCCCAATAGCATACCGGCATCTACCACCATCAATTGTCCGGTCACATGGGCGCTCATCCGATTGGCGAAAAACAAAATCGGGCCTTTAATGTCGTCAGGCCCGCCAGCGCGTGCCATGGGGGTGGTTTGTTTTTGGGCGTTGGAGATTTTCTCAAACACTTCATCGCCAAACGCATTGCGGAACCAATCGGTGCCGACAAAGCCCGGGCAGACGGCGTTGACGCGAATATTTTCCGGCCCCAAAGAGCGCGCCAATGCCAAAGTGGCAGAGTTTAGCGCGCCTTTCGATGCCACATAGGCAATCGAGGAGCCAATGCCGCGCACGCCAGCGACCGAAGAAATATTGACCACAGAGGGCGCATCCGCCTGCTTTAAAAATGGCCGTGCGTGTTTGATCATCTGATACGGGCCGATGAGGTTGAGCGCATAAATTTGCTCAAAGTCAGCCGCGTCCAACCCTTCCAGATTGTCATGGTTCATAAATTTCGTCGTGCCAGCATTATTCACCAAAATGTCGAGCCGTCCCCATTTGTCCATGGCGGCTTCGACCAGCGTTTTGCAATTGGCGTCTTGTGCGACATCGGCCTGAACGGCGATGGCGTCACCGCCTGCGGCTTTACATGCGGCCACAGTGGCCTCGGCGGCTTCTGCGTTACTGGAGTAATTTATTACCAATTTGGCGCCACCTTCGGCCATGCCAATGGCGGCGGCTTGGCCAATGCCTGCCGAGGAACCGGTGACGATGGCGACTTGATCTGAAAAATTCATAATAAACTCCTATTTGCCTTTAAACACGGGCGCCCGTTTTTGCATGAAGGCTTGGCGCCCCTCTGCATAATCATCACTCGCCAGACAGTCTGCAAGGCGTTTTTTCACCGTTGCGGCATCGGCTTCGGGATGGTCGAGGATAAATTTGCTGGCCTGCAAGCTCATCGGCGCCATGGCGCAAATGGTTTCGGCCAGTCTATCAAGCTCGCTTTCAAAGGCCTCGGCCGTCACACGGTGCTGCACCAGACCGATACGCTCGCCCTCATCGATGGACAATCTATCGGCGGTAAAAATAATCCGCTTGGCATGCGCCGCGCCCACCAAGCGCGATAAATGATGCGTTGCATTGGCCGGATAAGCCAAGCCCAATTTGCCAGCCGGAATGCCAAAGCGTGCATCGTCTCGCGCGAGGCGCAAATCGCACGCCACGGCCAAGCCCAAACCGCCGCCAATGCAATAGCCCTCAATGGCCGCCAATGTGGGGATGGGGCAATCGGCGATGGCGTCAAAAGCGGCCACTGTGGCTTGGTCAAAGGCCGTGCCTTCGGGGCCGGCTAGCACCTCTTCAAATTGCGAAATATCCGCCCCCGCCACGAAAGCTCTGCCGCCAATGCCGCGCAGAATAATCAGGCGAATGTCGTCCAAGCTGGCCAATTTTTGCATGGCGATGGCGATGCCCTGCCAGCCTCCGAGGTCGATGACATTATGTTTCTCGGGCAGGTTAAATCGCAAATGGCCGATTTTGCCCGTCGGCGTGTCTTCATAGCCAGCGACGAGGCGGGCAGCTTTTGGGTCAATGGCGATGGCGCCTTGGGGGAGCAAAGAAGAGGAGGTCATGCGGTGCCTTGATTAAAAAAGGAAATGAGGTCGGGAAATGTTTTGCCATCTTGCACGATAAATAAATGCCCGCCTTCATAAAAATCAAGCTTGGCGTGGGGTATCTGGCTGGCCATGTTTTGCATGGCTTGTGGGGTGGCGATGCCATCATATTTGCCGCCCGCCAACCAGATGGGGCAGTCGATTTGTGGCAGTCGCTCCCAACAATCATGCGCGGCGCGCGCCGCCAATTGTCCCGCCCGACCGTGCGCCCAATTCGGCTCATGCGCATAGGCCGAAAGGTCGATGCGTTGGCGCGCCGTCTCCAAAGCGTCTGGATTGGCCTTTATATAGGCGTCATCGATGCGCGTATCATTCAGCTTTAGGCTCAAGGCGAGGCGTTCGTCTTTGGGCAAATCGGCCAGCTCGTGCAAAGGATAAGAAGCGCCGCCTTGGCCACCTGCCGCCGTGCAGAATAGCGCCGCGCGCGAGACGCACGCGGGGTGGCGAATGGCCAATTCTTGCCCCACCATGCCGCCGAAACTAATGCCCAAAACCATGGCACTTTGGAGACCCACGGCTTCCAGCAGGGCGGCGGCATCGTCGGCATAGGCGGCCATTGTGTAGCCGTCTTCGGGTTTGGCGGATTGGCCGAGGCCGCGGGGGTCAAAACTGGTGACGCGAAAATGGCTGGTCAGCGGGCTTTGCATAATATTCGGCGTGACGCGCATATCGCTGCCCGAGCCGTTGAGCACCAGCACATCGCGGCCTTGGCCAGCTTGTTCGTAATAAAAGGAGAGGCCGTGAAGCGAGATGTGAGGCATAGGAAACTCTATTGGTTGAAACGGGCTTGCCAGAGAATCTGGGCTGGTGTTAACCTAACGGGACACGACGGGCTGCGAAAGCCTTTTGAGGAAGATAGATGACCAAACCGGTAGAGAAAATGCAGACGCTAGACCCCGTGTGGTCGAGCATTCGAGATGAGGCGCTAGATTTAGCCGCGCGCGAGCCAGCTATGTCGGGGTTTCTGCACGCCACGATTTTGAATTATGAAACTTTGGAATTGGCGATTGCTTCGCATTTGTCGGAAAAATTAGCCAATTCAGAAATCGGTGCGCGCACGCTATGCGAAGTGTTTGAGGAAGCCTTCGCCAGCCATGGCTGGCGAAGGCTTCCTCAAACACTTCG
>JAQWIP010000045.1 GCA_029248825.1 Alphaproteobacteria bacterium | reverse complement strand
AGGGCAACGATGGGGGCGATGGGGACAGTGGCACCGTCACTTTGACGCGCACCAAAACGCAAAAGCCGTCGATGTATAAAGTGCTTTTGTTGAACGATGATTATACGCCGATGGAATTTGTGATTTATGTCCTACAGCGATTTTTTTCAAAAAGTGCCGAAGATGCAACCAAAGTGATGCTGCATGTTCACCAAAGTGGGGTCGGGATTTGCGGCGTGTTTACCTATGAAGTTGCGGAAACGAAAGTAACCCAAGTAATGGATATGGCACGGCAGCACGACCATCCGCTGCAATGCACAATGGAAAAAGACTAGAGTACAGGAGCGCGGCGTGCCGGCATTTTCAAAAGACTTAGAACAAGGGTTACACCGCGCATTGGTGATGGCCAATGATCGCTCGCATGAATATGCGACGCTGGAGCATTTGCTATTGGCGCTGACCGAAGACCCTGACGGGCTGGCGGTCATGGAAGCTTGCGGCGTCAACGTCGAGCTGCTGCGCGAAAACCTGCTGCATTATATCGACACAGAATTGACCGGACTGGTTATCGAAGACGATGAGGACTGCAAACCCACGGCAGGGTTTCAGCGGGTCATTCAGCGCGCGGTTATTCACGTGCAAAGCTCGGGTCGCGATGAGGTGACGGGCGCCAATGTTTTGGTCGCCATGTTTGCCGAGCGCGAAAGCCACGCCGCTTACTTCCTGCAAGAGCAAGAAATGACCCGCTATGATGCGGTGAATTTCATCTCGCATGGCGTCGCCAAAACCCCGGGCAAAAGCGAAAGCCGCCCCGTGGACGGCCTAGATGGCATGGAAGATGAAGGCACAGGTGTCGCGGATGGCGAAGCCTTGGCGGCCTATTGCATCAATTTGAACGAGAAAGCGCGCGATGGCAAAGTCGACCCGCTCATCGGGCGCAGCAAAGAAGTCTCGCGCGCCATTCAAATTCTGTGCCGCCGGAGTAAAAACAATCCGCTGCTGGTGGGCGACCCAGGGGTCGGTAAAACCGCCATCGCCGAAGGTCTGGCGCGTAAAATCATCGAAGGCGATGTGCCAGATGTCTTGCAAGATAATGTGATTTATTCGCTCGATATGGGCGTTTTGCTGGCTGGCACGCGCTATCGCGGAGACTTCGAGGAACGCTTGAAGCAAATCATGTCAGAATTGGAAGATAAGCCAGAAGCGGTTCTTTTTATTGATGAAATTCATACCATCATTGGCGCGGGCGCGACCTCTGGCGGTGCGATGGATGCGTCTAATCTGCTCAAACCCGCTTTGCAAGGCGGCAGTCTGCGCTGCATGGGTTCCACGACCTATAAAGAGTTCCGCCAGCATTTTGAAAAAGACCGTGCCTTGGCGCGCCGCTTCCAGAAAATTGACGTCATTGAGCCGAGCGTGCCGGATACGATTAAAATTCTGCAAGGTCTGAAATCTTATTACGAAGAATTCCATGACGTGCGCTACACGAATGACGCGATTAAGGCGGCGGTCGAGCTGTCGTCGCGTTATATGGCCGACCGCAAATTGCCCGATAAAGCCATCGATGTGATTGACGAAGTCGGCGCGGCGCAAATGTTACTGGCGGCCTCCAAACGCAAAAAAACCATCAGCGTGAAAGACATTGAAGCGACCATCGCCACCATGGCGCGCATACCGCCAAAAACCGTCTCTAAAGACGACACCGAGAAACTCAAAGGCCTCGACGTGACGTTGAAGCGGGTGGTGTTTGGCCAAGACGATGCGATTGGCGCTTTGGCGGCGTCGATCAAATTATCGCGCGCGGGGCTTCGCGAGCCAGAAAAACCGATTGGCAGCTATTTGTTCTCCGGCCCTACGGGCGTCGGCAAAACCGAAGTCGCGCGCCAATTGGCCTCGGCCTTGGGCGTCGAATTGCTGCGTTTTGATATGTCGGAATATATGGAGCGTCACACGGTATCGCGCCTATTGGGGGCGCCTCCTGGCTATGTCGGCTACGACCAAGGCGGTCTGCTGACCGATGGCGTCGACCAGAACCCGCATTGCGTATTGCTGCTCGACGAGATTGAGAAAGCTCATCCCGACCTCTTTAACGTGCTGCTGCAAGTGATGGATCACGGCAGTCTGACAGATGCCAATGGCCGCAAAGTCGACTTCCGCAACGTGGTGTTGATTATGACCACCAATGCCGGCGCCTCGGATATGGCGAAAGAACCGATTGGGTTTGGCCGCGTAAAGCGCGAGGGCGAAGACAGCGAAGCCATCAATCGCATGTTCACGCCAGAGTTCCGCAATCGCCTCGATGCGGTGGTGCCGTTTAACAATCTGCCATCAGAAGTCGTGGTGCGTGTGGTTGAGAAATTTATACTCCAGCTGGAAATGCAATTATCGGATCGCAATGTGATTATCGATGTCACGCGAAAAGCGATGACGTGGTTGGTCGATGAAGGCTATGACCTGCAAATGGGCGCGCGACCGATGGCGCGCATCATTCAGGAAAACATCAAGAAACCCCTCGCCGATGAGCTGCTGTTTGGCAAACTCAAGGGCGGCGGCTTGGTGACGGTGGACCTCGATAAAAAAGGCAAGCTGGCGTTTACTTACGCCGAGGATAAGCCGGGTAAAAAATCGAAAAAGCCGAGCGAAAAAGTCAATTAAGCAAGCTTAAATCTGCGCGCGAATTTTCTCTGCCAAAGCCGACAAGACATCCATGTCTTCGGGGTCGCGGGCGTGAAACTTCAACTCCAGACCTTTGTGGCGCGGCAAAATATGCATGTGATAATGCGGCACGCTTTGGCCGGCATGCGATGCGTTCAATTGCGCCATCATAAAGCCGGGGGCATCGACCGCTTTTATAATCGCGGGGGCGAGGATTTTCGCCGTGGCCATAACGCTGGCGGCGGCCTCGGCGGTTAAATCGAGAAAGGTGACGGCGGGCTGCTTGGGAATAACCAAAGCATGGCCTGCGACTTGCGGCATGATATCCATGAAAGCCAGCGTCGCGTCATCTTCATACAGCTTAATTGCGGGCAGCTCGCCGCGCAGAATTTTGGCAAAAATATTCTGCTCGTCATAAGCATCGGTAAGATTAATCATCTTTGTCTCCTGTCGGTTCGACCTGTTTAAATGGCGTATGCTGGCTCAGCGCCTTCATATCATTGTCCACATATTGGCGCTCGGTTTCAAGGTAATCGCCGACAGCTTGGCGCAAACCCTCATGGGTAATGTAATGGTTTGAGTAGGTGCGATGGGGCGCATAGCCGCGCGCCAATTTATGGGTGCCTTGCGCGCCCGCCTCGACGCGCGCCAGACCGCGCGCGATGGCAAAATCGATGGCTTGGTAATAACAAACCTCGAAATGCAAAAATGGATGGTCTTCCACGCAGCCCCAATTGCGACCATAGAGCGTGTCGCCGCCAATGAAGTTCAGCGCGCCCGCAATATAGCGCCCCTCGCGCTTGGCCATAATCAGCAGCGTATCCTCGGGCATGGTCTGTTGAATGCGGGTAAAGAAATCGCGGGTCAAATAGGGCGTTCCCCATTTCCTGTGTCCGGTGTCGATGTAAAAGTGGAAAAACGCATCCCAATGCGCTTCCGTCAACTGGTCGCCGGTGAGGGCTTCAATCTCAATGCCGTTTTCCAGCGCCTTGGCGCGCTCTTTGCGCAGGTTCTTGCGCTTGCGCGAGGCCATGGCATCCAAAAACGCCTCAAAGCTCGCATAGTCCTCATTTTGCCAATGGAATTGCTGGTCGGTGCGCTGCAAGAAACCTTGCGCGCCAAGCCTTTCCCAATCGGCTACGGGCAGAAAGTTAATATGCAAACAAGACGCATCGAGCTTGTTCAAAAGGGCGAGAGCCGCCGCCAAGAGCTGATTTCTATGGTCGTCTTGCTGCGCGCCAGGCTTGACCAAAAGCCGCCGCCCGCCGGCCGGGGTGAACGGAATGGCGCTCAATAACTTGGGGTAATAAGTGCCGCCAGCGCGATGAAACGCATCGGCCCAGCCATAGTCGAAAATATACTCGCCTTGGCTATGGTTTTTGAGATAAAGCGGCAGGACGGCCAAAACCTCGCCAGCCTCACTCTCCAAAATCAAATGCTGCCCGAGCCATCCAGTCTCCGCCGTGGCCGAGCCGCTTTCTTCCATGGCCAGCAAAAACGCGTGGCGCAGAAACGGATTGTAAACCTCGTTTGGCGGATTGGCACACGCATCCCACGCCGCCGCCTCGACAAGCGTCAGGCTGGAAATCACACGCACTTGAACAGAAACGGTTTCGCTCATGCTTTGGCGTCGCCTTCAATCTCGACGACAGCGTCTATCTCGACCGCCCAGCCCATCGGCAAAGCGCTGACGCCAACGGCGGTGCGACTATGCACGCCGCGCGCGCCGAACAGCTCAAACAGTAAATCCGAAGCGCCATTGAGAACCGCAGGTTGATGGGTAAACTCCGGCGCCGAATTGACAAATCCATTGAGGCGGACGATTTTTATCACCCGATCCAAATCCCCTTCGAGCGCCGCCTTCAGGCGCGCCACAATATTGAGGCCGCAGATTTGCGCCGCGCGTTGGCCATCGTCGATTTCTAGCCCATCTCCCAAACGGCCTTTAATCGCCACGCCGCTAGCGCTGACGGGGCCTTGACCCGATATCATCAGCAGGTTTCCGGTCTGCACATAATGCACATAAGCGCCTAAAGGCGCGGCTGGTTCGGGCAAAACCAGCCCCATCGCGTCTAAAATGCTTTCTATGTTTTTGCTCATTTGTGCCTCATCTATAGGGAAGTAGAACCTTAGCTCAATTCGACAAGGGGCTAAAGGCCACGGCCTTTTTTGATGCTGTCTTTGCCGAATTTGTCGCGCAAGGCATCCATCGCTTGTTCGGCCGCTTTGCGTTTGGCTTTATCGGGGTCGCCAAGGTCGAGCGGGTCGGCCAGTTTTTCATCCACCAAGCCAGACAGGCCAATGCCAATCAGGCGAAACCGTGTGCCAAGTTTATCGGCCAAAAGCTGATGCATCATGTCGCGGCCTTGCTCGAAAATCACATCGGCCAATTGCGTGGGGTTCGATAAGGTGCGACTGCGGGTCAGCGACGACAGGCGGTCGGCTTTCATTTTCAGCACCAATGTTTTCCCCGCCACGGCTTTGGCCTTGCAGCGCTCGGCTGTGCGCTCGCATAAACGCCAGAGATGTTTTTCCAAAGCGGTGCCATCGGATAGGTCTTCGGTGAAAGTCGTCTCGCTGGAAATAGATTTGGCGGCGGCGCGCGCAATGACGGCGCGCGTGTCTTGGCCTTTGGCAAGGCGGGCGAGGCGCAAGCCCGTGGCTTCATAGCGGCGCGCCAATTCGCTCTCCTCGATTTTTTGTAGCTGCGAGATTTGGCGAATGCCATCGCGCTCCAACCGTGCCTGCATAACTTTGCCGACCCCCCAAATGGCACTCACGGGCAGGGCGGCCAATGTCTCCAGCGTCTCGGCTTGGCCGATGAGGGAGAAGCCGCGCGGCTTATCAAAATCAGAAGACAATTTGGCCAGAAACTTATTATGGCTAAGCCCAATGGAAACAGTGATCCCAATCTCAGCCTCAATGCGCTGCACAAGTTTCAATAGGCTCAGCACAGGTGGGCCGCCATGCAATCGCTCGGTGCCGCGCAAATCCATAAACGCCTCATCGATAGAGAGCGGCTCCACCAAGGGCGTCAGCTCCTGCATCAGGGCGCGCACCTCTCGCCCAACGCGGCCATATTTTTCCATATCGGGCGGAAGGATAACCGCCTTGGGGCAGGCTTTGGTGGCTTGAAACATCGGCATGGCCGAATGCACGCCGTGGATGCGCGCGACATAGCAACAGGTGGAAACCACGCCGCGCCGACCGCCGCCAATGATAACAGGCTTGTCTATTAACTCGGGATTATCGCGCTTCTCGACGGCTGCATAAAACGCATCGCAATCGAGATGCGCAACGCCCAATTGGGTCAACTCGGCGTGTTTTAGCAGGCGCGGGGAGCCGCAGGCGGCGCAGCGGCGCGCGTCATTTGGCAATTTAGCCAGCGCCGTGCAATCGCGGCACAATGTGTCGATGGCGCCTTGGCTATCGGCTGGCGTGGTCGGCGATTTTTCCGGAGATAAAGTCATGTGCCTCGGCCCAAATATCAATACGCGCGGTCGCGCCCTTGGCTTTGCTAATCAGTTTAGCAAGGCGCGGGTCAGCGATGAAATGGATGCAATTTACATCCGGTGCATGTTCCGCCACGGAGGTAATATTGTGGGGTATATCGTCGAGAAAGAAAACCGGCCCTGTGGTTTTATCGGCCAGCCATTTGGCGGCAGGGCCTTTCAGGCCAGAGTTGACGACCACGGGATAGGCCATGCCGTGACCCTTCAGATTTTCAATCCGCGCCTCGCGATGGGCGGCAGGCAGATTGGTCAGCACAATAATTTGCGCGTGTTCCGAGAGGCTGGAAAGCGTATCGGCCGCGCCATCGGCAGCTTCTATGTAAGGTGTTTGGGAAGCGAAAAAATCATCGATGAGCGTCGGCACTTGCACGGATTCATTGGTCTCGCGCGATTTAATATTGGTGCTGAGCGCAAAACTGCTCAAGTCAATCCATAGCCCCAAAGTCTCCAAATAATGCTCCACGCGCTGCATGAATTTCAACAAGACCTCATCGGCATCGGTAATGATGAGCGGGCGGGTCGGGTCTAAGGTGAGGCTTTGCAGTTGCGCCAATGTGTCGGCGGGAATTTCGCCTTTCGGGTCGTTCATAATACGCGTCTTTCGAAGTTACAGGGTTTGTGTTCACTTACGTCCAACTACGTCCAGTGCGGCAGGTCGCCACCCGGCAGGGCAGCGCGTGCTCGGGCAGGGTCTTCTGGGGGTATCTCAAACGCCTCGCAAAACTCGGTCAGCAGAGCTTCATCGGATAGATAGAATTCCAAAATACCGGCCAACATTTCAGGGTCAGAGGCGCGCTCGACGATATCGCCTTGCGCCATGCCCGTCAGACCAGAGAACCGATTCATCATCTCGTCCAGTCCCGCCATATAGGTCAGAGCCTTTAAGGCCAGAATTTCAGCTTCATCACTTTCCATGGCGATATCATTAGCCCGTTTGCTTGGAGCGGCAATGATTATATCGCGGCGTGTTTCCCAAAAGCAAAAAGGCGTCCGTTGGGACGCCTTTTAAAGAAATAAAATAACCAGCTTATTTGATTTTATTTTCTTTGAATTCCACATGCTTGCGCACAACGGGATCGTATTTTTTGACGACCATTTTCTCGGTCATCGTGCGGGCATTTTTCTTGGTTACATAGTAGAAACCGGTGCCTGCCGTGCTTTCCAGCTTAATTTTGACTGTGGTTGGTTTGGCCATCTTTTCAATCCTTAAAAACTTGGGGCGCAATCAGCGCGTGGCCGTGAAAATAGGCATT
>JAQWIP010000044.1 GCA_029248825.1 Alphaproteobacteria bacterium | reverse complement strand
GACGTATTTCCCGCCCAGTGAGGTATTAAAATGGACGCGAGAGTAGACGGCAATAAAACGCCAACAATTGGAGAACGGGACGTAAAAGTGGAAAAACCTTCACGCGACCAAGCCGAAGCCGCCGTACGCACACTGATTGCATGGGCCGGCGATAACCCCGAACGCGAGGGTCTCATCGACACGCCAAAACGTGTCGTCAACGCCTATACAGAATTTTTCGCAGGCTATGACGAAAACCCAGACGATGTTTTGGGTCGCACTTTCGAAGATGTCGAAGGCTATGACGATATGGTCATGCTGCGCGATATTTCGCTGGAAAGCCATTGCAAGCATCACATGGTTGCGATTTTGGGCAAAGTCCACATCGCTTATATGCCGGTCAATAAAGTTGTCGGCATTTCCAAATTGGCACGGGTTATCGAGATTTTTGCCAAGCGCTTGCAAACCCAAGAAACCATGACCGCGCAAGTGGTCGATTGCATCCAGCGCGTGCTGGAGCCAGCCGGTATTGCCATTTTGGTCGATGCGAAACACCAATGCATGACCACACGCGGCATTAAAAAGCCAGATGTGGCCACCATCACCACGCAATTTACAGGCGTTTTTGCGGAAGATCCACGCATGGAAGCTCGCTTCCTTGCTATGATTAGCCGCTAGGGTTATAAGACCTCAAACCATTGAGGAAAAAACATGTCTGGACCATTTGCCCCCCGCGACACCATCGAACAGGTGGAAGAAGGCCATTTTTTGGCGCCAAAATTTGACGCCAGAGGCCTGCTTCCCGTTGTCACCACAGATTTTACCAGTGGCGAACTTTTGATGCATGGCTTCATGAATGAAGCCGCCTTGAAGCTAACCATTGAAACGGGCGAAGCGCATTATTTCTCGCGCTCGCGTGAAGCCATTTGGCACAAGGGCGCAACCAGCGGGCTGGTGCAAACCATCGCAGAAATGCGCGTCGATGATGACCAAGATTGTATTTGGTTGCGCGTGAATGTGGGCGGCAATGGCGCCTCGTGCCATGTTGGGTATCGCTCGTGCTTTTATCGCTCGCTGCCAACGGGCGAGCTGCCCGATACGCCGGTCGCCTTGACTTACGAAGAAGACGAGAAAGTCTTCGACCCGCTCGACGTCTATGGCGATGCGCCCAATCCTACCAAATTATAGTTATCAGCCTGTCGCGATATAATCTTTCATCGCGGCGGCTTCGCGCTCGGTTTGCTGAATGCGATAATTTACCAAATCACCGATAGAAACAATGCCGCATAAATCGTCGCCCGTCATAACCGGCAAATGACGAAAGCGTCTTTGCGTCATAATGCTCATCGCCTCGTCAATGCCCGAAGTCGGTGCAATGCTTTGCGGGCGCTCGGTCATATGCTCACACACAGATTCCTCGAGCGCTTTGGCACCATGTTGCGCCAGCGCGCGCATCACGTCGCGCTCAGTAAAAATACCGCTGCACGTCTGTCCATCGCCGCCAACGACCAGCGCGCCAATGGCTTTTTTATCCATAACTTGCAAGGCTTGCGCGACGGTTTGATCGCTCTCGATGGCGATAACGTCGGCGCCTTTATTGTTTAAAATTGCCTGAATGCTCATAATTCGCCTCCCTTACCCAAATAGCATGCGGCAGGGGGGTGCAGATTGCAAGCCACGAGGAAGCCTCGAGACGGGCGGAACTTGAGATGCGGCGTTATTTTTTGCGGTTCTTCCACTCGCCATAGCCAACTTGCCCAGGCCCACCCGAGGCCGAGAGCGGCGGCTTTTCTAGAAAGCCGATGAGCAGAAGTCCGGTAAAGAAACCTACCAAATGGGCAATCCACGCGATGTTGACCGGCGCGCCATCGGGGCTGGCCATGCCATAGGGGCCCAGCAAGCCAAAGGCCAAATTCATCACCAACCAAATGCCGATGAACATCAATACGGGACGCCGCTTTGGCACTTCGCTTAAGCGCAAAAGACGGCGCTCGGGGGTTTGCGAACTCGGGTCGAGCCAGCGCACATCGGAAAAAGCAAACCGCGAGGCCGCCCCCATCAACCCCGCCACGCCGCCCGAGGCGCCGATAATCGGGATGAGATAATTTTGCACCGGCGCGGCATAAATTTGCCCAAGCCCCGCCAACATCGTGCAAGCCATATAGAGAAACATAAATTTACGCGGCCCCAAGCGGCGAGCCACGGGCGCGCCAAAAGCCAGAAGCCAGACAGCGTTCAAAAGGAAATGCGACCAGCCGCCATGTAACATCGAATAGCTGAACAGATTGACCAGCCCCTGCACCCAAGTGCCAGGCAGTCCGCCCAGCCCTTCGGCAAAAAGGCGCGCCGGAAACAGACCCAGCGCGACCAGCAATTCATTGCGTTGGGGATAGCCGCCAAAGGCCATCAGAAGCTGGAAAACCAAGAGGACGCCGAGCAGCGCCAAAACAATAAAGGGGGCCCGCAACATCGGTTGTTTGGCTTGTGGGGAAGGCGCGCTTGGCGGGGTATCCGTCATGTTGTTTCCTAGTTTCCAGCGGCTTTTTTCAAAGCGGCCTCGACCAATTCCAATCGGTCATTGCCAAAATACATATCTGTTTCGTTGATATATAGG
>JAQWIP010000036.1 GCA_029248825.1 Alphaproteobacteria bacterium | reverse complement strand
TTATATAAATATTTAAATTACACTTTCATAAATCATAAATTATGAAGTCAAGGCTTTCAGTTTATCGGCTAAATCGCCTTTTGGCACTTGCTGCTGGGCGTGTTCGGAGGCGCGCCATTCGGCGTTATCGTTAATTTCCGCCGATTTTTCTTTGCCCAATTGCAAATCCTTAATCGTCACTTCGCCCGCCGCGCGCTCATCTTCGCCTTCGATGACCACAAATCGAGCGCCGCGCGCATCGGCATAGCGCAATTGCGCTTTCATCGCGCTGTCGCCCATATAAAGTTCGGCGCGCAAGCCCTGCTCGCGCAAGTCGCGCACTAAGGCCATCAGCTCGGGGCGGGTTTCTTTATCCATCACGGTCACGACAATCAAATCGGCAGGGGTCGCGGCACCGGCTTTGCCGAGCAAGGTCAGCGCGGCGGCCAACCGACTAACGCCGATGGAAATGCCCGTGGCTGGAATTTCAATGCCTTTAAAGCGTTTGACCAAATCATCATAGCGCCCGCCGCCACCGACCGAGCCGAAGCGCGCCAGCTCGCCGTTTTCGTCCTGCGCTTCAAACGTCAGTTCAATCTCATAAACGGGGCCCGTGTAATAGCCCAGTCCGCGCACAATGCTCGGGTCGATTGCCAAACGATCTTCGTCATAGCCGAGGGTCGTAAACAGCTCGGCCATATCGCGCAATTCGGCGAGCCCTTCTTGGCCAATTTGCGTGTCGCCGACCAGCTCGCCCATGGCGGCTAGCGCTTGGCTGCGGTCGCTGGCTTCGATGGAAACCATCTGCGCCACTTTGTCGATTTGCGCTGGCGATAATTTGGCGCCCTTGGTGAAATCGCCGCTTTCATCTTTGCGGCCATCGCCCAACAGGGCTTTGACGGCGTCCAATCCGAGGCGGTCAAATTTATCCATGGCGCGCAAAATCGTCAGCCGCGTAGTTTCATAATCTTCGCCCGTGGGGTCGAGGTCAATGGCAAGCAATAGGCCATCCATGATTTTGCGATTGTTGATGCGCACCACATAATCGCCGCGCTCGAGGCCAAGGGCTTCCATACAATCGGCGGCCATCATGCAAATTTCAGCGTCGGCGGCCTGATTGGCCGCGCCTACGGTGTCGGCGTCGATTTGCATGAATTGGCGATAGCGCCCGGGCCCTGGTTTTTCGTTGCGCCATACGGGGCCGAATTGAAAGCGGCGCAAAGGTTTGGGCAGGCGGTCATAATGTTCGGCGACATAGCGCGCCAGCGGCGCGGTCAAATCGTAGCGCAAACTCATCCATTGCCCGTCATCGTCTTCGAGCGAAAACACGCCTTCATTGGGGCGGTCGTCATCGGGCAAAAATTTGCCCAGTGCATCGGCATATTCAAACGCCGATGTGTCCAATTCGCCAAAGCCATAGCTCTCATACACTTGGGCGATGGTGGCAATCATGTGGTTTTGCAGGCGCAGCTCGTCGCCCGCCATATCGCGAAGCCCCCGAGGGGTGCGCGCCTTGGGCTTGAATTTCTTCTGCTTTTTGGCTTGTCGCCTAGATGGTTGCTCGCTCATGTCTTCTTCCTACAATGTGGGGTTTGTCGCGTCAATCGGCTCAAAAATCAAACGGCGAAAGCCCGCGCACATGTTCATCCAAGCGCAGCTCGCGGTTGATCGAGGGCGTGGCACGTTGGTTGCAATCGCGCCGCTCGCACAGCCGACAGTTCACCCCGATGGGCGTATCGCCGGTCGGATTATCCGGATTGGTGCCGCGCGCATAGATCAATTTATCGGCATGTTTAATCTCGCAGCCCATGGCAATGGCGAACTGATTATCCGGCACGCCAAACCCCGAATTATCGCGGCTCACCGTGCGGGCAATCGAGAGATAGCGCGTGCCGTCTTCCATCTGCACGGTCTGGGTATTGATTTGGCCGGGAATGCGAAACGCATCATGCACATGCCAGCGCGGGCAAGTGCCGCCAAAGCGCGCGAAATGAAATCCGCCAGCCGAAAACCGTTTGGAAATATTGCCGGCATTGTCGACACGGATAAGAAAAAACGGAATACCGCGCGCGCCCGGTCGCTGCAAAGTGGTCAGCCGATGACAGACTTGCTCAAAGCTCGTGCCGAAGCGGCGCGCCAATAAAGTGATGTCATATTGATTGGCGGTGGCGGTTTTTAAAAACGCCTCATAGGGCATGAGCGCGGCGGCGGCAAAATAATTGGCCAGCGAAATGCGCGCCACCGTCCGCACTTCCTCGCTCTCCATACCAGAGTTGACGAGAATGTTTTCAATATTGGGTATCTGCTCAAAATAAGCCAATTGATAGGCCAGCTGAAACGAGCGGCCTGGCTGGTCGAGCAGCTCCGACAGAAAAATCGTCTGCCGATGTCGGTCGTAGCGACGCAAAGTATTGTCCATCACCTCGACGGGGGCGATGCGGGTTTTCACATTATGGCGTTCCTCAAGGCGCGCGCGCAAAGCCAAATATGGCTCGTCATAATCGGCCATCACCGCCTCGTGCAGGGTCTCGGCTTCTTCGTCGAGAATGGGGAAATAATTATTCTGCGCGACGATAAAATCACGCACTTCATCGAGCGCCATGCCGGCGCCTTGCGTCTCGCTGGCATCGCTACCTTCCAGCTGCTCGACCAAAAGCGCGTTCGACGCACGGCTTTGCAACATCTCCTGATAGAGGCGCGCCACCGCATCCGCGGCGGCGGGACTGGCGGCGGCCAAATCCTTCAGCTCGGCTTTCGATAAAGGCGTGTCGCGAAACATCGGGTCTGAAAACACTTCGTGCAATTGCGTTTGCGCGCGCGCCTCTTCGTCCCCCGCCAGCCCACGCGGGTCGATATCGAAGACATCGACCAATTGCAAAAGAATCTGTGCCGAGATGGGGCGCTGGTCGCGTTCAATCAGGTTGAGATAGCTGGTGGAGATGCCCAAAGCCTCGGCCATGGCGGCTTGGGTGAGGCGTTGCTCGCGGCGCAAACGGCGCACGCGGGGGCCAGCAAATAGTTTTCTCTCGACTAAGCGACCTGTGTCGGCCATGCGGTATCCTCTATATGAATCAAGGGTTTATGGGCTAATTCACC
Organism: Alphaproteobacteria bacterium; assembly: GCA_029248825.1. Taxonomy (GTDB): domain Bacteria; phylum Pseudomonadota; class Alphaproteobacteria; order RS24; family RS24; genus UBA8337. The sequence continues at coordinate 14 of JAQWIP010000036.1, read as the reverse complement.
GGCTTGATTATTCC
>JAQWIP010000035.1 GCA_029248825.1 Alphaproteobacteria bacterium | reverse complement strand
CATGGTGGCAAAAGCGCCGCCGTGCAGAATGCCCTGCATGTTGAGCCAAATATCGCCAAGCTCGAAATGCACTTCGCTGAGGCCGTTTTCCATCTGCACCAGCTCGCGCCCAATCAATTCACCGATTTGAGAGAATGGTTTGTCCGGATCAAACCCTTGCAAAGGGCTCATAAGGCTTTGGCTCCCAAAACCTCATGCGACGCGCACCGCGCCATATAGGCTGTGATGTTTTTCAAATCCGCATCGATCGGCTGGCTTACTTTCGACAAAAACAACACCAGCGGATGAACCGCGCAATCGACATAAGTCAGCTGCGACCCACAAATAAACGTCTGACCTTCCATTTGCGCGTCCAACCAAGTCAAACCATCGCGGCCAATCAGCTTCATGGTCGCGCCAATGGCCGGGTCAATGCGCATGCGAGGGCTAAAGAAATCAGCTCCCTCGCTATGGCGATAGCCCATCATCATCGGCGACAGCACCAGATAATCCATCTGCCGCATCCGCATCCGCGTATGGGCGCGCTCGGCGGCTGTATTGCCCACCAATACGGGGTCGGGTTTTAGCTCTTCCAAATATTCGGCAATAGCGCTGACCTCGGCAATCACTTGGCCTTCGGGCGTCTCCAAAGCTGGCAATTGCCCCGCCGGATTGACCTTTTTAAAATCATCGCCACGGTTTTCGCCAGCCATTAAATCGATAGAGATGGTTTCCACTTCGACGCCCTTAATGGCCAGAATATTTTCGACGGCGCGCGGATTGGGCGCTCGTGCGGCTGTATAAAACTTCAACATTACGACAGGCTCATCATGTGATCGCGTTCAAAGGCTTTCAGCTGGTCAAAATTACCGGCGCGAATTTTATTGGCCCATCCAGGGTCGCTCAACAAAGCGCGGCCAACGCCGACCAAATCAAATTCGCCTTTTTCGAGCCGCTCGATAAGCCCGTCAATCGGCGCCGCTTGCGAGCTTTCGCCGCCCATGCCGGCGACAAATTCGCCGCTCAGCCCAACCGAGCCGACGGTGATGGTTGGCAGACCCGTGAGCTGTTTGGTCCAGCCCGCGAAGTTTAAATCAGAGCCTTCAAACTCTGGCTCCCAGAACCGCCGCGTCGAGCAATCGAAGCAATCAATGCCCGCGTCGACCATGGGTTTCAAAAAGGCTTTCAACTTCTCGGGGTCGGTGGCCATTTTATGTTCGAAGTCCTGCTGCTTCCATTGCGAAATCCGAATGATGAGCGGGAAATCTTTGCCTACAGCTGCGCGCGCTTTTTCGATAATCTCCACCGCAAAGGCCGTGCGCTCTTCGAGTGCGCCGCCATATTCGTCGTCGCGCTCATTGGTGCCTTCCCAGAAAAACGTATCGATGAGATAGCCATGCGCGCCATGAAACTGCACGCCGTCAAAACCTGCTTCGCGGGCGGCTTCTGTGCCTTTGGCGAAAGCATCGGCGATATCGGTGACATCTTGCTTGGTCATCGCTTTGCCGACTTCTTTGCCCGGATATTTCAAGCCCGATGGCGACAAAGTGCTGGCGTCTGGATTGAGGCCCGAGCCCTCAAAGCGCATGGAGCCTGTGTGCCAAAGTTGTGGCATAATCAGTCCCCCGCCCTCATGCACTTCGGCGGCGACGCGCTTCCAGCCGTCTAGGGCTGGCTTGCTATGAAAGTCTGGAATCTTATCATCCATACTGGCCGAAGGATGGTCGATGGTCGTGCCTTCGGTGATAATCAGCCCCACACCGCCTTCTGCGCGACGGCGATAATAGGCCGCCACATCTTCGGTCGGATGGCCACCTGGCGAGAAGCTGCGCGTCATCGGCGCCATCACAATACGATTTGGAATTTCCAATCCGTTCAAAGTGAACGAAGAAAACAGGGCTGGATAATTTGTCATGATGGCTCCTTGGTTGCATAACGAGTGTTTGAGTGGCAAACTTATCCTGCGTTTAGGTAAATGCAAGACTATCTTGTAAGAATAAATCAAATGACCCCAGCAAACGGAGCTTTCGTGCAAAGTAGAACAGCAAAATTTCAAATTGGCGACATCGTCAAGCACAGATTCTTTGAGTTTCGCGGCGTTATTTTTGATGTCGATCCAGTGTTCGCCAATACCGAAGAATGGTGGCAATCGATACCCGCCGAAGTGCGCCCGCGCAAAGACCAGCCGTTTTATCACCTGCTGGCCGAAAACGACCAAACCGAATATATCGCCTATGTGTCGGAGCAGAACTTGCTCAACGACACCTCGGAAGAGCCGGTGCGCCACCCGCAAGTCGCCGAGATTTTCGATGCTTTTGACGGCGCCCGCTATGCGGTTCGCGTGAACAACACCCATTGAGACGCCAAAACGCCCCCTCCCCACTTCAAGGCTTCGTGTGATGAAACCAATCCTTCGCTTTTTCGGACGCCAGATTATCCGCTATCTGGAAAAACCGATTACCAATTACCGCTCCTACCAATTCATCCCCTTGGGCGATTTGGAAGCCTGCCTGCAACCCGGCGATGTATTGCTGGTGGAAGGCAACCAGCGGGTTTCCTCGGCGATTAAATATCTCACGCAATCGACCTGGTCGCATGCCGCCTATTATGTTGGCCGCGAGGCGGGCTTGCGCGATGAACATGGCCATCCCGCGAGCCTCGTGGAGGCCGATTTAAGCCGTGGGGTCATTGCCGCCTCGCTGACCAAATATCTAGGCTATAACACCCGTATCTGCCGCCCTGAACTGATTACCGAGGCCGACCAAAGGGCGGTTTCCGAGTTTATCATCGGCTCGCTCGGCCATTCTTATGATGTGCGCAATGTCGTCGATTTGGCGCGCTATCTTCTGCCGCAACCGCCGGTGCCGGCCAGTTGGCGGCGCAAAATGATTGCGCTGGGCAGTGGGCAACCGACGCAAGCGATTTGCTCGACCCTCATCGCGCGCGCGTTTCAAACCGTGCGCTATCCGATACTGCCCGAAATTACCCGCGAAAATCAGCGCGAAGTTATGCATATCCGCCATCACTCGCTGTTCACCCCGCGCGACTTCGACCTGTCGCCCTATTTCTCGGTCATCAAGCCGACCATAGAAAAGCGCCCCGATTATCAAAGTTTTGATTGGCAAAGCGCGGAGGACGAGCCGCTTGCGTCGTGATAATAAGCCCTACACGGTTCGCCTTTTGAACAATTTCGTCCGCTGGCTCTATACGCGCTGGGTTCTGGTGCCGCAATTCGACAGCGTTGGCACGGGGCTAGAGGTCATCGGCCCGCACCGCTTGGAAGTCTATGGCAAAGACATTCACCTCGGCGATAATGTGCATATGCAAACCTCACGCGGCAATCTTTCGCGACTTTGCACTTGGGCGAACGCCACCACCAAGGAAGACGGCACACCGGGCCATGGCCGCATTGATATTGGCA
>JAQWIP010000031.1 GCA_029248825.1 Alphaproteobacteria bacterium | reverse complement strand
AAATACGGTATTCGCGATTATCGCGGCGGCGGGCGCTCTTCGGCGCGCGAAACGGCGGCACGTGTGGCCGCCTCTGCTGTGGCGCGCCAAGTGCTAAGCGGTGTGAGTATTCGCGGCGCTTTGGTGCAAATGGGGCCGCATAAAATCAATCGCGACAATTGGAATTGGGACGAAGTGGACAATAATCCTTTCTGGTGTCCAGACGCCGAAGCGGCCAGCCAATGGGAGAGCTATCTCGATGGCGTGCGCAAAGCTGGCTCGAGCTGTGGGGCGATTATCGAAGTCGTCGCCAGCGGTGTGCCGGTTGGATGGGGGGCGCCTGTTTACGCCAAACTCGATGCCGATTTAGCCGCCGCCATGATGAGCATTAACGCCGTCAAAGGCGTCGAGATTGGCGAGGGCTTTGACGCCGCCGCTCTGTCGGGCGAAGCCAATGCCGATGAAATGGGCCAAGCGGGTTTTGATAGCAATCATGCGGGCGGTATTTTGGGCGGTATTTCGACCGGCCAAGACATTCGCGTGCGCTTTGCGGTCAAGCCCACTTCGTCGATTTTGACGCCGCGCAAAACCGTGGATGTCGAAGGGCAAGAAACCGAGATTATCACCAAAGGCCGCCACGACCCGTGCGTGGGCATTCGCGCTGTGCCGGTTGGCGAAGCGATGATGGCTTGCGTTTTGGCCGACCATAAAATGCGCCACCTCGGCCAGCTTATGGGCAATCAATAGCCAGCCCACGCCTACCTATGGAAGAAACCCTATGACCCGTCCCGCCACACGGCTTTACCTCCTCACGCCGCCAGAAATTGAGCTGGAAAGTTTCGCGCCCGTTTTAGACGCAACGCTGGCGGCGGGCGATGTCGCCAGTTTGCAATTGCGCTTAAAGCCTGCCAGCGACGCAGAAATTATCTCTGCCGTTGAGACCCTCATGCCGATAGCCCATGCGCATGACGTGGCGTTTATTTTGAACGACCGCGCCGATTTGGCCAAACAGCTAGATTGCGACGGCGTGCATTTAGGCCAAGACGACATGGATTACGCCAGCGCGCGCGCGCTTTTGGGCGACGATAAAATCATCGGCATCACCTGCCATAACTCGCGTCATATGGCGATGCTGGCAGGCGAGGCAGGCGCCGATTATGTGGCCTTTGGCGCGTTTTACGAAACCCAAACCAAACAAGCCAAAACCAGCGCGCCGTCAAATATTTTAACCTGGTGGCAAGAAATGATGCAGCCGCCTTGCGTGGCCATTGGCGGCATTACGCCCAAAAACGCCGAACCGCTGATTATGGCGGGAGCTGATTTCATCGCCGCTTCGAGCGGGGTCTGGCAACATCCGGGCGGGCCAGAGGCGGGCGTGGTGACGTTCAACAAATTATTTGCCTCGCTGTTCACGCGGTTGGAAGACACGCTATCGCGAGACGCGTAAGCTGCGCGCGTGCGCCGAAGCGATAAATGATTTTGCGGCATGGGGCTGCCATGCTATCCAAGCCTCACAAGGGTTCAACAAAGGCATGCCTCATGAAAATTAACGGCAATGAAATTCGTCCAGGAAACGTCATCCAGCATAATAATGAGCTATGGGTGGCGGTGAAATTGCAGCATGTAAAGCCCGGCAAAGGCGGGGCTTTCGCGCAAGTCGAATTGAAAAATCTGGTCAATGGCTCAAAGCTTAACGAGCGCTTTCGCTCGGCCGATAAAGTCGACCGCGTGCGCCTCGAGCAAACCGATTATCAATTCCTCTACGAGTCCGATGGCATGTTGGCCTTCATGGACACCACGAGCTATGAACAGATTGAGCTGCAAACCGAATTTGTCGGCGAGCGCGCCGCGTTTTTGCAAGATGGCATGATGGTGGTGGTCGAAAGCCATGAAGGCAAGCCCATCGGTGTGAAGCTGCCCGACCAAGTGACCTTGGAAATTACCGAGACCGAACCCGTGGTGAAAGGGCAAACCGCTGCCTCTTCGAACAAGCCAGCCATTTGCAACAATGGCGTGCGGGTCATGGTGCCGCCATTTTTATCGGTCGGAGATAATATTATCGTCGACACAAATGAAGTAACCTATCTGAAGCGAGCCGAGTAATATGGCACAGTCCCCCATTATGAATGTTATGCGCGGCGCCGTTGAAAAAGCTGGTCGCGCGCTACGCCGAGATTTCGGCGAGATTGAAAATCTGCAAGTGTCGAAAAAAGGCCCTGGCGATTTTGTCACCAATGCCGATTTAAAGGCCGAAAAAATTCTCTTCGAAGAGCTTTCCGAAGCCCGTCCGGGCTATGGATTCTTGCTAGAAGAAAAAGGCAAAGTCGAAGGCGCCGATAAAACCCACCGCTGGATTATCGACCCGCTCGACGGCACGACCAACTTCTTACACGGCATGCCGCATTTCGCTATTTCAGTAGCGCTAGAACGCGATGGCACTTTGGTTTCAGGGATGATTTACAACCCGATTACCGACGAGATGTTTTACGGCGAACGCGGCCAAGGCGCCTATGGCCCCAGCGGTCGCTTGCGCGTGGCGGGACGCCAGAAACTAGAAGACTGCGTTATCTCCAGTGGCAAATTACTGCACGACACAAAAAACGGTCGCCTCGATAGCCCCATTTCGGCCGACGATTTAGTGCCTTTGGTTGGCGATTTCCGCACCATGGGTTCGGCCGCGCTCGACCTTGCCTATGTCGCGGCAGGTCGCCTCGATGGCTATGTTGAAATTGGTCTTTCGCCGTGGGATATGGCAGCCGGCATCGTGCTATTGCGCGAAGCGGGCGGCTTGGTCAGCGATGAGAAAAACCGCAACAAAAGCTTGCAATCGGGCAATGTGGTGGCGGGCAATGAAGCCGTGCATACGGCCTTGCTGAAGCACCTGATTAAATAAAACGCTATTCAGCGGCCTGCTGATGGAATTGCAAATTGGCAAGGCGCGCGTAAAGCCCACCCTGTTGTAGCAATTCCTCATGCCGACCCATGGCGGTCACCGCGCCATTTTCCATGACGATAATCCGGTCGGCTTTCAGCACGGTGGCCAAGCGATGGGCAATCACCAAAGTGGTGCGCCCTTCCATCAAATGGGTCAGGGCTTTTTGCACCAAAGTTTCGCTTTCGGCATCCAGCGCGCTGGTCGCCTCATCCAGCAAAAGCACGGGCGCATTGCGCAACAGCGCGCGCGCAATAGCGATACGCTGGCGTTGGCCACCCGATAAAGTGACGCCGCGCTCGCCCAATTCGGTCTCATAGCCTTCGGGTAGACGCGTGATAAATTCATCGGCTTGCGCCGCTTTGGCGGCTTGAATGACTTCTTCCGCGCTCGCCTCCGGACGGCCAAAGCGGATGTTATCCATCACGGTTTTGGCAAACACCACCGTTTCTTGTGGCACCACAGAAAGCGCGCCGCGCACGCTTTGCGGCGCCATATCGGCCAAGCCAATGCCATCGATAGAAATCGTGCCTTGTTGGGGGTCGTAAAAGCGCGACAGCAATTGAAACACGGTGCTTTTGCCAGCGCCCGATGCGCCCACCAAAGCCACCGTCTCGCCGGGAGTCACCTCTAGCGAAAAGCCAGCCAGCGCTGAAATATCGGGGCGTGTGGGGTATTGAAACGTGATGTCGTCAAAGCGAATGGAACCCTTGGCGGGTTGTGGCAGAGGTTTCGGATTTTCGGGCGCTTTAATATCTGGCTCGACTTGCAATATCTCGACCAAGCGCTCGGTCGCGCCCGCCGCCAATTGCACTTCGCCCCAGACTTCTGAGAGGGCGCCGATGGAGGTGGCGCATAAAATCGCATAGAGAATGAATTGCCCCAAAGTGCCGCCGCTCATTTCTCCTTGCAAAACATTTTGTGCGCCCAGCCATAGGATGCCCACCACGCCCGAGAAAATCAGCACAATGGCAATGGCCGTCATGCCCGCGCGCGCCAGAATACGCAGTTTGGCGGTAATAAACGAGCCCTCCACGGCATGCGAAAAAGCCGCTCGGTCTTGCGCCTCATGGGTGAAGCTCTGCACGGTTTGCATGGCGCCAATGGTTTCCGCGGCATGGCTGGCGGTATCGGCAATGCGGTCTTGGCTGGCACGCGCCAGACGGCGCACCATGCGGCCGAAGACGATGACGGGCACGACCACGGCAGGCAAAGTCAGCGCGGCAAGGCCGGCAAGGCTGGCGCTCGTATAGACCAACATGAAAGCCGAGCCGACAAACATAAACGCATTGCGAAGCGCGATGGAAGCCGAGGAACCGACCACAGTTTTAATCAGCGTCACATCGGCTGTCAGGCGCGATAGCACTTCGCCGGTGCGGGTCACTTCAAAAAACGCGGGCGATAAAGTGGTGATATGGGCATAGACGGCGTTGCGCAAATCTGCGGTCACGCGCTCGCCAATCCACGAGACAAAATAAAACCGCGTGGCACTGGCCAGCCCCAGAACCACAGCAACGCCCAACATGGCCAAAAAATAACGATCGATAGAGGCGGCATCTTCCGAGGAAAAGCCATTATCAATCATAAAGCGCACGGCTATTGGCATGGCCAAAGTGGCGGCGGTGGCGGTCAAAAGGGCTAGAAAAGCGGCGAAAACACGGCTTGGGTATTGGGCGATAAATGGCGCGAGGGTTCGCAAAGGTCGCACGCTGCGCGTCTTGGGACGGCGTTTGGCATCTTCTTCCATTTGCGTAACGGCTTGCGCCGCGTCATTTCTTGACACATATCACCTGTTGTTTATCTGGCCAGCTTATAGCAGCCCGTTTGAGACGCGACCAGCCCTGATTAATCCGGCTTGCGCCTCCTAATTAAACAGGCTTGCGCCGTTGCCCCGTGTCCGTTATATAGTGCGACACAGAGATTTTATTAGCCCTTTATTTAGCCCTTTTTGGGCAAGGATTGAAAAGATGAAAAAAGAGATTCATCCCGATTATCACATGATTACCGTAGCGATGACCGATGGCACGACCTATCAAACGCGCTCGACTTACGGCGAGGAAGGCTCCACGCTGACCCTCGACATTGACCCAACCACGCATCCAGCCTGGACCAAAGGCACAGGCGCCCTGGTTGACCGCGCTGGTCGTGTGAGCCGCTTTAACAAGAAATTCGACAGCTTTATGGGCGAATAACGCGCCGCCAAAGCTGGACTATTTGAAAAGGGCTTCTGCATCGCTGCGGGAGCCCTTTTTGCTTTCCAGCATGGCTGCCGCGCGCGCCACTTCGTCTTTTAAAAAACCAATACGGGCAGTTAATTCCTCAACGCCTTGCCCGCTTAAATCCTCTTTCAAAAGCGCCTCCAATGCGCTGCCTTTCGGTGCGGTGTTTTCCTCTTCCATAGCGGCACCTGCCTTTCTATAGTTAACGCTCAATTCAAGCGAAAGTTTACCCCATGACCGACACCCTGCCTACCACCATGCGCGCCATTGCCATTGGCGAAGATAAAACGCCCGATAGCCTCTATCTTGCGGACGCGCCCATG
>JAQWIP010000010.1 GCA_029248825.1 Alphaproteobacteria bacterium | reverse complement strand
CGGGCTCCGTCCAAGGCATTGAACAAATCGAGGTGCAATATCTCTCGGCCTCGGAAATCGCCGCCCGCCTGGCCGATGGCTCCATTCACTTTGGCATTACGGGCGAAGATTTATTGCGCGAAGAAGTGCCCGATTTGGTTAGCGCCGTGCAGCTTGTGCTGGGCTTGGGCTTTGGCCGCGCCGATGTGGTGGTGGCCATTCCCGATGGCTGGGTGGATGTTCGCACGATGGCGGATTTGGCCGAAGTGGCGGCCGAGTTTCGCGCCAAACACGCCAAGCGCCTGCGGGTCGCCACTAAATATACCAATCTCACGGCAGATTTTTTCGCCGAGCACGGCGTGACCGATTATAAATTGGTCGAAAGCTTTGGCGCCACCGAAGCCGCCCCCAATTCCGGCGCAGCTGAAGCCATTGTCGATATCACCTCGACGGGTGCCACGCTGGTGGCCAATCAATTGCGCATCCCCGACGATGGCGTGATGCTAAAAAGCCAAGCCAATTTAGCCGCCTCCCTGAAGGCCAATTGGGACGAGACCGCGCGCGTCGCCAGCAAGCGATTGCTGTCGCGTTTGGCGGCTTATAATCGGGCGCAAGATTTGGTGCATGTCACGCTTTCCTCGCCAAGCGGCATGGCCGAGCCGACGAGCCTGAAGGGCGAGGGATTGGCCGCGCTGGTGAACGACTATGGCGCCGTGGAAGACCACCATTTTGCTGGCGCCACCTCGACGGGCGGCAATTTTTATGGCTTCCAATTGCCCTTGAAAAACCAAGGTGATTTCATTGAAGCGATGCTGCAAAAAGGTTTCTCGCAAGCCAGCGTTTCCAAGCTCGACTTTGTTTATGAAAGCCGCAATGCCCTTTACGAACGGCTTCTCGGCGCCGTATTGTAAGCCATGATTTTGACCTCTGCGATGATTGTGCTGGCCAGTCTCGGCACGGCCTTTTTGTCGAGCATTTTTGGGATGCTCGGCGGGCTTATTCTGATGGGGCTGCTGGTCAGTATTCTGCCCATTGGCGCGGCCATGGTTTTACACGGCGCCATTCAGCTCACGTCCAATGGCTATCGCGCTTGGCTGAACCGCGCCGATATCGTCTGGCCGATTGTCGCCAGTCTGCTTGTCGGCAATGTTTTGGCGCTGGCGGGCTTGGCCTTTGTTTCGTTTTCGCCCGACCGCATTACCGTCTTATTGGCGCTGGGGTGTCTGCCCTATGTGGCGTGGGCTTTGCCCAAAAGCGCGCAGCTCGATGTCACCCGAAAACCTGTCGGCGTTTTTGCCGGGGTCATTGTGGTGGCGACCAATCTTTTGGCCGGCGTCGGGGGCCCGATATTGGATGTGTTTTTTCAACGCGTCACCCTCACCCGCCATCAAGTGGTGGCCACCAAGGCGGTGGCGCAAAGTCTGGCGCATAGCTCGAAAATTATTTTTTACGGCGGCTTGCTCACCTCTGGCGCGGCACAAAACTGGCCGAGCCTTTACCTCTTGGCGGCGGCCATGGCAGCCACTGTGCTTGGCACGCGGGTTGGCAAACGCGTGTTGGACAGTATGCAAGACGCCACGTTTTTTAGCTGGACGCAGCGGATTTTGCTTAGCGTCGGGGCGGTGTTGATTGCCCGCGCGCTATTTCTTCTGGCCGAATAGAGCGAACCGCGCGCCGGCGCGATAGCCGCATGCGTTTAGCACGCAATTTAGAAGCTCGCAGTCGCATGTTAGTTCTCGCGGAACACCACGCCGGTGGCGCGGTTGAGCGGCGTCATAATATAATCCAGCACCGAGCGCTTCTTGCCAATGAGATCGACCACCACGGTCATCTCCGGCACGATGTCGACCTCGTCATTGCTTTTGGATAATTTGGCTTCCGGCACGGAAATCATCGTCTCATAGAAAGGCGGCATGTTTTCTTCTTGCGTTGTATTGGGCGCAATGCGCTGCACGCTGCCTTCGAGATTGCCATAGCGCGATACGTCAAAGGCCGAAAGAGCCACTTGCGCCACTTGGCCGGGGAAAATACTCGCGATGTCTTCCGACATAATGCGCGCCTTCACCAAGACTTGCAGCTCGTCCGGCACAATTTCGGCCAGCACGGTGCCAGCCTGCGGGGCATCGGCGGGGCGCCGTGGATTTGTTTTGAATAATTTCGGGCAAAGCCGGAGCTTTATTGGCGGCCGATTGGTTCGGCTCCGCAGCCAATAAGCTTGGGGCATAGAGCAGAAAACTCGCGCAAACAGCCCCCGTAACAATCGATCTCATAGTAACCCCTCTTCGCGGAACCCAACCAACAGTCTCCAGAATAGGCTTGGAGGCGTTACTATTTGATTAATGATGGGGCGCAATATTTCGCCCTTTTTCCGTCGTTATTCTTTTTTTTCGGTTTGCTTTTCAAAAGCGTGCGCAAAATAGCAAGAACCTGTCGGCCTGGCTAGCTAAAAGCACAAAGCTTAGGTAGGCGTATCTAAGGTTAAAAACAAGCCCCAAGCTCAAAAATCTCTCGGCGCCCAAAGCGCGCGAAAAAAAAGGGCCGCTCCGAAGAACAGCCCTTTTCTAAAATATCTGCTGGCAGGCTACATCATGCCGCCCATGCCACCCATGCCGCTCATGTCTGGCATGGCAGGTGCTGCACCGGCAGGCGCAGGCTGGTCGGCAACCATGGCTTCGGTGGTGATCAACAGACCCGCCACAGAGGCCGCATCGCGCAAGGCCGTAGTAACCACTTTCGCCGGATCCACAATACCCGCAGCAATGAGGTCGCAATAGACTTCGTTTTGCGCGTCAAAGCCAAGCTTGCCTTTGGCGTCCAATACTTTACCAACCACAATCGAGCCTTCAACGCCCGCATTGGCCGAGATTTGGCGAACCGGAGCTTCCAAAGCGCGACGGATGATTTTGATGCCAGCTTGAATGTCCGCATTGCCATCGGTCAACTTATCGACAGCCAATGTGGCCAAAAGCAACGCTGTGCCGCCGCCAGGGACGATGCCGCTTTCCACGGCCGCGCGGGTGGCGTTCAACGCATCATCGACGCGGTCTTTGCGCTCTTTCACTTCTACTTCGGTAACCCCCCCGACTTTGAGAACCGCAACCCCGCCAGCCAATTTGGCTACGCGCTCTTGCAGTTTTTCACGGTCGTAATCCGAGGTTGTGTTTTCGATTTGCGTGCGGATTTGACCCACACGAGCATCGATATCTTTTTTCTTGCTCGCACCATCAACGATAACCGTCTCATCTTTGGTAATGTTGACGCGCTTGGCAGTGCCGAGCATGTCGAGCGTGACATTTTCCAATTTAATGCCAAGGTCTTCCGAAATCACCTGACCGCCGGTCAAAATGGCAATGTCTTCGAGCATGGCTTTGCGACGATCGCCAAAACCTGGAGCTTTGACTGCGGCAATTTTCAGGCCACCGCGCAATTTATTGACAACCAAAGTCGCCAGCGCTTCGCCTTCAATGTCTTCTGCGATAATCAGCAGCGGACGCGACGATTGCACCACGGCTTCCAAAATTGGCACCATGGCTTGCAGGTTGGTCAATTTGGCTTCATGCAGCAAAATCAGCGGGTCTTCCAACTCAGTCGTCATTTTATCGGCATTGGTGATGAAGTAAGGCGACAGATAACCACGGTCGAACTGCATGCCTTCTACAACGTTCAGCTCGCTTTCGAGGCCTTTGGCTTCTTCCACGGTGATGACGCCTTCATTGCCAACTTTTTCCATGGCTTGGGCAATCATCTGACCGATTTCCGCTTCGCCATTGGCCGAGATGGTGCCGACTTGGGCAATCTCTTCGTTTGATTTCACTTTTTTCGAACGTTTGTCGAGGTCTGCCAGAGCCGCATTCACGGCGAGGTCGATGCCGCGCTTCAAGTCCATTGGGTTCATGCCCGCAGCTACGGCCTTATGGCCTTCGCGCACGATGGCTTGGGTCAAGACGGTAGCGGTTGTGGTGCCATCGCCAGCGACATCATTGGTGCGCGAAGCGACTTCGCGAACCATTTGAGCGCCCATGTTTTCAAACTTATCTTCCAGCTCGATTTCTTTGGCCACAGACACACCATCTTTTGTGGTGCGCGGCGCGCCGAAAGATTTATCGAGTACAACATTACGCCCTTTAGGGCCCAGCGTGACTTTGACGGCGTCGGCAAGAATGTCGACCCCTTTCATCATTTTATCGCGGGCTTCGGCGCCAAAAATTACTTCTTTAGCCATGATATTCTCCTATTCAAAAACTGGGCGGCCTTAGCCAATAATGCCCAGAATATCGCTTTCTTTCATGATGAGCAGTTCTTCGCCATCAACACTGACTTCACTGCCCGACCATTTGCCGAACAACACATTGTCTTTTGCTTTCACGTCGAGCGGCACAAGTTTGCCGTCATCGCTGCGCGTTCCGCTGCCCACGGCAACCACAACCCCTTGCGAGGGTTTTTCTTGAGCCGAGTCCGGAATGATAATACCACCACTGGTCTTCGTATCTTCCTCAATACGGCGAACCAATACACGGTCATGTAAAGGACGAAATTTCATCTGCTTTCTCCTATTAGGGGGTGCTCTATAGCTATCCCGAAAAATAAACGGGCACCCCCATCCACAGGGCGTGCCTCTACGCCTTTTTGAGATAGGGAGAAGGCCGCAAAGTGTCAAGGCTCAGAGCAAAAAAATCCGAGATAAATGTCGAAAAAATAAGCGCGGAAAGAATAAGGGCCGACAGTTAAACCTGTCGGCCACCAATTACAGCCCGGGCGGAGAAAAACGCACGGTAGGTGGGATTAACCGTAAGCTTTCCCACAGGCTATTTCAATCAGCGCACTTCTTACGTTGCGCTTTCTATTTCGACCATGAAAGCGGCGCTGACAAGGGAGCTTTTTTTAGTTATTTCAATGGTTTAAAATAATTTAACTGAAATTAAGTTAACGACTTCAAAGCCAAATTTAGACTTACCCTCAAATACCAAAAAGCCTGCCCAACCCCGAGGGCTCGGCAGGCTTACTTGTCTCTCGCGCCAGCTCTGGCAGCTTAGGCGATGGTTTGGCCGCCATCGATGACCATTTGCTGACCCGTCATAAACGCGCCGGCTTCACTGGCCAAAAATACGGCCGCGCCAGCAATTTCGTCTGGCATACCAATGCGGCGCATCGGCGTGGTTGCGGTCGATTGCTCCAGAATATCTGGATTGTCCCATAGGGCTTGCGCGAAATAGGTTTTGATAAGACCCGGCGCAATGGTGTTGGCGCGAATGTTTTTCGAGCCATGTTCCACCGCAATATTGCGCGCTAGCTGGAAATCAGCGGCTTTGGAAATGCCATAGGTGCCGAGCATGGCCGAGCCTTTGATGCCGCCAATCGACGAGATAATGATAATCGCGCCATCTTTGCTCTCAATCATGCCGGGCAGAACCATATTGGAAAGCCAATGGTTGGACTTCACATTATTGGCCATGATTTTATCGAAAGCATCATCGGGGCAATCGAGGCTGGGGCCGAAATACGGATTGACCGCCGCGTTGCAAACCAGAATATCGACTTGGCCGAAATGCGCTTTGGCTGTGTCGGCCAAGTTTTGCAACTGGTCTTTGGCGCCAATATTGCATTCTACCGTCAGGGCTTTGCCCGGATGTTTTTCATTGATGGAATTGGTGACCTCATCGCAAGCGGCCGCTTTGCGGCTCGATACGACGACATTGGCGCCATGGTCAGCCATTTGGCGGGCGATGGCTTCGCCAATGCCGCGCGAGGCGCCCGTGATGATGGCGGTTTTTCCTTCGAGATTAAAAAGTGTCATAGTTTGCTCCTAATTATGTGGCAGGTTTTATTGCCCGAAAAGCTAACAGATATCGCCCTTGCGTCAACTTTTGAATGCAGCCGCGCGCGCTTCAAGCTAAGACTTGACGCCAGCGCAGGAAACAGGCAGCTTCGCGCTATATCAGGGGTCACGCGCCCCTGCCCGCTTTTAAACCCCGAAAAGGTTGTCTCTCTTATGACCCAATCCTTATGACCCAATCAGATGCCCCTTACTTGCCGCAAATGCTGGATGGTTTTCGCGATATTGCCGAACATTATGATGCGGTGATTTGCGATATTTGGGGCGTTCTGCACAATGGCCGCGAACCTTTTGCGGGCGTCGATGCGGCGTTGAAAAATTTCCGCGAGGGCGGCGGCAAAGTTTTGCTTCTGTCCAATGCGCCGCGCCCAGGTCAAACCGCGCTCCATCGGCTCGATGAAATTGGCAATGCGCGCACCTCCTATGACGATATTTTAACCTCCGGCGATGCCACGCGCAGTTTGCTGACCGAGCTGGGCGCGCAAGGCAAAACATGCCACCACGTTGGCCCCGATAAAGATGCCGATTTGGTGGCGGGTCTGGATATCGAATTGGTCGATAAAGAAGACGCCGATGTGGTTCTGTTTTCCGGCATGTATAAAGAGACCACTGAAACGCCCGATGATTATGCCGATTTTCTGGACGATATATTGGCGCGCAAATTGCCGCTCATCTGCCCCAACCCCGACCGCCAAGTGCAAATGGGGGATAAGATTATTTTCTGCGCAGGCGCCGTGGCGGAAGTCTATGAGGCGAAAGGCGGCGAGGTCATTTGGATGGGCAAGCCCTACCCAACCGTCTATGCGCGCGCCAAAGCCATGTTGGCCGAGATGACCGGCCTCGATGCGCCGCGCATGTTGGCGATTGGCGATGGCCC
Source organism: Alphaproteobacteria bacterium (assembly GCA_029248825.1). GTDB lineage: Bacteria > Pseudomonadota > Alphaproteobacteria > RS24 > RS24 > UBA8337. The sequence continues at coordinate 6,598 of JAQWIP010000010.1, read as the reverse complement.
GAAAACCGATATTCCGGGCGCGCAAAGCGCAGGCGTCGATGCTTTGTTCATCAGCGGCGGCTTGGCTGGCGCCTCGGGTGCCAAAGTCGACACGGCGGAAGATATCGTCAAATTATTGCGCGAAGAAGACACGCAGGCGCGCTACGCCATCCGCCATTTGACGTGGTGAGTTGGCTTGTCTGTTCACCGCATTGCCTTTAGGGTTTCCCCATGACCAATACCGCCGCCAAACAAACTGCGCTCTATCGCAGCCTCGCCGAGCTTCCAACCGATGCAACAGCCAAAAACTGTGTGCTGGCGATTGGCAATTTTGATGGCGTGCATTTGGGGCATCAGCAAGTCATCGCGCAGGCGCGCGCCACCGCCGATCGTTTGGGCGCGCCGCTTGGGGTGATGTTATTCGACCCGCATCCGCAGCAGTTTTTCGCGCCCGACGCGCCGCCTTTTCGCCTCACCCGATTGGTAACGCGCGCGGCTTTATTGGCGCAATTGGGCGTCGATTTTACCCTCGCCTTGCCGTTTGATGCCAATATGGCGGCTTGCGAAGCCGAGGATTTCATCCACGATATTTTATCCACGCAGCTGGGCGTGAAAGCGGTTTGTGTGGGCTATGATTTTTGTTTCGGCAAAGGCCGCAAGGGCAATTTCGCGATGTTGCAAACCTATGGCGAAAAACTGGGCTTTGAAACCCATGCCACCAGCGCGGTTTTGCAACCCGATAGCACCGCCCCTTATTCGTCTTCTGCCATTCGCAATTTCTTGCGCGATGGCGAGCCAGAAAATGCCGCCGCCCTTATGGGTCATGCTTTCGCCATTGAAGGCGAAGTGCAGCACGGCGACCAACGCGGGCGCACCATCGGTTTTGCCACCGCCAACATGGCGCTGGAAGATTATGTGCTGCCCAAATTTGGCGTCTATGCCGTGCGCGCCGAAATTTTAGATGGCGCCTTTGCCGGACATGTTTTGGATGGCGTGGCCAATCTCGGCTTGCGCCCAACTGTCGGCACCGACAAGGCGCGCCTCGAAACGCATTTGTTCGATTTCGATGGCGATATTTATGACGCCAATTTGCAGGTCTCTTTACTGCACTTCATTCGCCCCGAACAAAAATTCGACGGGCTGGAAGCGCTGACCGCCCAAATTGCGTTAGATAGCGACACAGCCAAAAGTCAGTTAAGACAAACCCCATAAAACCTCCAAGCCAATTCGCTTGGCAGCCGAGGGCGAGATTGCTACAAAGCGGCGAGAGTGAGACCAAATATGAGTGACACAGAAGACAAGCCCCGCGATTATCGCGACACGCTGAATTTGCCGCAGACCGAATTTCCAATGAAGGCCGGCCTGCCCAAACGCGAACCCGATTTGCTGGCGCATTGGGACACCATTGGCTTGCGCGATAAAATTCGCGAGCAAGGCAAATCGCGCGAGAATTTTGTGCTGCACGATGGCCCTCCCTATGCCAATGGAGATATCCATATCGGCCACTCGCTGAATAAAATTTTGAAAGATGTGATTGTCCGCTCGCAACAGCTGATGGGCAAAAACGCCGTTTATGTTCCCGGTTGGGATTGCCACGGCCTGCCGATTGAATGGAAGATTGAAGAGCAGTATCGCAATAAAGGCCTCGATAAAGATGAGGTTCCGGCCAGCGAATTTCGCGAACAGTGCCGCCAATTCGCCAAAAAATGGGTCGACGTTCAATCCGAACAATTCCAGCGCCTCGGCGTGCAAGGCGATTGGGAAAACCCCTATACGACGATGGCCTTTGAAGCCGAAGCGACGATTGTCAAAGAGTTTCAAAAATTCCTCATGGATGGCTCATTGTATCGCGGCTCGAAACCTGTGATGTGGTCGGTGGTCGAAAAAACCGCCCTCGCCGAAGCCGAAGTGGAATATGAAGAGCATGTCTCGCCGACGATTTTCGTGAAATTTCCCGTGCAAGGCATGGTCGATAGTTTTGCGGTGATTTGGACGACGACGCCGTGGACGATTCCGGCCAATCGCGCCATCGCCTATGCCCCCGGTTTGACTTATGGCTTGTATGAAGCCAATGGCGACAAGCTTGTTTTATGCGATGGTCTGGCCGAGCGCGTGATGCAGGCTGCCAAAATAGAAGATTATACGCGCCTGCAAGACATCGACCCTGCGGGTCTGATTTGTCATCATCCCCTGCATGGCCAAGGCTATGATTATGATGTGCCGGTTTTGGCTGGCGATTTCGTGACCGATGAAACCGGCACGGGACTGGTGCATATTGCGCCCGGCCATGGCCAAGATGATTTTGAATTGGGGTTAAAATATAATATCGAAGTGCCGTTTACCGTGGATGAGGCGGGCGTCTATTACGAGCATGTGCCGCTATTTGCAGGCAAACGCGTGCTGGACGAAAAGGGCAAAGATGGCGATGCCAATGGCGGCGTTATCGGCGCTTTGGTGGAGGCCGAGCGGCTATTGGCCAAAGGCAAATTGCGCCATTCTTATCCGCATAGCTGGCGCTCGAAAGCGCCGCTGATTTTTCGCAATACGCCGCAGTGGTTTATCTCGATGAGCGAAACGGGTCTACGCGACAAAGCCCTGAAGGCCATTGACGAGGTGCATTGGTATCCCAAAGCAGGGCGCAATCGCATTCATGCCATGGTCGAAAACCGTCCCGATTGGGTTATCTCGCGCCAACGCGCTTGGGGAGTGCCGCTGACAATTTTCGCCGCCAAAGCCGATGGCGCGATTTTGCGCGACCCGCAAGTCAACCAACGCATTGTCGACGCGATTGCCGAAAAAGGCGCCGACGCTTGGTTCGATACCGACCCGCAAGTCTTCCTTGGCGATACCTATAAGGCGGAAGATTTTGACCAAGTCAGCGATATTCTCGATGTTTGGTTCGATAGCGGCGTGACCCATGCTTTTGTTTTAGAAGCGCGCGACGATTTGCATTGGCCTGCCGATGTTTATTTCGAAGGCTCCGACCAGCACCGAGGTTGGTTTCAATCTTCCTTGCTGGAAAGCTGCGCCACGCGCGGTGTGGCGCCTTATAAAAACGTCATCACGCATGGCTTTACCATGGATGAAAAAGGCAAAAAAATGTCTAAATCCATCGGCAATGCCGTCGACCCCCTAAAGCTCATTCAGCAATCGGGCGCCGAGATTATTCGTCTGTGGACCGTGTCTTGCGACTATTCCGAAGACCAGCGCATTGGCCCAGAAATTATCAAAGCCAATACCGATGCCTATCGCAAAATGCGCAACGGCTTTCGCTTTTTATTGGGCAATTTGACGGGTTTTGACGACAGCGAAAAAGTCGATGTCGCGGATATGCCCGAGCTGGAGCGCTATATTTTGCATCGCTTGGCCGAGCTGGATGATTTGGTGCGCCATAATTACAATCATTTTGATTTCCGCAAAATCTACCAAGCGCTGTTTAATTTTATGACGGTGGATCTGTCGGCGTTTTATTTCGACATCCGCAAAGACACGCTTTATTGCGACCCGCATACGAGCCTCGAGCGCCGCGCAAGCCGCACCGTGATAGATGCGATTTTTCATTGCCTGACCCGTTGGTTGGCACCGGTTTTATGTTTCACCATGGAAGAAGTATATCAATCGCGCTTTGGCCAGAGCCAAGACAGCGTGCATTTGCAAACCTTCTACCCCATTGGCGACACATGGGCGAACCAAGAACTGGCCGATAAATGGGAAAAAATTCGGACGCTTCGGCGCGTGGTGACGGGCGCGTTAGAAATTGAACGGCGCGAGAAACGCATCGGCTCTAGCTTGGAAGCCGCGCCGATTGTCTATGTCGGGCAAGACGATTTATTCGCGGTGACCGTGGGCCAGAACATGGCCGATATTTGCATCACTAGCCAAATCGACATTCGCGCCCAAGCCCCGCCTGCCGACGCCTTTCAGTTAGAGGATGTGGCCGAGGTCGGCGTTGTGCCGCAAATGGCCGAAGGGCAAAAATGCCAACGCTCGTGGAAAATTTCTCCCGATGTCGGCTCGGTCGATGGCTATCCAGATTTGAGCCCGCGCGATGCGGCTGCCGTGGCAGATTATGACGCAAGCGCCTAAGCTTTTTGGTATTCCCCAAGGCGTGAGTTGGGCGGCCATTTGGGCGGCGCTCGACCAGACCAGCAAATGGGCGATTGTGCATGGGGCGGGGTTTGTCGAAGGCGAGCCGCATGCGATTTTGCCGTTTCTCGATTTCACTTTTATTTGGAACCCGGGCATTAGCTACGGCCTTCTCGACGGTAGCGGCGACACTGGCCGTTGGCTGCTGAGCGGCTTGGCGGTTCTGGCCATTGGTTATTTTATGTGGATGTTGAAAGCTGGCGAAACGGCGCGCGTGGGGATAGCTTATGCGCTTCTGGCGGGCGGCGCTTTGGGCAATCTGGTCGACCGCCTTTGGTATGGCGCGGTGGTCGATTTCGTGTCGCTGCATTGGGACGGCTATTATTGGTATGTGTTTAATCTGGCCGATGTCTGGATAAGTCTGGCGGTGGCCTTGCTGCTGTTGGACTTAATCCGGCCACAAAAAACGCCAGACTAGTTTGAACCGAAAGTAATTTCAGCTATAGATAGGGTTCGCCCCTTCGAAGGGCATATTTTATGAGGCACATTGTGAGCAATAAAACGGCAAAAAATTCTGGTCTGTCCTTTGGCTTAAAAGCCATAAGTGGGGTCGCCCTGGCGGCAAGTCTGACGGCTTGCGGTGGCAATGGCGGCAGCGGTTTGGGCTATGCCAAAAATCCGCCCGATGAATTTAATGTGGTTCGCCAAGCGCCGCTGATTTTGCCGCCCGATTTTAATTTGCGCGCCCCTTCGGCGCAGAGCGCACGCCCTGCCACGCCTGTGGGCGCGGAACTGGCGCGGCTTATTGTTTTGCCCAATGCGCCGCAAACGCCTATCCCCGCAAGCGAGCAAAGCCTCTTGGACAAAGCCGCGCGCGGCGGCACCTATGGCAATGGCATTCGCGAAGAATTGACCAATCGCGCCTTTGGCAAGGCCAGCGAAGCCGCCACCACGGTGGAAGTGCTAACCCAAGATCAATCTAAAGACGCACAATAGGCGCTCGATGACAAAATGGGTTTTACTCTTAGCAAGCCTCATTGGCTTGTGCGCCAGCGCCCTTTGGTGGCATGGCAAACCAAGCCTCGATGGCCCTAAAGTTGAGACTGCCAAATTAGCCAATGGCCTCGAGATTATTGTTCTGCCCGACCCGCGCGCCGATGTGGTGACGCATATGGTGTGGTATCGGGTCGGCTCGGCGGATGAGCCGCTGGGTAAATCTGGCATCGCGCATTTCTTTGAGCATTTGATGTTTCGCGGCACGGAAAAAATCGCCCCCGGCGAGTTTTCCAAAACCGTGGCGCGCCTCGGTGGCCAAGATAATGCTTTCACCTCCTATGATTACACCGCTTATTTTCAACGCATCGCACGCGATAAACTGCCCATCATGATGCAGATGGAAGCCGAGCGGATGCGCGCGCTCATCATCAATCCAGATATTGTGGCGGTCGAGCGCGATGTGATTTTGGAAGAACGCTCGATGCGTGTCGATGGTCGCCCCAGCAGCTTGCTGAGCGAGCAAATGCGCAAACGCCTGCACGCTGGCACCGGGTATGCGGTGCCGGTCATTGGCTGGCGCGACGAGATTAGCGCGCTCAATGCCGCCGATGCGCAAAGCTTTTACGAGCGTTATTATGCGCCCGATAATAGCGTCTTAGTGGTCGCGGGCGCGGTCACTCTGGCCGAGGTTTTGCCTTTGGCCGAGACGCATTATGGCGGGCTGAAACCCAGCCAAGCCCCCCGCGAGCCACGCCGTGTGGCGCGTGATTTACGCGTCGCCGATTTCACAAAACCACAGGTGCGCGTCGATGCGCGCGTGCGCCAAGACAGTTGGCGGCGGATGTATCGTTTGCCGCAAAGCACGGCGCAAAATCGCCGCCTATTCGCCGCCGCCGATGTGTTGGCCGAAGTGCTAGACGGCGGACTGACGGGGCGGCTTTACCAAGCCCTTGTGGTGGAGCAAAAACTGGCCAGCGGCGTTGGCGCCTATGTCGATAGCGCGCGGCTCGATAATGGCGAGCTGATGATTTATGCAAGCCTTGCCCCTACCGCTTCCTTCGACGCGATTGCAAAATCCGTCGATGCGCAAATCGAGCGCGCAAAGCAAACGCTGCCTAGCGAGGCGGAAGTGGCGCGCGCCAAAATGCAATTGGTCTCCAGCGCCTTGTTCGCGCGCGATAGCCAACAAAGCATGGCCGATATTTTTGGCCGTGCCGCCATGCTCGGCCTGACGCCCGAAGAGGTGCTGAATTGGACGCGCGATATTGAGGCCGTGACCGCCGAAGACGTGCGCCTCGCGGCTCAAAAACTATTGCGTATAGACCACAGCTTGACAGGTCATTTGTCGGGCGAGACGAAACCAGAGACACCATAATGCGCGGTCTTTTTGTCAGCCTGATGTTATTTGCCAGTTTGGCCTGTCTGCCCGCGCAAGCCACACCGCGTGTGCAAGAGGTGAGCGTGCGCGATATCTCGGCTTGGTTGGTTAGCGACACGAGCCTGCCGATTTTCACTCTAGAGATGGCTTGGCAAGGTG
>JAQWIP010000074.1 GCA_029248825.1 Alphaproteobacteria bacterium | reverse complement strand
CGCGGCCTGCGATGTGCCGTCCCATCTTTATTCCTTTTCTTTTGCGCCGGGCACACAATGGTCGCGCCGCTATGCGCCGCAAGACGATATTGAACAATATCTCAATCATCTGGTTGACGATTATGGCGTGCGCCCGTATTTGCGCTGTAACACGGCGGTTGAGAGTGCGCAGTTTGATGCCGAGAAAAAATCTTGGCATGTGAAAACCAGCGACGGGCAAGCGCGCCATTTTGATATTTTGATATCTGCCTGCGGGCAGCTTTCCAATCCGTCTATTCCTAAGCTTGACGGCATGGAACAATTCGAAGGCGCCAGTTTCCATTCGGCAAATTGGGACCATGATTATGACTTCGCCGGCAAACGCGTGGCTGTGGTCGGCACTGGTGCCAGCGCCATTCAATTTGTTCCTGAAGTCGCCAAACAGGCGGCGCATCTCGATATTTATCAACGCTCGGCACCGTGGATATTGCACAAATTTGACCGCCAATATGCGGCTTGGGAAAAGCGCTTTTTCATACGCTTTCCGCTGCGCGTCAATTTGAGCCGTCAGTTTTTCTTCTGGGCTTTTGAGTTTTTGACCTATGGCTTCACCACCCGCCCATGGGTGCTCAAGCCGATGCAATCGGCCGCGAATGCTTTCCGTCGCAAAGAGTTTCGCGATCACCCTGCGCTGCTCGAAAAGACGACACCCAATTATCAAATCGGCTGCAAGCGCGCTCTATTCTCTAATGATTGGTATCCAACCCTCAAGCGAGCCAATGTTGAGCTTATTCACGGCGCCTCGCCGCGGGTGACGGCGCAAGGCTTGGTCGATGCAGACGGAGAGGAGCGGCCTGCGGATGTGATTATTTGGGGCACTGGTTTTAAACCTCTGGACTTTGTCGCGCCGATGGAGGTTCGCGGTCGGGACGGGCGCGAACTAAGTGAGGTGTGGGACGACCGCCCCGAAGCCTATCTCGGCACCACCGTCGCGGGATTTCCAAATATGTTCATTATGTATGGACCGAATACAAATCACGGCGCCGGTTCTGTGCCCTATTCCAATGAGTGCCAATATCGCTACATTCTTGATGCCATAAAAAAACTACAAGATGGCGATTATGGTTATCTCGATCTGAAATCCGAAGTGATGGAAAATTGGCGCGATGAAATGGAACAGCGCAGCGCCGATAGCGTATGGAATACAGGTGGCTGTTCGTCTTGGTATGTGACCGATAAGGGCGTTAACACCAATAATTGGCCAGGGCCATGGCTGGAATATAACCGCCGCACCAAAAAAATTGCGCCGGAAGAATATGACTTTGTTTAAGGCGAAGGGATTAAACTGGCGCTTCGACTGAGTTGAGACGTTTTGAAAATCACGCGCGTCGCAAAACGCCCAAGGGGGTAATCATTTGTGACCACCTAGGCGCGCTCACAGGCTGGTCACAGCTCAGATTATGAGAGTTGTTTAAGAGGTAACCGGTTGGATTTGCTTAAAAAGCGTCTCGATGACTTTACTTCGCAAAGTCACCTCGCTTGCGCAAGGCGCACTAAAGCCAACAAGTTGGCAAGTGCTTTTAGCGTCCGCTACCAATTACTCAGAAATCGACAGCTCCTTTGCGCAAGGCGCACTAACGCCAACAAGTTGGCGAGTGCTTTTAGCGTCCGCTATTTTCCCAATTGTCATCAGAATATATAATGGCATGATAAGTGCCAATATATTTGCATTATGGCCGAGGCCGTGTATCATCCTCTGTATGAAATTGAGAAAAACCCCTGACAGCCGTTTTGATAATCTGCCAGATTATGATTTCGAGCCGCATTTTGTAACCCTAGACGATGGCGAGGGTGCCACGTTGGACATGCATTACATTGAGGCCGGGCCCGCCGATGGTCAGCCTGTTGTGATGGTGCATGGCAATCCGACTTGGAGTTTCATGTGGCGCAAACTTATGCCGCAACTGGCCGCCGCTGGCTATCGAGCCATTGCCGTGGACCTGATTGGTATGGGGCGTTCGGATAAGCCGACGCGCCTGCGCGATTACACCATTGCGCGCCATGAGGCTTGGTTGAGCGGAGCTCTGTTCGACAAACTAGATTTGCATGGCGTGCATTTCGTGCTGCATGATTGGGGTGGCATTTTGGGTCTGCGGGTGGCGGCTAATTACCAAGACCGGCTTGCCAGTATCACTTTTTCAAATACCGGATTTCCCGTCCGCGACCCGCAGGAAACCATTACCGATATGGCCATTCCTGGCTCAGAATTTTTGCGTAAATTTCAACTATTCGTGCGATTTAACCCGTTCTGGCGGCACTGGAATATGATGGCCAAAATCTGTTCCCGCGATTTAGAGACACAAGTGGTCGCTGGCTATGCGGCGCCTTATCCGAACTTTCGGTATTTGACGGGCAATCGCCAATTCACCCAAATGTTACCAACCCGCTATGACAATCCGATGCTGGTCGATAATTTTCGAGCCAGACAAAAACTGGCCAATTTCGATAAGCCATTTTTATGTCTCTATTCCGATAAAGATATTGTCGCCCCCGATGGCCATCAGAGCGTGCGCCCATTTATCGCCACGGCAGCCAACCGCGCACCGGTGATTCTAAAAGGCGGCAGTCATTTTCTGGTCGAAGATTGCCCCGAAGACTATGGCGCGGCTTTGCTGAGTTTTTTAACCGAGATTGGCTAGCCGTCTCTAAACCCAAACCTCACGATGGTTTTGACGCTCTACGCGTCTGTCACAGCGAGCGGTGAGCATGGCCTCAAGGCCGGTTTCGGCGAGCAGCACATCCACCTGCTTTTGGTCGGCCGCGCCGAGTTTGTCATAAGCATCTTGAATGCGCTGCAACATGAAAATGCGATAGGGCATCACCACGGCGTTTATGTCGACGCCCCGCCAAGCAAACTGGCACATGCCTATGCCACGGCCCAGACTTTCACCGCCAACCATCTCATTTTTTGCAGGGCGATGTTCCGCCAGCCAATCATTCGACATGGCAATCATCGCCTCTACTTCCGGCAGATAATCGGCAGCGACGCGGCGCAAGAGTACTTTTAGCGTATCGGGAATGGCGTCTTGTGCCAGCAGGCTTTCGTCGCGGCCCAGAAATTCGACCATATCGGCGCTAGGGTTGCGCATGCGCTCGGTCCAGCGGAATAGCATTTGCGCTTTTTCTTGCATCATCCGCAAAGGGCGCGGGTCGCGCCCCAAATGCGCGAAAAGCGCGGCGAATAATCCATAGTCGCCAATCGTCGGCGCGCCGCCCAAAAGATAGGGTTGGCTCGTAAAATGCGCGTCCAATTCGGCCAGCGTCTCTTCATAGGCCGCCTCAATTTGAGGCGCGGTTTCGGGCGTCACCCCAAACATCACCGCCGCCTTACGCATGCGGCCTGCCGCATGTAAAGCCATCTCGCCACGTTCTTCGGGCGCCACTTGCGGCAGGGCAAAGAGGCCGAATTGCTGCAAAATAAAGTCGAGATTATCATCATCGAAATTCCAGCGATAATGCATGGCCGGACGCAGCAGGCCTTCGCCGCCAAAAAACTCCATAATCAGCGAGCTGATAAGCTGGCGCGGCGTTTGCGGATAGGCAGGCAGGCGGGTTGACTGGCGGTTTTCAAACCAATCAATAATCTCGGTGCCGTCTTGCACAATCTCTTGCTCTGGCGTCTCCATAACCGGAATAATCCAACGGCCAAGCGCCGGGCGAATGACCGCGTCATAATGCGGGTCAGCAGGCGAAATATCGTCGAAATCAATATGTTGTTTTATCAAATAGGCACGTGCCTTGCCCGAGTAGAGCGAGACGCTCCACGTATACAGTTTGAACTTATTATCCATTATGTGTCCTTAAAACCAGATAGATGATTTGCCCGAAAGCGGCCAATAGCGTGAGGAGCATGCCGACCCAAATGCGCGGCGATACCAGCAGGCCAGAACTGGCGTCCACGGGCAAGGCATAAGTAACCGCCAAAGCGGCCTTTTTATATATATGACCGCCCGAAAATGCCGGATCCGTGACCGCGCGCATCAAATCGCGCCGACTGCGATAGCGAATGATGCCGCTGCCAGACCAGCCCGGATTGGCAGCTGTGTTCCAAGCCTCAATATAATCGCCGGCCGCGCCCGCGCTAAAAGCGGGATAGCCGCCATTGCGCAATAAGCGGCCGATGAAAGGGCGAAAATAACGGTTCAATAAAGCGGGCGCAGATACTGGCTCGCCGGTTCCGGGATGGGCAAGTTTGCCCTTGGTATAGACCAGCATATTGACCATGAAAAACTCGGCGCCCGTGTCGCTGCGCATGAAGTTCACCAAAGTGTCAAATCGGGTTTTGTCCAAATTTTCATTGGCTTCCATTTGCGCCATGAACATTTTGATTTCCGCTTCTTTTAGCGGCCCACGCCAGTTTTCATGCCATGCCAAGAATAGCAAAAACATAAGTAAAGCCGAACCCCATAGGTAAATCGATGCCATAGATGTTTCCTCCCGAGGCGCCAGAATATAAATTGACACCGCTAATGTCAATTTATAGATTAAGCCAAAGCCGCATGAGAAATTTAGGTCGCACAATATAGGTAGCACATGGGCAATCAAACGGAATTACGAGTTGTAGATGGGCGCCGCCAGCGCAGCGAGCGCAGTCGTGCCGCCATTATCACGGCGACTTTAAACCTTATCGATAGCGGCAATTATGCGCCGACCACGCGTGAAATTGCGCAAGAGGCGGGTATTGGCTTGCGGTCCTTCTTCCGTCACTTTGAGGACATGGAAGCCTTGATAGAAGCGATTGACCAGAAAATGCGCCAATATTACGAACCTTTATTCGACCGAGACTTTGAGGCGGGCGAGTTGGAGGCGCGCATCGAAGATACGGTCATCGGTCTTTCGGATGCCTATGAAAGGCTTAAAAACATGATGATGATTACCCGAGTGCAATTATGGCGGTCTAAGGTTTTGCAAAAAAATTATGCCCGCAATCAAAATGGTTTGCGCAAACATTTGGAACAATGGCTGCCCGAATTGAAAGACGTGCCAGAGGCAAACCGCGAGGCGGCACATGCGACGGCCTCGTTTGAGACTTGGGATCGTTTGCGGCGCCACCAAAAGCCCAATATCAGCCAAGCTCGCAATGCGATGATTGCCGCCCTCACGGCTGTTTTGTAATCTCTATATGAAGCCACTTTTGAAAATTATGGGTCTCTTGGCGCTGGTGTTTACCAGCACGTTTTTTCTGCTCAACGTGACGGGCGTGATTAGCGTGGCCAAAATTGAACTATGGTTGTTGGCGGCCAAGTCGGCCAATCCGGTTTGGGTTGGCGTGGCTGTGGCGGCTCTTTTATTTGCTGATTTGATTTTCACTGTCCCGACTTTGGCGACGCTTCTGCTGGCGGGTTATTTCATTGGCGCGGGATTTGCGGCTTTGGCGGGGGCGAGCGGCTTAATGGCGGCCGGCATCGGCGGCTATTGGATTAGTCGGCGCTATGGCGAACGCTTCGTGGCGCATATCGTGAAAGACGCGCATGAGCGCGAAGCGGCGGCGCAGGCCTTTCGCCGACACGGCCCCGTGGTTATTTTGCTGTCGCGTGCGATGCCGGTTTTGCCAGAAGTCTCGGCGTGTATGGCGGGGTTGACGCGGATGAATTTTATGACTTTCCTCGCGCTCTGGTCGATGAATGTCATCCCCTATTGTTTGATTGTCGCCTATGCCGGCTCCATCAGCACGCTAGACGACCCGCAGCCAGCTATCTTCACGGCTATCGGCTTATCGGTATTCTTTTGGTCGGGCTGGGCGATTTTTAATCGCCGACGAAACCGCTAAAAACCTACCCAAGCTCACCAGAAGCGGAGCTTTGCTTAGCCATTAAAATGGCCAAAAACGGACTTCGATTGACTGCCAAAGGGCGCGGTGCCAGAGGCGTTGTAATCGCTGCCGATGCCATCGAGCTGCAAGAAGGCGGCTTTGGCGCCTGTGGCTTGCAGCACTTGGTCGACGCTCCTTTTATCTTGGCTCGCCAGAGCATGGTAATGGCGATGCAATTCGCTCAAGCACCACAGTCGATATTCAGAGGTCGGCAGCTTCTCATAAGGATAGCCTTCCAAGGTAACCGAATGGGTTTTCTGCTTGGCTTTCACCGCTTCCGCATTGGCGTTGAGCGCGGGCAGATGGGTTTTGCCGATTTCTTCGATAAGCGGCCAAACATCTTCGGGCAAGCTATCGGGCAGCGTGGGTGTCATTTGTGAGGCGCGTGCATTCCACACGCGCATAATCCATTCCATCACATGCGGCGCCGTTTCGCGCATGATTTTGGCGGGCATGGGATCCATGGAGAAATGACGCAAATACGGCCCCATCAGGCCAATGACGGCCAAGCAAGGGCGTTCGCCGAATAAGAAGGGGCGTTTTTAAAAAATTGGGTCGAGGATTTTCATGCCGCCGAGATAGGCGTTTTCGACATGATGCCAATTGGCTTTGGTGACGCCATCGCCGCGCACAAATGTGTTCAGCTGGCGACGATAAATCATCCGGTTTTTCATCCACTTGGGAAGTTTAATATCATCGGTCGCCTCATCGACAATTTGGCGGCGCAAGAGATTGGCACTCTCCCAATACGACCAGCGATAATGCATGGCGGGGCGCCAGAGATATTCATCGGCATAATCTTCAATCAGGCGCGCGAAAAAAGCCATGGCAGGGTGGCTCGGCAAAATGGGCGTGTTTTTATCGTCAGCCTCCAGCCAATCTATCATCGGCGTGGTGTCGGTCATCAGGCGGCCATCTTCGAGTTGTAGGACGGGAATTTGTTGCGCGCCAAGTTGCTTTGGAAAAGTCTTTTCAAACTCGGTCATGGTGATGGCTTGAAAGCGAAACGGAATTTCCTTGTAGCGCAAATAGGCTTCCATCTTGCCGGTGAAATAAGAAATCTTAAGCCCGTAAATCGTCAACATAATGCGCTCTCCTTAAAAAAATAGTGTGACGGCAAAGCCGAGGCACGTCCAGCATAAGTCGTCTGCATTATTGGTTTTGGGCGGGCTTTGGGTCAATCAAGACTAGAGACGCGCCGGTGTTTTGGCCGCAATTTTTGCGTGTGTTTGGCCGAGCGCCCCGACACGCGTTTGCGCCACATGCGAAAGCTCGAGGCTTTCATGTGACGCCGCATCAGCTGAATAACTTGCGCTTCAGACAGGCCATGCTCGCGTTCAATCATGTCAAAGGCCGTGAGGTCATCCCACGCCATGGCGAAAATTTCAGATATTTGGGCTTCGGTCATAGCTCTGAAATAGGTCAGATGATTGGCATGTCCATAGCTCTGTGAAAGCCGACGAATTTTGTCGCGCCCTAGCTCGGCTCGGTTTAGGTTTATATGTCACGCGCGAAAAAAGGATATCGCCATGAGCATGCAATCGACGGATAGGCTGAGCTGGGGTCAGAAAATCGGATATGGCAGTGGTGATTTTGCGCTCAATCTATATTGGCAGGGCATTAGCCTTTATCTGTTTTATTTTTATACCGATGTTCTGGGGCTGCCCAATGCGATGGCGGGGCTTATCTATGCCATTGGCTCGCTGTGGGATGCGGTTACCGACCCCGCCATGGGCTATGTGGCCGAGCGCACGCGCACGCGGTGGGGGCGCTATCGGCCATATTTATTGTTCACGCCCATCCCCTTGGGGCTTAGCTATATGTTGCTGTTCTGGCATCCGGGGGAGCTGTCCATCCCCATGTTGGCCGCGATGGCACTGACCGGACAATTTGCTTTCCGTCTGGTGTTCACCATGGCCTCGACGCCTTACTCGTCGTTAATGGCGCGGATGACGCAAAACTCGCAAGACCGTGCGGGCATGGCGGGGGCGCGTATGGTGTTTGCTTATCTGGGCGGTTTTGCCGTGGTGGTTTTGGCGGGTAGCTTGCTGGAAAATGCCGAGACCGATGCGCAAGCTTTTTTATATTTGGCGTTGATATCGGGCGCGCTGGCGACATTGGTTCTCTGGCTGTGCTTTTGGCTCTGCCGCGAACCCGAAGAGGTGGGGGATGCGCCGGCCCCGTTAAGCTTGAAACAAAGCTTTTCCGGCATGGCGCAAAACACGCCGTTCCTCATCGTCTTTGCGTCTATTTTGCTGATGGTGCTTGGCACCACGGTGATTGGCAAAACCGTGCTGTATTATTTCGAATATCAATTGGGCGACCGCGATGCTGGCTCAAGCGCCTTGATGGCCTTTGCCGCCACGGGGCTTTTGGTCATTCCGTTCTGGACTTTTGTGACGCTAAAAACCTCGAAGCGGTTTGTCTGGATGGCAGGCAGTGCTTGCGCGGGGGCGGCGTTGCTGGCGTTTTTAGTCAACCCCGCCACGTCTGTCGCCATGGTGACGTGGAATTATGTCGCCATTGGTTTCGGCACGGGGGCGTTTGCCGTCACCTTCTGGGGCATGCTGCCCGACACGGTAGAATATGGCGAATGGAAAACCGGCGATCGGGTCGAGGCGATGATTTTCGGCGTTATTACGTTCGCGCAAAAAGCCGCCGTGGCTTTGAGCGCGATTATCCTCGGGCTGTTGTTAGATTTCATCGGCTATCAGGCGGGCGCCCTACAAAGCGCACAGACATTGGATGGCTTGCGCTACATCATCGTCGGCGTGCCGCTGTTTGGCATTCTGGCCTCGGTGGCCTGTATGGTTTACTACCCGCTATCGCCCAAACGCCATGCGGATATCGTCGCCGAATTGGCGGCGCGATAGGGGTTATTTAGCAAAGCCAGGCGGCGTCCAATTGCCATCGCCATTGGCATCGACGTAAATCGGATTGCTATAGGCATATGGGAAGAAGCCCGGATAGACGGCTTTGTAAATATCGCTGGCCTTACCGCTGACTTCCAAGGTCACGAAACCATCTTGCTCGAAATGCATCGGTAGTGAGAAACTGCCATCTTCGGGCAAGGCTTGGCTGTGAACCATCTCGCCATTGAGCTGCACTTTCAGCCGATCGGCGCGCGCCCAATCGGCGCTGAAAACACGACCCTTCAAAACCCCCGATGCGCCGCTATGGGTGTCGCCCATTTTGGCTTGGCCTAAAGCCAACTCTAAAAACGGCCCCGTGGTGCCATAAAAGGCGCCCGCTTTCACCGCTTGGGTGAAACGGCTCATACGAAAGTCGTTTTGCCTATCGGCATTGAGGCGCACCATATTGCGCGGCAGAGCGACTTGTTGGGTGGTGTCATGGCTGTCGCTATTGGCGGTGGCGGCCAGCCTCTCGCCTTGCGCGACGAGCGATAACCAATCGAGCCGCGAGGCCGCCACGCGGTCGGGGCGATAGTCTTGTGTGCCGTTCATAATCTCCATCACATCGAAATCAATATCGCGCACGCCAGTAATCGGGTCGGGCGCGATGAGGCTATTGTTGGGCGTGCTGGTCAGGGGTTTATGCGGTTGATAGGGATGCGCGGCCACGCCCATATGATCAAAAAATTGTTCGCCATTTATATGCTCGGCAAAATCATCGGGCAGCTCATGCGAGAGTTTGAAACTGTCGCGCGCGTGGTTGAGTTGCGCCACAGGGTCGCCATGATGCACATGCATATCGTGCAGCACATCTCGGGTGCGGCGGTTTTCATGCGCCTTCAACCCGCGCCGATAGGCATGCGGCTCGACTTTCAACGGAAAGAAATTCATATGCCCGATGGTATGCGGCGCGCGCGGCGTCTCCAGCGTGCTGGTCACTTCGGAACCGGTGATGGCAATCATTTTATCGCTCACGCCCAACTCGCGCAGCAGCGGGTTGAAGTCAAAAATCGTGTCATGTTCGGCCGCCACCATAATTTCTCCACGCTCGGCCACGAAAGTGCGCACGCGCTTATGGGTGGAAAAAGCATTGTCCAAACTAGGGCCCGAATGCACATGCATATCGGCGCTCATATGATGCGGCGTGCGCAGCACACGTTTGGGCTTGGCAATGCGCAGGGCTTTGTCATGGCCGTCGCGCACGCTTAGCTCTGCGGTCTCCACCGAAAATTCGGGGCCGTGTACGGCGTAAACCGTATAATCGCCATCGGGCAAAAACACATGCGTTGGGTCGCTAGACACGCCGGCTAAATGCACATCGGAGGCGGCGTCTTGCGCGATGGGGCCATCGCCATTTTCAATCCGATAGCCGGTTAAGCTGTCTTCGAAATTGGGATTGGGAGTGTCGTTTTGGCCGCGAAAAGCCAACCGCATGGCCGTCCCGCGCGGCAAAGCAATGCGCGCGGCGCGGGCCGGGGTCAGGCTGGCTAATTTCGTATCCTTGGCGGCCATGGTGAATTTTTTCACAAGCGTATCGGCGGCAGGCGTCATCAAGCGCAAGGCATAATCGCCAGCGGGCAGGCGGGCGGAAAATCGGCCTTGGTTGTCGACGCTTACTTGCGTGAACGGCGCGCCATGGGCTTGGTCGATATGCACGCGCACGGTTTGGTCAGGCGCGCTGACTTGCCCGTATAGGCGAGGCGCCTCGGCGAATAATAAGTCGGTCACGCCAGAGACATCGGCGCTGGGCGCCACCCAAATTTCTTCTTCAAGTTGAAGCTTATCGCCCAGCTCAATTTCCATCAGGGCGACTTGCAGCAATTGCGCCAATCCCAAACGCTTGCCATCGCCAAAAGTGAAAGGTTCGGCCAGCGTTAAAAACGCCAAAGCGCTGCGGTCGGCAAGGGCAAAGCTCGGCAAGGCGTGTCGTTTGCCGTCTTGCAAAAGATGCGCCGAGACTTGCCGCCAGCCATAGCTAATGGGAACCAGCGAGTCATGCGGCGACAGTAAAACCACCGTATCGACGGGGCGCGCCGTTTCGGCATACGTCAGGGGGCCGCGGCCGACGAATTCTTGCTGCACAAACCCATTGGACAGCGAGGGGTCGCGGGTGGAGAGCAAAAACGTTTCCATCGAATGATAATTTAATACCGCCGTGCTGAAAATGGCGGGGGCGATGGCGTCTTCGTTTTGTCGCCAGATGGTTTTCGAAATTTGCATCCGCTCTGGCACATCGCGCGACAGCGTGTAGCGGGTTTCGACTTGCAGGCCGTGATGCGAGCCAAGGGTTACAAGGCTGGCCGCCTGTTGGTTTTGGCTGGCGCGAATATCGGAAATAGCAACGGGCTGCGCGAGACTGCCGTTGACCAAATCTTGCGAGGAGACGAATTGGTCGTCCGCGCGCGCGCAATAGCCGATGTCGCGAAGCGTGCCGCCCGAGGCGGAGAAGTCGCCCTCATGGGCAAGGCCGGCAAAGAGGATGCATAAAGTGCCGTTGGAAAGCACCCAATCGCCGATGCCGCCGATGGCATCGGGCCCTTTTTGTACCCATTGGGCGGCATTTTTGGCGGTTATTTGCGTGGCGGTCAGCAGTGTTTCGGCTCGCGCGGGCGTCCAAATTAGGCTGCTCAGGCACCAGAGGGAAAGTAAAACAAGGCGGCAAAAGGGGCGGGTCATAGCTCAGTCTCCAGATTTTCAAAAAGTGTGTCTCAACTGGGCGCAAAAGGCAAAGCCGATGTGGGGAATTATTCTTTACTGTTTTTCTACCAATCCATGCTAAGCATCGCGCAACGAAACTCATCGGCTGTTTGCAGCTGTATCGCGCGATGTCGTATCGGCCGCGATTTAGGAAACCCCTAGGAAAATATATGTCTAAGTTTGCTTCGCTTGGTCTCTCCAAGCAACTGGCCGACACGCTCGAAAAAAGCGGTTATTCGGATCCAACGCCCATTCAAGAAAAAACCATTCCCGAGCTGCTGAAAGGCCGCGACGTGGTGGGCATTGCGCAAACGGGCACCGGCAAGACGGCGGCTTTTGTTTTGCCGATTTTGGAAAAGCTCATTCAGGCGAAAACGCCCGTAGAGCCGAAACGCTGCACCGCCTTGATTGTGGTGCCAACGCGCGAATTGGCCAGCCAGATTGACGATAATATCGCCAAATATGGCGAGAAGATTTATCACCAACGCGCCAGCATTGTGGGCGGCATGAAATATCCCCCGCAAGTGAAGAAACTGTTTCGGGGGCTCGACATTATGGTGGCGACGCCTGGGCGTTTGGAAGACCATTTGAAACAGGGCAATATTTCGCTGCAAGACACGAAAATTGTGGTGTTGGATGAAGCCGACCAAATGATGGATTTGGGCTTTTTTCCGGCCATTCGCCGAATTATGCGCAAAGCCCCGCAAGACCGCCAAACGGTTTTGCTGTCGGCGACCATGCCGAAAGAAATTCGCAAACTCGCCAATGAGTTTTTGACCGACCCCGTCGATGTGCAAGTGGCCAAACAAGGCACGCCCATCGAGAAGATTGAGCAGATGGTTTACTTGATGGACCGCGCCAGCAAGCGACCTTTTTTGCTCGCGCAATTGGAAAATGAGTTCCGCACGATTGTGTTCACGCGCACCAAACATGGCGCCAATGATTTGGTCACTTTCTTGAAAAAGAAGGGCGTTTTGGCCTCGGCCATTCATGGCAATAAAAGTCAGGCGCAGCGTCAGCGCGCGCTCGATTTATTCCGCTCGGGCAAGGAACATATTCTGGTCGCCACCGATGTGGCGGCTCGCGGTATTGATATTCCCGATGTATCTTTGGTGGTCAATTATGACCCGCCGATGCAACCAGAAAGCTACGTTCACCGCATTGGCCGCACCGCGCGCGCCGGCCGCGAAGGCCGCGCCATTACGCTATGCGCGCCCGACGAGAAAAAACGTATGCGCGATGTCGAACGCCTCACGAAATTGAGCCTGCCGACACAAAATGTAACCGTCGCCATGCGCGAAATGAAAGCCCCCGATGCCTCGAAGGATACGGATGCGCCGACCCAAGACGGCGTGGAAGTGCAAGCTACCAAGACATTGAGCGATTTCGAAGACGGCTCGATGCCGCCACGTCCGAAGCGCAAGCAAGGCAAGAAGCCGCGCAATAGAGATAAAGGCAATTGGGATGGCAAGCCGCAAGGCAAACGTGACGGTAAATCAGGTGGCAAACCGGGTGGATTTAAAGGTAAAGCTGGCGGCAAACCGGGCGGCAAACCTGGCGGATTTAAAGGCAAGCCCGGCGGAAAACCAAGCGGAAAACCGGGTGGCAAGAAGCCCGGTCATCGCGGCAGTCGACCGACGGGATCGGGCGGCAAGCCGCAAGGCAAGCGCGCCGACTAGGTTTTACGAGGCTGATTTTTTAAAAAATCCGCGCCCCATTTGGGCTGCGATATAAAGCGTTACGATGGCGGCAACCACGGCTAGCGTATAACCGACACTGCCCAGAATATTTGACGCGCCCAAAGCATTGTCGCCAAATGACAAGGCACGCGAGCCTGACGCATTTCCTGTCCAATAAAATATCGTGTTGCTCCAGCCCGCAAAAATAATGCCCTTGGCAAACAGCTGCGCGCGAGCCATGGCCAATCCGCAGTGCGGCAAAGCGAACGCCATGGCGACCATGAGCAAGCAATTGCTAATGCCGCCCGCATGCGTGCGAACCCAGCCCTCGGTGGTGCCGAACATAGGCACGTTAATGAAAACCCCCGGCACAAGTTCCAAGCCGCCGATGAGGCTAATGGCCAACATAAAGCCGCTCAGCAGACCGATAAATAAAACCCACATGGCGTGGCCGAGTAATTGTTTTTGATAGGTTTCCATTGAGCTCTCCCGATAGGCTTGCCACGTCTAGATTTGCAATGTTTTGCGTGGCTTTTTTTCTGCGACTTAGATTATGCTTCTAGCCAAAGTTAGGGCTTTTTATCAGATAGGGTCAAGCGGCCTTGGGAGGAATTCAGGCGTGACAAAAATAATGCTACTCGGCTCGGGCGAGTTAGGCCGCGAATTGACCATCAGTCTCAAGCGTTTGGGCTGCACGGTGGTGGCCTGCGACCGCTATGAAAAGGCGCCCGCCATGCAAGTGGCCGATGAAGCTTTGGTGTTTGATATGCTCGATGCGGCGCAATTGCGCGCGCATGTGCAAAGTGTCGACCCCGACCTCGTGGTACCAGAAATTGAGGCCATCAACACGCAAGTTCTGATCGAGCTGGAAGCCAGCCGAACCATTGTGCCATCGGCGCGCGCCGTCGATTTGACGATGAACCGCGACCGCATCCGCGATCGCGCCGCCGAATTGGGTCTGCCAACGGCCAAATATCAATACGCCCAAAGCCTTGAAGCGCTGCTGAAAAGTTACCACGAGATGAAACGGAAGACAGTGGTGAAGCCGGTCATGAGTTCGTCTGGCAAAGGCCAATCGACGCTTGACGCTGGCGACGAAAAAGCCGCGCGCGCAGCTTGGCAGAACGCGGTGGAGAATATGCGCGGCGATAGGCCGAAAGTGATTATCGAAGAATTTATCGACTTTGATTACGAAATCACCCTTTTGACCATTCGTCAGAGAAACGGCGAGACGGTTTTTTGTCCGGTGCTTCGCCACGAGCAAGTCGATGGCGATTTTAAACGCAGCGAGCAAGGCACATTTGATATGGGCGCTTTGGAAGCGCAAGCGCAAGATATAGCGCGCCGCATTACCGATGACTTGCAAGGCTATGGTCTGTTCGGGGTCGAGTTTTTTGTGCGCGGCCAAGAGGTGATTTTCTCGGAGCTGAGCCCGCGCCCGCATGACACTGGATTGCTGACGCTCTATACGCAAAATCTATCCGAGTTCGATTTACACGCTCGCGCGATTTTACATCTGCCGATTAGCGATATCCGTTTGCTGCGGTCGGGCGCCTGCCATACGATTAATGCCGAGCAAGTGGCGGAGAGCTATACCATTGAAAACATAGACAAAGTGGAATCCATGTTGGAGGTAGAAGCCATGCATTTTAACAAGCCGAGCGCCTATCTCAATCGACGTCTGGGCATTATTTTTGCGCCCGACGCCGCGACCGCCGAGGCCGCACGCCGCCACATAACCATAAGCTATCGTTAGGAAACCCCATGGATATTCTCGTTGAGACACGCGCGCAAGTAACGACGATTACGCTGAACCGCCCCGCCGCGATGAACGCGATTACCCCCGATATGCATGACGCTTTGCACGCCGCTTTCGATGCCGTTGCCGCCGACGACAGCCAAGGCATTTGTGTGGTGAAAGGCGCGGGCGATCGTGCCTTTTGTGCGGGCAGCGATTTAAAAACCGTCAGCCAGCAGGGCGCCTACCCAAGCTCAGGCTATGCCGGATTGATAGAACGCTATGACCTCAACAAACCGATTATCGCCGCCGTCAATGGTTTGGCGCTTGGCGGGGGTTTCGAAATTGCTTTGGCCTGCGATATTATTATTGCCAGCGAAACCGCCAGATTCGGCTTGCCCGAACCTTTGGCTGGCGTGGTGGCCTTGGGCGGCGGCTTGCATCGCTTGCCGCGCCAAGTCGGTTTGAAACAAGCCATGGGAATGATTTTAACGGGTCAGCGCGTCGATGCCGCCAAGGCCGAGAGCCTTGGGCTGGTCAATCAAGTGGTAGCGCCCGAGGCTTTGGACGCTGCCGTGGAAACATGGTGCGAGGCGATTTTAAAAGCCTCGCCCATGGCGGTGCGCGCCTCGAAGCAGACCGTGATGCGCGGGCTAGATGAGCCGAGTTTGGCGCAAGCCTTGAAAAACCAAGGCGGCTATCCCGCCTATCGCGATTGGGCCAAAAGCGATGACGCGCGCGAAGGCCCGCGCGCCTTTGCCGAAAAACGCAAACCCAAATGGCAGGTGTGAGTATGAAGCGTCCGAGTTTTTTCTTCGGTTGGTTGGTGCTTGTGGCCATTGGCTACAGCCTGTTCATTGGTGCCGGTATGATTTTTTATGCGATGTCGGTTCTGCTCGAGACGATTGTTGCGGCCACGGGGTTCAGCGTTGCGCAAATCTCGGGCGCCAATACGCTGTTTTTGGTAGCGGCGGGTTTTGCCGGCATTGGCGTGGGCGAGTTAATCTCGCGCTATGATGTTCGCTATTGCGTCGTCATCGGCACGCTGGTGATTGCGGGTGCTTATGGCCTCTTGCCGATGGTCTCCACATTGCCAGAGATTTACGGCGTTTATGTTTTGCTCGGCATTGGCTATTCGATGACCGCGCTGGTGCCAGCCACCACATTGGTGGCGCGCTGGTTTGTTCGTCGCCGCGCTTTGGGATTGGCGCTCACGCAATCTGGATTGTCTTTGGGCGGCGTGCTTTTGACGCCAGCTCTGGCGCAAATGCTGAAAACCGGCGGCATTGATATGCTGCATAGTGGTTGGGTGTTCTGGGTTATTTTGGCCAATGTGCCGTTGACGCTGGCGTTTTTGCGCCCCAGCCCCCAAGCCATGGGGCAGCTGCCCGATGGCGATGCCCACGATGGGCAAAGCGAAGACACAATGACCGAGGGGCTTAGCGCGAGCGAGGCTTTGCGTTCGCGGTTTTTCCGCTGGTCGGCCAGCGCTTCCATTTTGGCGTTGATGGCACAAGTCGGCACCATCGCGCATGTGTTTAAATGGGGGCTAGAGCGCGCCGATGCCGAGACCGCCGCCATCACCATTGCCTCCGTTGCTTTTTGCTCGCTGGTCGGTCGGCTGATTTGCGGCGCTGTGCTGGATCGTCTTAATTTATTCAAATTTGTTTTGAGCGTTTACCTGCTGCAAGCCGCGACCCTCTTTGCCATGTCGATGGCACAAGGCGAGCTGGCGGTCTTGGCCATGACCATGGTGTTTGGCTTCACCGTGGGCAATATTTTAATGGTGCAGCCCTTATTGGTGGCGGCCGCTTTTGGCTTGCGCGATTTCCCCCGCATTCTCAGCTATCAGCAATTGATTATGAATTTCGGTGTCGCCTCTGGCCCGATTGCCATTGGCGTGATTTACGATTTCGGCGGCGGCTATGGCAATGCTTTTGTCTTCGTCAGCCTGTGCAGCCTCGCCGCCTTTGGCGCCCTCTGGATAGCCCGCGCGCCCGAATTGGTGCGCCGCGCTGATTAAGCTTTGGGTCGCCAAGCGCCGCGATAAATCGCGGTGACGATAATGCAAGCATAAATCACCAAGGCCACGCCGCTGACGGCAAAAATCGCTTCCACGCCGTATCCGGCAAAATGCACCAAGGCCGAAGCGCCGCCGACCGATAAGACAAAGCGCGCCATCATCGCGCGGATGGGCCAAGTCATAATGCCGGCGCCTTGGCTGGCGAAATATAAAATTAGCCCCATGCCCAAAAACGGATAGGCCGGCCCCACCAGCTGAATGTAAGATTTGGCGGTCTCATAAGCCACCGGATCATCGGTGAAAACAGGAATCCAGCTTTGCGGAAACAGCGCCAAGAGGCCGCCCGTGACACCGCATAGTATCGCCACACTGGCCACGCCATACCAGGCGGCATGTTCGGCACGGTCATAATTTCCCGCGCCAATATTGGTGCCGACAATGGTCGTGAGCGCCGTGCCGAAAGCGAAAATAATCGGCAGCATGAGAAACTCAATGCGCGTGCCAATGCCATAACCAGCCAAAGCTTGCGAACCAAAACTGCCGACCAAAGCGGTCAGTCCCAAGATGGTGCCAACGGTCATCAGTGGATTGATGCTGGCGGGGCGTGCGACTTTTAAAATTTCGTCGACCAGATCTCGCTGCCAGCCGAAATGCACACGCCGCAGCGGGGTTGAGGTTTTATCGGAGGCCAATCTCGCCCATAAAAACAGCCCCATAATGAAAGCCGAAACAACGCTCGAGACGGCCGCGCCCGCAACGCCGAGCTGCGGCATACCAAATAGGCCAAGCACTAAAATGGCGGTGGTCGGCACTTGAATGACGGCGCTCATAATCATCAATTTGGCCGGAAAGCCCATATCGCCCGCGCCGCGAAATACCGAGCCCAAAACCGTGGACACCCACATGCTTATGCCGCCGATGAACAGCACCCAGCAATAGTCCATCGCGGCCTCGAGGATAGCGCCATCGCCGCCGAGGAACATTAAAAACGAGCGGCCAAATAAAGCGAAAACAAGCAAGAAAAACAGCGCGCCAATCGTGCCGCCAAAAATCGCATGCCAGACAAGTTTCTGCGCGCGCTCGGCGTTGCCATTGCCCAAGGCGCGTGCCACGGCCGAAGAAATGGCGCCGCCGAGCGCACCGCCCGACATGGTTTGCGTGAGCATCAATAAAGGAAACACCAAAGCAATGGCAGCCAGCGCCTCTGTGCCGAGGCGGCTGATAATCCAAACCTCGGTGAGATTGACGCCAGCTTGAATGGCAAAAGCTGCCGTATTGGGCGCCGTTAATGCCAGCAAAAGCGGCAGGGGCGGTTTGTTTAATAGGGCTTGGGTGCGCGGGTCCATAGAGGCTCTCGTTTTCATTGCGGTCAGCGTGTTAGAAGAAAGCATAGTGGTTCGTGCAAGTGCCACAAGGATTAGTTTGGCGCGCGCGCGCCATAAAAGGAGAAACCATGACCCAGTTGACTGTTTTGAAATGGCTCGGTACCAGTCTCGTGTTGAGCGGCATTTTGCTGACCAACCTGAATATATATCCGCTCAATATTATCATCCATGGCTCTGGCTCATTGCTATGGACGTGGGCGGGATTCTTGAGCAAAGACCGCGCTTTGATGACTAATTTCGGATTGCAATTGCCCTTGTTCGCCACGGGGTTTGCCCGCGTGATGGGCTGGATTTAGCTGTCTTGCGCGCTGCG
The DNA here is from genome assembly GCA_029248825.1 of Alphaproteobacteria bacterium. Classification (GTDB taxonomy): domain Bacteria; phylum Pseudomonadota; class Alphaproteobacteria; order RS24; family RS24; genus UBA8337. The sequence goes on along the minus strand of JAQWIP010000074.1, from coordinate 742 downwards.
GCGGATTTCGTCTTCGGCTAGTTTTTCCGATAGGTCTTGGTTTAGCAAAGCGTTGAACGAGGCGCTAAGGCTCGGGCGTTTTAGGGCTTTGCGAAGTTTTTTAAGCGGCCACGTAAGCAATACGCTACCGGCTTGCGCTTCCACGGTGGCGGTGGCGGCCCCGCCTTTGGCGAAGGACATTTCGCCAATCAGCGCATGTTCGCCGACGATAATGTCGGCGCCATTTTTATGCACAGTGGCCGCGCCCGACACGAGGTAATAAATCGCCTTAGTGGGCGCGCCTTCTTGGGTCAGCGGCTTGTCGGCGTCGAGGGTTTCCCATTCGGTCAGCTTCATCAATTTTCGAAAATCGGATTTTGAAAACTCTGTGAAATGTTCGCCCAAGGCTTGCTCTTGCGCGGTCAGCGGCGTGGCCCATTGCTTGGCTAGGCTGCGCCATATGACCGCAAGATTGGCCAGAATGGCCAAAACCGCCCAGCCAATCGCCAGCCCCGAAGTAGGGGTTTGGAAGGCAAGCCCATAGACCAAAAGGGCGGAACCAAAGGCAAATAGCGCGCGCGAGAGAATAATATCGGAAACAAAAAAGCCCAGAAAGAAAGCGCCAGCGCCCGCGTGTAGGAAATAAATCGGTTCCATTTTTACTACTCTCGTTACCAAAGGTCAGATATACAAATCGCATGATAGCTTTCTTTCTGGGCTTTTTTGTTTCCGATATTATTCTCTCGCGCGCGCTATTTGCCTT
>JAQWIP010000147.1 GCA_029248825.1 Alphaproteobacteria bacterium | reverse complement strand
ATCTGACCCATTTGGAAGTGCTGCAAAACGTTGGCATGACGGCCATTGAGCCGGTGCTTTACGAGGGCAAAGAGATTGTGCCCTTGCAGTTTCTAAAAGCCGTTTTGCCCGACCCTGGCGATTTGGGCAAAACCACCAGCGGGAAAACCTGCATTGGCAATGTCGTCAGCGGTCAGCAGGCGGGCGTCGAGCGCACGGTCTATCTGTATAATAATTGCGACCATGAGGCGTGTTTTGCCGAAGTGGGCAGCCAAGCGGTTAGCTATACCACGGGCGTGCCAGCGATGATTGGCGCGGCTCTGATGTTGGATGGCACGTGGATGCAGCCGGGCGTGTTCAACCTCGAGCAGCTTGACCCAGACCCGTTCATGGCGATGCTGAACCAGCATGGCCTGCCATGGCAATATGTGGAGCTAGACACTCCCTTGAGCTTTTGAGGTCGTTTTGAGCGGGGTCATGCCAACACAATCATCGGGCGCGGGGCATTTCGCGGCGTTTGATTTATCGCGCGTGCCATCGCCGTGTTTCGTTGTCGACGAAGTGGCCTTGCGGCAAAACTTAGAAATTCTACAAGCGGTTTCCAAAGCCTCTGGCGCGGAAATTTTGCTAGCGCTCAAGGCGTTTTCCATGTGGTCGCTGGCGCCTTTGGTACGCCAATATATCAGCGGCACTTGCGCCTCGGGGCTGTGGGAAGCGCAATTGGCGGCGGCGCATTACGGCGGTCAATTGACCAGCTATGCGCCCGCCTTCAAGGGCGCGGAATTTGACGAGATTGCCCATTTGTCCGACCATATTGTGTTCAATAGCGCCGCGCAGGTGGCGCGTTTTGGCGCCCAAGCCCAACAGGCAGGCGCCTGCGTGGGCTTGCGGATAAACCCCGAGCATTCCGAAGGCGAAGTGGAAAAATACGACCCTTGCGCGGCTGGCTCGCGATTGGGACAGCCGATATCGCAACTGGCAGAGCTGCCCGAGGCGGTGACGGGCTTGCACATGCACAGTTTATGCGAGCAAGGTTTTGCCCCGCTTGCGCGCACGATAGAAGCCATTGAGCCGTTTTTAATCGCCCATAAAGAGCAGCTGACTTGGCTGAATTTGGGCGGTGGCCATCTCATCACCAAGCCCGATTATGACCGCGAGGGATTGGTCGCTTTGCTGACGCGCTTGCGCGATACGTTAGACGTGCAAGTCTATTTGGAGCTCGGCACGAGCGTTGCTTTTGATGCGGGCATTCTCGTCGGCGAAGTGCTGGATGTGACGCAAAACGATGGGCCGATTGCCATTGTCGATATTTCCGCCACCTGCCATATGCCCGATGTCTTAGAAGCGCCCTATCGGCCTGCCTTATTGGGCGAGCCGACGTCTGGTGGCCAATCTGTGGTTTTGGGCGGCCCCAGTTGTTTGGCGGGCGATGTCATCGGTGCCTATGCTTTTGCGGATTTGCCGCAAGCGGGCGAGCGTTTGGCGTTTCTCGATCAGGCGCATTACTCGATGGTTAAAACCTCGACTTTCAATGGCATTGCTTTGCCGTCGATTGCGATTTGGAATAGCGATAGCGATGCGCTACGTCTGGTGAAGCAATTTGACTATCGTGATTTTGAAACCCGTCTCTCGTGAGCCAATTTTTATGAACCATTTTTTATGAGCCATTTTTTTATGAGCCAGGCCACCCAATTTCTAGGCGAAGAATTAAGCGCGCGCGAAAACACCTTGGAGACGGCGCGCTTTGAGGTTGTGCCGTGTGGGCTGGAAGCCACGGTGTCTTACGGCACCGGCGCGGCGCGCGGCCCCCAAGCCATACTCGACGCCAGCCAACAATTAGAACGTCTGGTGGCCGGAAAAACGCCTTGTGCGCAGGGTATTTTCACCCATGCGGCGGTGGATTGCGAGCAGCCGATAGAAGACGTCATGGCAGATTTGCGCGCCCGCACGCGCGAGATTAGCGCGCGCGGCCATGTGCCAGTGACGCTAGGCGGCGAACATTCCATCAGCTATGGCGCCGTCATGGGTGTTGTCGATGGCCTTGGGCCAACCGCCCCGATTGGTTTGGTGCATATAGATGCCCATGCCGATTTTCGCGATGCCTATCAAGGCCATAAACATTCGCACGCCAGCGTGATGAACTTGCTGGCCGCCGAAGGCCTGCCGATGGCATCTTTCGGGGTGCGCGCTTTGGCCGAAGAAGAAGAGGCGGCACGCCGCGCGCATGGCGTTTTGACTTTCGATGGCCCCGAGCTGGTGCGCGCGCAAACCACTAGCGTGCAACTGCCGGATGCGTTTCCCGAAAATATTTATGTGACATTTGATCTCGATGGTCTCGACCCCTCGGTGATAGCGGCCACGGGCACGCCTGTTCCGGGCGGTTTGGGATTTTATCAAGCGCTGGATTTGATTGAAAGCACGCTCATCGGGCGGCGCTGTGTCGGCATCGATATCGTCGAGCTGGCGCCCATCGACGGCCAAAGCGTGTCAGATTTCACCGCTGCTTCGATTGCCTATCATCTGATGGGCATGGCTCTGTAAGCTTTTAGCAAAAAAACCCCCAACGTGGGAGGAACGTCGGGGGGTAGATAATGGGATCTGAGGAGATCTTCCATTTGTCTATACGTAAGATTTTACAGGACGGATGTTTAATTTTTCATTAAACTGGCGGCAGGGAGATAATTTTATGAAAAACGCAAGCAAACTGGCACTTTTCTTGGCCTTTTTAGCGGCGCCACTGGCTGTCCATAGCGCCGATAAACCGCACGACCGAGAGGTTTTATTCGGCGAAACTCATTTGCACACAGTGATGTCGTTTGATGCATATATTTTTGGCAATCGCAACACGCCCGAAGATGCCTATCGCTTTGCCAAGGGCGAAACCATTCAGCATCCGGCGGGGTTTGACATGAAACTCGGCGAGCCTTTGGATTTTCAATCGGTGACCGACCACGCGATTTATCTCGGCATGTTGCCGGCCATGCACAATCCAAAATTGAAAGTCTCCAAACACCCGATATCGCTCGAAATGCGCAAAGCCAAAACCGCCGTGGAGCGGTTGAACGCTTTTCAAAAACTATTCCCCTATTTGAACCAAAGCGACAAGCCAGATGAATTGGTTGATATGGAGGTTATGAAATCGGCTTGGAGCGAGATTATCGCTTCTGCCAATCGCCATAATGAGCCGGGTAAATTCACCACGCTCATCGGCTATGAGTTCACCTCAGGGCCGCAAAACCAAAACCTGCACCGCAATGTCTTCTTCCGTGGCGATAAAGCGCCGAGCCTGCCGTTTAGCCGCATTATGTCGCCCAACCCCGAAGACCTTTGGAAGTGGATGGATAAGTTGCGCATCCGAGGCATGGAAACATTGGCGGTGCCGCATAATTCGAACGGCTCCAATGGCTTGATGTTCCAAACCACCAAATGGGATGGCAGCCCGATGGATAGGGCTTACGCCAAAACGCGGATGCGCAATGAGCCGATTGTGGAAGTCACGCAAGTGAAGGGCGATAGCGAAACCCATCCGCTGCTCTCGCCCAATGATGAATATGCCGATTTTGAAACCATGCCGTTCCGCATCGGCGCTTGGGTGCCAAGTAAAGAAAACGGCTCTTATGTGCGCCAAGCCTATCGCCGTGGCCTCGAGATGGCGGCGCAAGGCAAAGGCAATCCGTATAAATTTGGCCTCATCGGCGCCTCCGACACGCATGTGGGCGCGGGCGCTTTCGACGAGGATAACTATTGGTCGAAAGTCGGACTGGTCGATAGTAACGCCAAATTGCGTGGTTCCGTGCCGCTCGATAAGCCGAATAAAGATGGCACTCGGTACAATGAAAATAATTTCCAAACTTGGAGCGCGTCGGGTCTGGCGGCGGTCTGGGCGGATAGCAATACGCGCGGCGATATTTTCGATGCCATGCGCCGCAAGGAAACCTATGCGACCACGGGGCCACGGATGAAATTGCGGTTTTTCGCATCGGATAATTTCGAGCGGCGCATTCTCAAACGCGCCAATATGGTCGAGCGCGCCTATCGCCAAGGCGTTTCCATGGGCAGCGATTTGACTTTGCAAAAAGGGCAATCGCCAGAGTTTCTGCTGTGGGCGATGCGCGATGTGCGCTCGCAAGGGCTGCAACGTCTGCAAATTGTCAAAGGCTGGCTCCAACCCGATGGCTCCAGTGCGGAAAAAGTATTTGATGTGGCTTGTGCGGGGGAAAAATCGCCCAATGCCAAGCATCGCTGCCCCGACAATGGCGCCGAAGTGGAGCTAAAAACCTGCAAAGCTTCGGCCAAAACCTCGGCCGATGAGCTGAAGGTGATTTGGCGCGACCCGGAATATAGATCGGGTCAGCAGGCGTTTTATTATGTTCGCGTGATGGAAAATCCGAGCTGTCGTTGGTCGAGCTGGGATGCTTTGCGGGCGGGTGTGGCGCCGCGTCCCGATGTCGATGCGACGATCCAAGAGCGGGCTTATTCGTCGCCGATTTGGGTAAATTAAGCGGCGGGCTTTTTGGATTTTGTCCAATCGAGCAGCAGTTTTGCGCCGAGGACGACTAGAAACACAGCCACCGATAAGGAGACAATGGCCGGCCCAATAGGGACGGCCATTTTTTCTGCCATCGGCAAGCCGATGAGCATGGAGGCGCAAGCGATAAGACTGCCGCCGACGCCCATGGCTTCGGGCGATTTGGAAAATAGCCGCGCCGTGGATGCGGGGATAATCAGCAGCGAGGTAATCAACAGCGCGCCGACCAATTGCACCGCCCCCGCCACCACAACGCCCATTAACAGCATCAGTAAAAACTCATAAACCCGCACAGGCACGCCCTCGGCATGGGCTAATTCTTCGCTGGTGGTCATCAGCAAAAGGCCAGGCCAGAGGCGCATCAATAGCCCCAAAGACAAGCCGCTGCCCAGCACGAGTATCGGCAACATATCGGGCGACACGCTGTCGAGACTACCGAGCAAATAATCATGCACTTCGGCGTCTTCCATACCCAAAAGCGCCATGGAGACAATGCCCAAGGATAAAGCGGCATGGGCGAGAATGCCCAAAAGCGTATCGGTGGCCAGCAGGCGTTGGGTGCGCAGCCAGAGAAGCGCAACCGCAAAAGCAATGGCGATGAGGATCATGCCAAGTTGATTGGAAATGCCAATTAGCAAGCTGATGGCCACGCCCAAGAGTGCCGAATGCGCCAAACCATCGCCGAAATAAGCCATCCGCCGCCAGACCACGAAACAGCCCAAAGGGCCAGCCAATAAAGCCAAAGCGGCGGCGGTGAGCAGAACCGGCGTTATCATGTGGACACCTCGGTGTCTTTGTCGTGGTGGTGATGGTCGTGGCCGTGGTGGTCATGATTATGGCTGTGCTGATAGACCGACATCATTTGCGCCATATCTTTGCCGAACATAGAGATAAACTCGGGGTCGCGCGCCACGCTTTCGGGCGCGCCCGAGCAGCAAATATGGTGATACATACACACCACGCGCCGCGTCGAACTCATCACCAAATGCAAATCATGGCTGACCATTAAAACCGATAGGTCGCGCTTTTCGAATATGTCTTCAATCAATTGATAGAATTGCAATTGTCCCGAGACATCGAGATTTTGCGCTGGCTCATCGAGCATTAACACGTGCGGCGAGGCGGCCAGCGCGCGCGCCAGCAAAACGCGTTGCAATTCGCCGCCCGACAAACCAGCAAGCGGGCGTTCCAACAATGGCTCGCAATGGGTCTCTGCCGCCAAGGCCTGAATGGCATCTGGCTTGAGGGTATTGTTCAAGCTCAAGAAGCGCTTCACCGGCATGGGCAGGGTCGGGTCGATTTGAAACCGTTCCGGCACATAGCCGATTTTCAATCCCTCGCGATGGGTGACGCTGCCGCTTTGGCCGGTTTCCAGCTTCAGCAAATGGCGCAGCAAAACCGATTTACCCGCCCCATTGGGGCCGATGAGCGTGATGAAATCATTCTCGTCCAAATCGAGCGACACATGGTCCAGCACCAAACGCCCTTGACGCGAGGCACAAAGATTATCGGCGCAGATGAGGAGATCAGATTTGCTCATGCGGTTTTATGGCCTGACTAGGCGGGGAGGGCAAGGTGATTTCGCCCTCGCGGCGAATACAAGAGGGGCTAGGCGCGTTTGGCGGCTTCGAGTTGGGCGCCCATTTTTT
>JAQWIP010000138.1 GCA_029248825.1 Alphaproteobacteria bacterium | reverse complement strand
CGGGGCTTGGCAAGAGGGTTTGGGGGGTAAAAATCTGTCCCCACAGCGCGCAAACACCTAGTATAAGGGACATCAAGGGCGTATCGCCCTCCGACATCAAGGGCGCATCGCCCGAATATAAAAGGCAAGATAAAGAGAGGGCAATTCGATGACACAAGCATTTGTATTTCCAGGCCAAGGCAGCCAAAGCGTTGGCATGGGGCAAGTTCTGGCGCAAACCTATCCGGAAGCCAAAGCCGTCTTCGACGAAGTGGACGCCGCACTTGGCCAAAACCTCTCGGACCTTATGTGGAACGGCCAGCCAGAAACCCTGACCCTCACAGAAAACGCGCAGCCTGCGCTGATGGCCGTCTCTATGGCCGTGATGCGCGTGTTGGAAGCGCGCGGCCTGCAACTGGCAGACGCGGCCGCTTATGTGGCAGGCCATAGCCTCGGCGAATACACCGCGCTAACCGCCGCAGGGGCTTTGCAATTAGACGATGCCAGTCGGTTGTTGAAATTGCGCGGCCAAGCCATGCAGCGCGCCGTGCCAGTTGGCGTGGGCGCGATGGCGGCGCTTTTGGGATTAGAGTTTTCGGTGGTCGTCGAGATTGCCCAAGAGGCCGCCTCCGAACCCCAAGTCTGTGCCGCCGCCAATGATAATGCCAATGGCCAAGTGGTCATCTCGGGCCATGGCGAAGCGGTGGCGCGTGCCATTGAGTTGGCCAAGGAACGCGGCGCCAAGCGCGCCATGAATTTGCCGGTCAGCGCGCCGTTCCATTGCGCGCTGATGCAACCCGCCGCCGATGAAATGGCCGCCGCTTTAGCCGAGACAAATATCGCAGCGCCAAGCGTGCCGCTGATTGCCAATGTCACGGCCGAGGCAACCCAAGACCCTGAGCTCCTTCGCAAACTGCTGATTGAGCAGGTGACGGGTTCGGTGCGTTGGCGCGAGAGTATGATTTGGGCGGCCGATAAAGGGGTCACCGAATTGGTCGAGATTGGCACTGGCAAAGTATTGACTGGCATGGCGCGCCGCATCGACGAGCGCTTGTCGGCACTGGCGTTGAATGCGCCGGATGATATTGAGAATTTTACCAAGTAAGGGAGAGATGAATGTTTGATTTAAGCGGAAAAAATGCCTTGGTTACGGGCGCCTCGGGCGGCATTGGCAATCAAATTGCCCGCAGTTTGCACGCGGCTGGCGCCAATGTTGGGCTGGCGGGAACGCGCGAAAGCGTGCTGCAAGCTTTGGCCGATGAGCTGGGCGATGGCGCGCATGTGCTGGTGGCCGACCTCTCGACCCCCGAAGGCGCGGCGGAGCTGGCGGCCAAAGCCGAAGAGGCGATGGGCGGTTTGGATGTCTTGGTGAACAATGCAGGCATTACGCGCGATGGCTTGGCGATGCGGATGAAAGACGAAGATTGGGATGCCGTTTTGGAGGTCAATTTGACTTCCGGCTTCCGCCTCATTCGTGCGGCTTTGCGCGGCATGATGAAACGCCGCCACGGTCGCATTATTGGCATTACCTCGGTGGTGGGCGTGACGGGCAATCCTGGCCAAGCCAATTATGCGGCTACCAAAGCGGGGATGATTGGCATGTCGAAATCTTTGGCGCAAGAAGTCGCCAGTCGCGGCATTACTGTGAATTGCGTGGCGCCAGGATTTATCGCGACACCGATGACCGATGACTTGCCAGAGGCGCAAAAACAAGCGTTGACGCAAGCCATTCCGGCGGGGCGTTTGGGCGAGGGAAATGACATCGCCGCCGCCTGTCTTTATTTGGCCAGCGATGAGGCAGCTTATGTCACTGGACAAACCCTGCATGTGAACGGCGGCATGGCCATGATTTAGGCTTTGTTTCGAGGACGCCGCCCCATAGACATGGTGTGGAAAGGGTGTTAGAGACATCTTCAGGTATGGGAGTCATGCCTGTTTTTTGAGGGATTTGCTGCTTTTATTACAAATATGCAGCCATTTTTAAGGAGCTTAAGATGAGCGATACTGTCGAACGCGTAAAAAACATCGTAGTCGAAAACCTCGGTGTAGAAGCCGATAAAGTTACCGAAGCCGCAAGCTTCATTGATGATCTGGGCGCCGATAGCCTAGACACGGTGGAACTGGTGATGGCTTTTGAAGAAGAATTTGGTATCGAAATTCCTGACGATGCAGCTGAAACAATTTTGACAGTTGCAGACGCAGTGAAATTCATCGACCAGGCTTCTTAAGCAGAAGACTTGAAATGCGACGCGTCGTTATTACCGGCATTGGGTCTGTAAACCCGCTTGGCGAGACGATTGAGAAAAGCTGGAAACGGCTGCTCGATGGTCACTCAGGTGCGGGCACTATCGATTATTTCGACGCGTCGGATTTACCTTGTCAGATTGCTTGCCAAATCGACAAGGGCGACGGCGGCTTTAACCCCGACCTCTATATGCCAGCCAAAGAGCAACGCCGGGTCGATGATTTTATCATTTACGCCATGGCCGCCTCGGATATGGCACTGGCCGACAGCGGCTATAAAGCAGAAACCGACGAACAACAATTCCGAACCGGCGTTCTCATTGGCGCCGGCATTGGTGGTCTGCAAGGCATTGAGGCTGGCACCAATACTTTACGCGACAAGGGCCCGCGCAAAATCAGCCCGTTCTTTATCCCCGGCTCGCTGATCAATTTAGCGGGCGGACAAGTTTCCATTAAACATGGCCTCAAAGGCCCCAATCATGCGGTGGTTACCGCGTGTTCGACCGGCGCGCATGCCATTGGCGATGCGGCGCGGTTGATAATGTTTGACGATGCCGATGTGATGGTCGCTGGCGGCACGGAAGGCGCGATTTCGCCCTTGGGCATGGCAGGCTTTGTGGCTTGCCGCGCCATGTCGACTAGTTTTAACGACACGCCCGAAAAAGCCTCGCGCCCCTATGATAAAGACCGCGATGGTTTTGTGATGGGCGAGGGCGCGGGCATTGTGGTGCTGGAAGAATATGAACACGCCAAAGCGCGCGGTGCGAATATTTATGCCGAAGTGGTGGGCTACGGCCTATCGGGCGATGCCTATCACATCACCTCGCCTGCCGAGGATGGCTCGGGCGGTTTCCGCGCCATGCAAGCGGCCTTGAAACGCTCTGGCTTAGCGCCCGAAGACATTGGCTATATCAACGCGCATGGCACCTCGACGCCGAAGGGCGATGAAATTGAATTGCGCGCGGTCGAACGCCTTTTCGGTGGCGCCAGCGATGCCTTAACCATGTCGTCGACCAAATCCTCCATTGGTCATTTATTGGGCGCGGCGGGTTCTGTGGAAGCTATTTTCTCGGTCTTGGCGATGCGCGATGGCGTTGTGCCGCCGACCCTTAATTTGGAAAACCCATCGGTAGAAACCGGTTTGAATTTAGTGCCTTTAAAGGCGCAAGAAAAGAAAGTGAAAGCGGTTCTGTCGAATAGTTTTGGCTTTGGCGGCACCAATGCTTCGCTGGTATTCAAAGCGGTCGAGTAGAGGCGTTTTGCAACCCATCCTGTTTCTTTTAAATCGGTTTCGCAGTTTTCTTCTGCCCTCGGCCTTATTGGTTTTGCTGGCGCTCATTGCCATGGGCGGCTTGATTTTCATGCCCGGGCCGCAAGCCCAGGGCAAGCAAATCGAGTTGGCGCGCGGCAGTAGTTTGCGCGCGGTGGCGGCCGAATTAGACAGCCAAGGCCTCTTGCGAAGTGGCTTTGTGTTTCGCGCCTATGTGCGCGCTCGCGGCCAAGCATCGGCTTTGCAGGCGGGTGAATTTAGCATTCCAGCGGGCGCCAATATGGAAGCCGTGTTGCAAATTCTCATCCGTGGCACGGCGGTGCTGCACCCCATTACGATTGCCGAAGGGCTGACCAGCCAGAACATCATCGTGCAATTGCGAGGGCTTGATTTGCTGCAAGGCGAAGTGGCCATTCCCGCCGAAGGCTCGCTATTGCCCGAAACCTATAAAGTGCCGCGCGGCATGTCGCGTGCCAAGCTGGTGGCGCAAATGAGCCGCGCGCAAAAATCTGTCATCGATGAGCTTTGGCCAAAGCGGCAAGCGGGTTTGCCGATAAAGAGCCAGCAAGAGGCGATTATTCTGGCCTCTATTGTTGAGCGCGAAACCGCCATGGCCGAGGAGCGCCCTCTGGTGGCGGCGGTGTTTGTCAATCGATTGAAAAAGCGGATGCGTTTGCAATCCGACCCGACGATTATTTACGGATTGGTTGGCGGGCAAGGCAAATTGGGACGCCCCATTCGGCGCAGCGAAATTCGTCGCCACACGCCCTATAATACCTATCGCATAAAAGCCCTGCCGCCGACCCCGATTGCCAATCCAGGGCGCGCCGCCATTGCCGCCGTGCTGAACCCAGCCGATAGCCAAGCGCTCTATTTTGTCGCCGATGGCACGGGCGGGCATGTGTTCGCCAATACGTTGGCCGAGCATAACCGCAATGTTCGACGCTGGCGCCAAATCGAAAAACAGAAAAACCGATAATCCTTTATAGTGAGACGATGGAAGGTGATTCGAGGAGGCTCCCATGTCTGATGCCATACACCGTCGCGGGCTTATGCTGGTTTTATCGTCGCCATCGGGCGCGGGCAAAACCACTTTGGCGCGCAGCCTATTGGCGGCAGATAGCCAAATTTCAATGTCGGTCTCGGTCACCACGCGCCCCGCGCGGCCTGGCGAAATAGACGGCCAAGATTATCATTTCGCGGATACGCAAAGCTTTGGCGAAATGCGCAATCGCGGCGAACTTGTAGAACATGCCAAAGTTTTCGATAATTATTACGGCACGCCGCGCGCCCCCGTCGAGAGCGCTTTGGCGCAAGGCCATGACGTTTTATTTGATATCGATTGGCAAGGCACGCAGCAATTGCAGGAAGCGGCGGCGGATGATTTGGTAAAAGTGTTTATCCTGCCGCCTTCGGCTGCCGAGCTGGAAAAACGCCTCAACACACGCGCCCAAGATAGCGCCGAAGTGGTGGCCGCGCGCATGTCGAAAGCCTCGGATGAGATTAGCCATTATCCGGAATATGATTATGTCATCGTCAATGAAGACGCCGAGACGGCGCGCTTACAATTGCAAGCCATTTTGATGGCCGAGCGCTTAAAACGGGGTCGCCAAACAGATTTATCTGATTTTGTAAAAACGCTCCGAGACTCTTTATAAAACAGTCCTAGGGTAAAAAAAGCCTCGGGAGCGATTTCGCTTTAGCGGTTTTCCAATACCACGCGGCCGATGATATTGCCTTCGCGCAAATCATCCAGCGTTTCGCTGGCCGCGCTCATGTCGCGGGTTTCCACTGGAATTGGGTTGATTTTACCCGCTTTGACAATTTCCAACATCTCGATGGTATCGGCCAAAGAGCCCGTCATGGAGCCGCCAACGGACATGGCGCGGAATGGGAAATAGGGGATGGGCTGCGAGAAACCGCCGCCAAAGAGGCCGACAATTTTCACGCCGCCGCCGCGCCGAATGGCGCCGGTTGCGAATTTCAACGAGCCTTCCGCGCCGACAAAATCCGCCGCGCCAGCCACGCCGCCATTGGTATCGGCAAGCAATTGTTTCAGCGCTTCGGGGTCTTTCGGATTATAGGCCGCGCGGGCGCCTGCGCCCATGGCGGCTTGTAATTTATTCTCGTCCAAGTCAGCCACCAAAGGGGTTTCGTCATACATCTCGAGGGCGAATTGCAGCGCCATCATGCCCACGCCGCCGAGGCCAACGATGAGCGCTGGCTCGCCTTTGTCGCCTGTGTCGAGATATTTCAAAGCCGAATAGGCGGTGATGCCAGAACACATATAGGTGCTGGCGAGGCCTTCTGCGATGCCATCGGCATCGAGGCAATAGCGTTCGTGCGGCACCAAGCAATGGGTCGAGAAACCGCCCGGCAGGTTAACGCCAAGCGCGCGGCCATTGCACAAATGCTCGCGCCCATGGTCGCATTCATGGCATTCGCCACAGCCAATCCACGGGTAAATAACTTTGCGGGTGCCGACTTTAACATCTTTCACATCAGGGCCAATGGCGCTCACAACGCCTTCTATCTCATGGCCGAGGGTAAACGGGGTTTGGCGCGCGCCGCGCACATCTAGCTTCTGGCCATCGCCCATATCAAAATGGCCGTCGTGAAAATGCACATCCGAATGGCACACGCCGCAATGGGTAATTTCGATGAGAACCTCTTGGCCGCTCGGGGTTGGCGTGTCGGCTTCGACGGGCGACAGGGCGGATCCGTATTCGGTGATGGCTTGGCTTTTCATGAAGGGTCTCCCGAGGTTCGTAGTTGGTAAAGCTATGCGCTTGGTTTCCATAGATTAGCCAGCGCGCAGAATTGGTCAATGGTTAGCTGCTCGGCGCGTGTGGTTTCCGCAATGCCTGCGGCCGCCAAAAGCGCTTGTGGGTCTGAGATTATCTGTTTCAAGCTGGCGCGCAACATTTTCCGACGCTGGCCAAATGCCGCAGCCGTCAGTTTGGAAAGATTTTGCGGATTGGCCTTTGCCAAGGGCTGCGCGCGCGGGCGCAAATCGACAATGGCCGAGGTCACTTTGGGCGGCGGCACAAACACTTGTCGGTCGACATCAAAAGCAATGCGCGCCTCGCTTAGCCACCCCGCCAGCACGGCCAAGCGACCATAATGTTTCTCGCCCGCCAAGGCGGTGATGCGTTGGGCGACTTCTTTTTGAAACATCAGCGTCATCGATAAAAACTTTGGCGCCCAGGAGCCGTCTTGCCAGCCCGCATCGAGCCAGCCCGTCAGCAGGGGCGTGGCGACATTATACGGCAGGTTGGAGACGATGCGATAGGGCGCTTGGGTCAGGCTTTCGGGCGAGATTTTCAGCGCATCGCCCAAATGAATGGAAACCCGATTGGGGTAGGCGGCTTGAATTTCTTCGAGCGCTGGCACAAAGCGCGCATCGGCCTCAATGACGTGGACATGCGCCGCCCCTTCCATCAGCAACCCGCGCGTTAGCCCCCCGGGGCCAGGCCCCACTTCGATGACCTCGCATTGGGTTAAATCGCCAGCCTCGCGCGCAATGCGCCGCGTTAGATTGAGGTCGAGGATAAAGTTTTGGCCGAACTTTTTATCGGCGCGCAAATCATGGGCTTGCAGAACCTCGCGCAGAGGCGGCAGCGGGTCTTCAAAAGCGGCAGGCGTCGACATGCGAGGCTGTGTCTCTAGCGATATTCAACAACGGCATCGCGGCGCAAGTCGCGCAAATGCCGACGCGCCATCATCGACACGCGTTGAGAGAAAATATTTTCTGATATTTGATCGCGCGAAATCTCAATGCCGAGGTCATCCTTGCGGTCGCACACGGCATATAGCTCAATGCCATCGGGCGTGGTGACGGGGCTGGCCAAACGACCCGCCTCAAGATTGCCAACCGCATTGGCGATTTGGCGCGGCAATTTAGAGAGCGCGCGCAAGCCCGTGCGCTTGGCCGCAGCCTTGGCTTTCTTGGCGCTTTGTTGGGCGCGACGACAGGTTTTAAAATCAGCGACGAATTTATCAATTTTGCTCGGCTTGGTGTCTTTGGCGAAAGTTAAACTCAAGACGTCGAATTGGTTTTTGCTGGGGTCATTGCCGCCCGCCCGCTTGTCGGCCAGAGCGATAATATACAGTCCCGCATTGGTGGGAATGGGCGAAGAGACTTGCCCGGGTTTCATTTGCCGCACGGTGCTGGCGAGGCGTTTGTCCAATTGGTCGGCGGTAATCCAGCCCAATTGCCCGCCGCGCGAGGCCGTGGGCGCGATGGAAAACTGGCGCGCCACAGCCGAGAAATCGACGCCCGATTGGAGCTGTTTAACAATCTCTCCCGAGAGCTGCGCGATTTGTTGTTCGCTCGAAAAACTATCTAGATTGAGTAGGATTTCGCTGACCAAAAACCGCGTCTGATTTACTGCGCGCACCGCCTTTTTATATTGCTCTTCAATTTCTTGGTCGCCGACTTTCACCCGACCGCTAAAGCTGCGGCGGACAAATTGGCTCCAAGCCAGTTCGGCGCGCAATTGCTGTTCGAGCGATTGCGTTTCAATATTTTTCTCGGCGAGGAATTTCTTAATGCCATCCAAAGTCATTTTGCCTTCGGTGGCCAAAGTCTTCATGCGGTCTTCGACGTCTTTATCGGGGATAGAGATTTCCACCCGATTGGCTTCTTCGAGTTGCAGCTTCTCATCGACCAGCGAGCGCAAGACTTGGGCGCGCAAGCGCTCGGTCATTTCGGGCGATTTGGCGATGCCCGAGGTGGCAAAAAACAAATCGACGCGCTGATCGACATCAAACAGCGAGATGACTTTATCATTGACGATGGCGGCAATGCCTTCGACGTCACGCTGCTGCGCCGCTTGAGCGGGGGGCGCGGCAAAGCTGATGGCGAAAGCCAGGGTCAGGCCGAGGACGATGGGTTTTGGCAAAAGGCTCGCAAAAGAATTCATTTTAGACTCGTTTTCAGGCGATAGAGCGCCATATTAAGGTGCAACCAGTGTTACCCTAAATGGCGCTGGACGACTAGTAATTTACGCCATAATGTTGGCAATCAGAAATGAATTCAAGCCTGCTGTTTGGGCGATGCGTTTAACCGACCCTATTTCCCTCTCGCTCATTTATTGGAGAAACCTATGCCTTTATCTATTTCCTTCACCAAAGACACGTTGCCCACAAAAGGCTCGGTTATTCTCACGGCCACGCAGGGCGGCAAATTGTCGGACTTGGGCAAGCAATTGGACAAGAAAACCGGCGGCGCGATTAGCCGCGCCATGAAAATCAAAAAATTCAGCGGCAAAGCGGGCGCCATGTTTGCGCTGCTGGCGCCAGCCAAAACCACGCTCGACCGGATTGTGGTGATTGGCCTCGGTGACGCGAAAAAGCTGAGCGCCGCCGATGCCGAGAAAATGGGCGGCACGGCTTTGGGGACGGTCGAAAAAGCCGATGGCGTGATTACGCTCCTGCTGGAGCCTGCGGGCAATAAAGCGGTCAGCGATGGCGACATCGCCGCGCGCGCCGCCACCGGCGCGATGTTGCGCGATTATAAATTCGAAAAATATAAGACCAAAGTCAAAACCAAAGGCGGGCCCTCGAAATTTGTCGTGGCGACAAAAGCCATGGCGGCCGCCAAGAAAAGCTTTACCGAATTGAAAGCCGTGGCCGAAGGCACGATTGTTGCGCGCGATTTGGTCAATGAGCCAGCCAATATTCTCACGCCGCCAGAATTCGCCAAACGCGCCAAAGCGCTGAGCAAGCTCGGCGTGAAAGTGGAAATCTTGAGCGAAGCGCAGATGAAAAAACTTGGCATGGGGTCGTTATTGGGCGTTGGCCAAGGCAGTCGCCAACCCAGCCAAATGGTAATCCTGCAATGGAATGGCGCCGCTAAATCCAAACAACCCGTGGCCTTTGTTGGCAAGGGCGTGTGTTTTGATACGGGCGGAATTTCCATCAAGCCTGCGGGCGGCATGGAAGAAATGAAAGGCGACATGGGCGGCGCCGCCGCCGTGACGGGTCTGATGCACGCTTTGGCGGCACGCAAAGCCAAAGTTAATGCAGTGGGCGTTTTGGGTCTGGTAGAAAATATGCCAGACGGCGACGCACAACGCCCGGGCGATGTTGTGACATCTATGTCGGGGCAAACCATTGAGGTTTTGAACACCGATGCGGAAGGGCGTTTGGTTTTGGCCGATGCGCTTTGGTATACGCAAAAGCGTTTCAAGCCGAAATTCATGATTGATTTAGCCACGCTGACCGGCGCCATTATGGTGGCCTTGGGGCAAGATTATGCCGGCCTGTTTTCCAATGACGATAAATTGTCCGAGCAGCTGAGCGCGATTGGCGATGCCGAGGGCGAGAAAGTCTGGCGCATGCCGATGAACGATAATTTCGACAAAATGATCAACACGCCGAACGCCGATATGAAAAACATCGGCGGGCGCTATGCAGGCTCTTCGACGGCGGCGCAATTCTTGCTGCGCTTTACCAATAAAGTGCCATGGGTGCATTTGGATATTGCTGGCACGGCCATGGGCTCGCCGAAATCTTCCATCAGCCGCACTTGGGCATCCGGCTATGGCGTGCGCTTGCTCGACCGTCTGGTGAAAGCGCATTACGAATAATGAGTGAGCTGCTGTTCTATCATCTGGAGCGCCAGACCCTAGAACAGGTTTTGCCAACGCTTTTGGAGAAAACCCTGGAGCGGGGCTGGAAGGCCGTTGTTCAAGTGACCTCGCAAGAGCGCTTGGAGGGGTTGGACGCGCATTTATGGACGTATCGCGATGAGGCGTTTCTGCCGCATGCCGCCAAGGGTGACGCGCGCTTTGCTCATAATGCGGCCGAGCAACCGATATGGCTGACCGATGAAGCCGAGACGCCGAATGCGGCGGAGGTTTTGTTTCTCGTCGAAGGCGCGGCGCGTCCCGAGCTAGATGGTTTCCAGCGCTGTGTGTTTTTATTCGATGGTCGCGATGAGGAAAGCCTCGCGCAAGCGCGCCAGCAATGGGCGGGGTTGAAAGACAGCGCGCATGAGCTGACCTATTGGCAACAGAGCGAAGACGGCAAGTGGGAACAAAAGGCTTAGCGCTTGCTTGCTCTCTTCTCCATTGCTTGCGCTCCCTTTCCATTGCTTGCGCTGGCTCCAAAGCTCGCCTATAAAGCGGTCAATTGAACTCAATTTTAATTCTGACTTAACCTATTTGGGGATTTACTCATGGCTCTTGAGCGTACTTTTTCGATTATCAAACCCGATGCCACCAAGCGCAATCTGACTGGTAAAATTATTGACCGGTTCGAAAGCAATGGCCTGCGCATTGTTGCTTCCAAGCGTATTCACATGACCCGCGAGCAAGCTGGCGAGTTTTACGGCGTCCACAAAGAACGCCCGTTCTACAATGACTTGGTAGACTTCATGATTTCCGGCCCTGTGGTCGTGCAAGTTCTGGAAGGCGAAAACGCCATCGCGAAGAACCGCGAAGTTATGGGTGCAACCAACCCTGCGGACGCAGAAGCCGGCACAATCCGCGCCGATTTCGCGGAATCAGTGGGTGAAAACTCCGTACACGGTTCCGATGCGCCAGAAACAGCGGCCATCGAGATCGCATATTTCTTCTCCGGTCTGGAGCTGGTGGGCTAAGCCCAACTGCTATTGACGCGTTGAATTGGGGTCGCCTTCGGGCGGCCCCTTTTTTGTGGTGCTACCGGATCAGGCGGGGATCATCGCCCAGATCAAGGCCGGGGAAAATCGATGTCTCGATAGTGGATGTGGGCAGGCCGAACTGGCTGTGCAAAAGCCATCCCAGCAGGGCACGCAAGTCGCGGGTCGGCATGACATCGCGGCGGTCATAGAGCTGGGATTCGGCCAGACCGGGCCAATCGCCCATCACCTTGCCGCCGCGCAGTGCGCCACCTGCCATCACCATCAGAC
>JAQWIP010000111.1 GCA_029248825.1 Alphaproteobacteria bacterium | reverse complement strand
GTGTCTTTCATCGGGCTGGCATCGCGCGGGCTTAAAAAGTGCCTGGCGTGAAATTGCCCCCGCTGCTCGCATCTGCGTCACTCGGGGTTTCTGGCTCGCTGCTGTGGGTTGGCTTAGGCGCTGGTTCTGGCGGCGCTTGCGTCTCGACGAGCTCTGGGGTTGGGACGGGCTCTGGGCTTGGGGCTGGCTCTGGGGTTGGAGCTGGGGTTGGCTCTGGCTCTAGCGCATTGGCCTTAGAAAGCTCGGCAATTAAATCTTCATCTGAGCTGGCTTGGCTTCCGGTATCTTCAGAGAGCGCGTCAGCAATGGCATTGTCGTCTGCGCCGGCGGGCGAAAACACATCAACGCCGACCAATTGCGAAGGGCCAGTTATGGCTTCAATCGGCAAAATCTTGTCCAATTTGGCGAGCTGTAAAACCCGCACGGCTTCCTCGCTGATTTTGGCGATGGATAGGGGAATGCCCATTTGTTTGCAAGATTGCATGGCGATAATCAAAATCGACACACCGGAGCTGTCGAGATAGCTCACATTGGCGGCATTAATGGTCAGCCCGCGCGCGCCGTCTAGCTGACCTGCCAATTGGGTTTTAATATCGGGAGTTACCTGAATGTCAATGTCCCCTGAAATTAAAAGGTCTATAGAGTTGTTTCTATCGCGTTTAAATTGAAATGCCATTGACTAAATTCCTTATGCTTCTCTAAATACTAGACGTTTTTAGGTAACAGCACATTAAAAACTTAACAAATCTGTTGCAAAATTACGATTTTTGCTGTTAATTTCGTCGAATTGGGTTCGCGCATGTGCGCGTTTATATTAAGAGGAGAGTTCCCATGAGTATTCGCGCGAAAAGCGAAAAAGGCTTTAGCCTTATCGAACTACTAGTTGTTGTAGCTATTATTGGTGTATTGGCCGCGGTTGGCGTTGTTGGTTACCAAGGGTATATCGACAGCACGAAGAAATCAGTTACCGATGCAAACGCGAAAGCCGTGCACCAGTGGTTGATCAACACGAAAACCGTCCGCGCTGCTGGCATCGACACAGATCCAGATGAGTGCGACGCGACGACTTTGGTACCGAGCACGACTGCTGCGGAGGCTGTTAGTGCGTCTGGTTGCTTTGGTGCCTTGGCACTGCCTGGCAATCCATTCGAGAGCTTTAAAAACGCTTATCAGACCTCCCGTACGGGTGCTGACGCTATTCGCGCTGTGGCCACGGAAACGGTTGTCGCTGACGACAGCACAACCGATTGCTCTGATGTCGACTCCAATCTGGTGAATGGCGATGTCGTCATCGCCGTGAGTGGCCCTGGCGCCAAGCAGTTGGACGTCTATTTCTGCTCTAAAGTCGGCGACGACGATGAGAAACTGACCCGTCGCGACTCAACGATTACAAACTTCTAATCGTTTCTGTATCGATTTTGGAAAGAGCGCTGTACTCGCTACAGCGCTCTTTTTTTTGGAAAATAACGATGAAAATTCTTCGCCACCTGAAAGCTCTGCCAGTTTTTGCTCTGCTCCTCGTTGCCTTGAACTTTCATATGCCAAATTTAGGCGGCTCCTTTGTGTCGCGCAATCTGTTGGCTTGGATGGTCATGGCGATTGCCATTGCCGTGTTATTTTGGCCAGCCCTGCGCAGTTCTCGCCTCAAATGGTCGCCGCTTTGGGTGGGCGGATTATTCGCCCCCGTGGCTGGCGCCTTCATAATTGTGGCGCTCAATATTCTTGGTCCCTTTGACAGCTACCATGCGGGCCATTTCATGGTTCCTTGCCTCTTGCTGGCCTTCGCCCTTTTCAGTTTGGGGTTGCTACAAAAACCACTGCGTGCCGAGCTTGCCGCAAATTTAATACTGCTCTTACTGTTCGGATTTTTGCCGCAATATTTCATTCATTTCGTCACAACCAATCCCTTGGTTTTTTTCAAAATCTCTATTTCTCTTCCCAGTTTTCTGGTGCAGAACTTTGGCGGCTTTGCACAGTATAATTTGTTCGGCACGTTTTTGGTCGCCCTGCTGCTTATGGCGGCTTGGGCTTTTATATTTGCGCCACTGGCGCGTTGGCAACGCGGGCTGCTGATTGTTCTCATCACTTTTTACGCGCTTGAATTTGCCGTTATGCGAAGTAAAACCGGCCTCCTTAGCGCGCTTCTAGGGTTCAGTTTTTTGGCGTTGCATGTGCACCGTTTGGAGAAAGACCCCGCGCTATATCGGCGTTTCGCATGGCTTTTGGGCGTTCTCGCGCTGACTTACGCTCTCGTCTGGGCGATGTACTATGCCAATCCCGAGCGCCAGTTGGTTCAGCCGGATTGGAGTTCGGATGGCAGTTCCGTTCGAACCCGCTATGCCATGTGGGTGATTGCCTGGCGCTCGTTTTTGGAGGCGCCGCTTCTCGGCCATGGCTTGGGAAGTTTCGCCACCACCTATATCGACCATTTTTCCAGCTACGGACTCGCCGAAGCGTTAACCTTCACCAACAATACGATGTTGCCACATAACTTGATCCTGCATGTTTTAACCGAAACCGGACTGCTTGGCGCGGCGGTTCTGCTCGCGCCTCTGGCTTATCTGGCTTGGTTTCTCTTGCTGCGAAATCCCAATCTCTGGCTGATTGCCGCTCTATGCACGCCGGTTCTCCTGCATACGCAGGTTGAGTTCCCCTATGTCGCGTCTGGCTGGCATTATCTTTTGTTGGGCTTCGGCTTGGTCGTGGGGCTGCAAGGGTCGCGGATGCCCGATAGGGTGGCGATAGCCGCCAGCCCAAAACATGTTTTTTTCAGCTTTGCGGGTTTTGGGTTTTTACTCGTTTTTTGTTTCGGCATGATTTTCGTCTCCTCCAACATGCTGCAGGCGGCGAATCGCATTGTTCACAAAGTGGATGCGGCGTCTCGTTTATCGCTCGATGACTATATCGACCAGCGCTATCGGGACAGCGATACTACCCACCCCGTCTTGGTTAAACAGGTTACCGCCATTACCGATTTAGTTTTGGTAAGCCGCGCCATCACAGAAGGGCGGGTAAACGTGCTGCGCCAACTGGCCATACCGCGGCTTGAGAAACATGTTCTGCCGCTTTACACCAAAAGAAAAGTCTGGGATTTGGCCATTCGCGCTTATGCGGCGACGCATAATGTGGCGGGCATTGAGGCGCTCATCGAGCGGGTAGCGCCGCTGCAACCTTGGGTGGCGGACGAATATCGCGAGGCGCTAGACGAAGCTTTGGCTGCGAAGCCAAACCACACGCCTAATCCTCTTCCTCGACAATGATCAGGTTCTGCTTTTCCAGCTCATCGACATATTTGTCCATGGTAATCATGCCGAATTGCGCTCCGGTTTGCATGACGGTGGCGATTTGGGGGATTTTATCTTCGCGAATGAGGTTGCGAACCGCAGGCACACAGACCATCACTTCGAAAGCGCCAATGCGCCCGCCGCCTTTGCGTTTCAGCAATTGCTGCGTCATCACCAATTGTAAAGACGAGGCCACCATCGAGCGCGCCTGAGGTTGCTCGTCGGCGGGAAACGCATCAATGATACGGTTGATGGTCTCGGCCGCGCCCGAGGTATGTAAAGTGCCAAACACCAAGTGACCCGTCTCGGCAGCGGTCAGCGCCAAAGAAATCGTCTCATAATCGCGCATCTCACCGAGCAGAATAATATCTGGGTCTTCGCGCAAAGCGCCCTTGAGAGCCGAGGCAAAACTTTCGGTGTCGCGCCCGACCTCGCGCTGCGAAATAATCGAGTTGATCTCGCTATGCACAAATTCTACCGGATCCTCAATGGTGATAATATGCTCATTGCGCTCGCGATTAATTTTATTGATCAGCGAGGCCAGCGATGTCGATTTGCCCGAGCCCGTGGCGCCGGTGACCAGCACCATGCCTTTTTTCTCTTTCAAAATATTATGCACAGCCGCCGGCAAGCCCAATTGGTCGATATTGGGAACTTCCGTCACAATGGTGCGCATAATCAGCGCCCAGCCTCTTAGCGTATGATAGCCATTGGCGCGAAAGCGGGCGCCGCGCACGGTAATCGCGAAATCAATATCTTTGGTCTCGCAAAATTTCTCATAATCTTCTTCCGATAATTCCGCCCGAAAAATATCGTCGAGCAAATCATGGGTGACGGGGTAGCCTTCCAGCACTTTAATCTCGCCATTGGTGCGAATGGCCAAGTCACTGCCCGAGCGCATGTGAAAATCGGAGATGCGATATTCTTTCGGCAGACTGTCGAGATATCCGTAAATCGGATTATCCGTTTTGAAAGCTTCGGTATTGGTCGCTGGAGAGGTGTCTGACATACGCTTTGACCTTCGGTCCTACTTACTGACGCGAGTAAATTACACATTATGCATTACAAGTTGCATTACCTCGCTTTATACTAGGCTATCAAATTGTTTGCCAGCGCCAAACCAGAATTTGGCGCGGCTGATGCGGATATAATATGGCTATGGTTTT
>JAQWIP010000102.1 GCA_029248825.1 Alphaproteobacteria bacterium | reverse complement strand
CAAAATGGTCAGCACCAAGGCGACCGCAAAGAACTGCACCACCGTGCCGGCGCCATCGGCGATATCGCCAATCAGCTTGGCAAAGCCAATGATTTGCACTTCATATTTGTCGCTCTCGAATTTGCCGCGAATATCGGTTTCCAATTTATCGGCCAGATCGAAGTAATCGAGACGCTCGCCGGTTTTCACATCGACGTCCAATAGCTCGGCGCGCACCATGGCGGCCGAGAAATCATTGGCGACAAGGCGGCCAACAAAACCACCGCGAATAACATTATTGGCAATGATGTCGAGGGCTGGCTCACAAGTGGTGGCCAGGCTGGCTGTTTTTAGCCGCGAGACGCAATCACTATCAATATTCTCAATGGTGATCGTGCCGGGAATAACATCATCGGCCACAAAGCCATCTTCGGTAATTTCAAAGTAGCGCGAGTTCGGCGTCCAAAGCGACGTCAGCGTGTGGCGTGCCACACCTGGCATATAGAACAAGGCGTCGGTCAGGTCTTTATAGGTCGCAAAGAAATCTTTGTTCCAAATCTTACCCTCGCGTTCTTTCAAAACCACAATGATGCGGTTCGAACCGAACAGACGGTCTCGATATTCTTGGAATGTTTGAATATATTCGTGGCCAGCTGGCAGTTGCTTTTCAAAGCCAGCGGTCATTTTCAAATTGGTCGCATAATACCCGCTATACAAAGTAAAGGCGGCGAAAAGGGCTAAAATAACACCACGAAAACGAAAGATAATTTCTTCTAATTTTTGAACCATAAGGCCCTCCCAAAAGCCAAAGACAATACGCTGGGCGCATCTCTCAAGGGGGGAATGTCACACAAAAACCTATCTGCATTCAAGCAAAAACGTCACTTTTGGGGTAGGACAATATTGCCGCAGGTGGCTAGTCGAAGACCGTCAAGCTTGCTACTGTGGCCAGACCAAGCCGCTTGTGTGGCTGGAGGGCCCTCAAAAGCCCAAGAAAAGGCAGTTTTTCGCGTGTAGCAGACTTAATGGCAGACTTGATGACAGATTTGGAAGACCCCGAAGTTGCGTTTCCCTTCGACGATAGCGCGCCAGAAGATGGGCGCCAATCGGAGGCGGCGCGCACCATTCAACGCGGCGTCACCCGCATGCTCAGCCAACAAAGCATCTCTTGTATGCCCGAAATTTCCCTGCCCAATTATCGCCGCGCCGACTTAATGGGCGTAACCCATAAGGGCGAGCTATGGATTATTGAGATAAAAAGCGGCTTGGCCGATTTTCAAGCCGATAAAAAATGGCCCGACTATTTGCCCTATTGCGATCGTTTTTTCTTCGCGGTCGCGCCCGATTTTCCGGTGGAGAAACTACCCGAAGACATCGGCTATATTTTTGCCGACGGCTATGGCGCAGAAATCATCCGCCCCGCCGCTGTGCAAAAACTCGCCGCCGCCAGACGCAGCACATTAATGCGCCGATTGGCACGTATCGGCGGGTTTCGTTGGGCGAGAGGTCAAAAGTGAGCTTAGCGCGGGGCGCGTTTGGCCAAAATCCGCTGCAAAGTGCGCCGATGCATATTCAAACGACGCGCGGTTTCCGAAACATTGCGGTCGCATAATTCAAACACGCGCTGAATATGTTCCCAACGCACCCGATCGGCCGACATTGGGTTTTCGGGCGGGGCGGCACGCCCTTCCGGCTCGGCAATCAAAGCGGCATGAATCTCATCGGCATCGGCAGGCTTGGCCAAATAATCAACGGCGCCACGTTTTACCGCTTCCACCGCCGTGGCAATATTGCCATAGCCGGTCAGCATAATAATCCGCGCCTCGGGATTGTCGGCTTGCAGGCTCTCGACCACATCCAACCCATTGCCATCTTCCAGACGCATATCGACGACAGCAAAAGCTGGCTTTACCGATTTTCCCATGGCAATGCCAGAGGCCACGGAATCGGCGCTATGCACCACATAACCGCGCGTTTCCATGGCGCGCGAAAGCCGCGTCAACCACGGCTGGTCATCGTCAACAATCAATAAGTTCTGGCCCGTATGGTCATGGGCGGGCGTTTTGGCATCCGTCATATTAAGCTCCGTTATGGATTATCTAAGATATAGGGTGTTTAGTCTGGCTTTCAAAGCCAAGCGGTAAATTAGCCCGCCAAACGATCGCGCGGCCAAACCACGCGCACACAAGCCCCGCCTGGCATTTGCCCATCGATCATTTCAGTGACCTTTAAATTGCGCGCGCTAATTTTTCCGCCCGAACGTTGCATCAAAGTGCGGGCGATAAAAAACCCAAGCCCAAGGCCAAAATCACCGGTTTCATCGCGGCGGAATTTCGAGCGGCGCGACGACGTATACGGCTCACCCAAATGGGTCAAAATATCGGCCGCAAAGCCCGGCCCATCGTCGGCAATTTCAATGACCACTTGTTGCGCCGAATATGTCGCTTGCACCCAAACCGAGCCATGGGCAAATTCGGCCGCATTTTCAATCAGATTGCCAAGCCCGTAAATCAACTCGGGCTGGCGCGTCACCAAAGGCTCGCTGGTTGCCAAAAGACCATTGGCTTGGCTGGATACGAAAATCTGTTTGTCGTGGTCGCCGGCTTCCAAAACCGCTTCCTCGAGCAGACCGCGCAAAGAAATCCGCGAGATGACGGGGTCGTTATCTTCGCTGCTGAGCGAGGATAGAATATCGCGGCACCGCAAAGCCTGCTCGCGCATCAGCGCCACATCATCGCTCAAGCCTTCGGGCAAATCATCGCGCGCGCCCAATTCGCTCAGCACCAAAACAATGGTTCCCAAAGGCGTGCCTAATTGATGCGCCGCCGCTGCTGCCATGCCGTCCAAAGCCGACAGGCGTTGCTCGCGCGCCAATACCGAGCGCGTGGCCGTTAACGCCGCCGACATGCGACGCCCCTCGCGGCTGACCCGCCAGACATAGGCGGGAATAAAAGCCAGCGCCAACATTAAGGCCGCCCAAACGCCGAAGCGAAACAAATCTGGAATTTGCGGCGGCGTGCCGCGCCACGGCAAAGGCAAATGATAGAGCGCCAAAAAGCTTACGATGAAACCCGCAAAAACAATCAGCGCCGCAGTCGTGCGCGCGTTCAACAGACTGGCCGAAATGGTGACGGGCGCCAATAAAAGAAGCGCAAATGGGTTCATCACCCCGCCCGTTAAAAACAGCAATAAGCCCAATTGAGCAATGTCATAGGCCAGATAGCTGGCGGTCTCGCGCCGGTTTAAAAAATGATTGGCCGGAAACAGCAAGATGAGGCTCAAGTTCAGCCCCACCGCCAATCCGATAACCACCAGACAAGCGGTTAACGGCAGGGAAAACCCGAAGCCGAAATAAATAACCAAAACAGCGACCAGCTGACCGATGATGGCCAACCAGCGCAAAAACAATTGCACCCGCAAACGCACCACGGCGATGGGTTCGCCATCGGCCTCCAATTCGCCATAGGGGCGCGCGTGGAAGGGCGCCGAGGCGCCCAATGTAGGGGGTGTTTTATTTTGGCTCATCGCGCGCGCCCTACCCGCCAGCGGCGCGAAGCAGGGTGAGGATTTTTGGATGGCGCATTTCGCGCGCCCATTCGGCCGCCGTGCGTCCTGTGCCATCGGTCTCTTGGACATCGGCGTTTGCGTCTATTAACAGACGCACGATGGTTTCATGCCCCAGACGCGCCGCCGTAATCAGAGGCACTTCATAATTCGGCCCCGCCCGATTGGGGTCGGCTTTGGCCGCCAAGAGCGCGGCAATAATTTCGCTATGGCCATAGACCACCGCATAGCTGATGGCGGTATGTTTGGTTGTGGCGCGCTTATCGGGCTTGGCGTCCCAGTCTAGCAATTGCTGCACCGCGCGAAGGCGTCCCCATTCAGCCGCCGCATGCAGGGCGCTTTGCCCATTGCGCCCCAGACTATCAATCGAATACCCCGCCGCATGGGCGGCTTTCAAAGCTTCCACATCGCCGGCACGCGCCGCTTCGATGAAAACATTATCGGTAACTACCGGCACTTGTTGCGCCCGCAGCGGCGACCCAATAACCGCCGCCAGAAGCGCCAAGCCGAAAAGAGACCCCCGTAAAAGCGTCGGGCGTTTATGTCGCTGGTCGGTGGATTGCTTGCTCGTCATCGCCAAGATATAACCGCTAGGCAGGGATATGAAAAGGGCTGGCGCTAAATTAACCCGAGCGCGTCTTCCCCAAACCATAGGAGCGGGCATATGAAGAAAAACATTAAAATAAGCATCGGCCTCGCCGCCGCCGGTCTGCTGACTTTATTGGGGCTGCTGCTGATCGAGCTGCAAACCCGCGAGGCTTCGGTTCGCCCGTTTCAAGAGGTGGCCATTGGTGGCGCCTTTAGCCTGACCAATGAAAAAGGCGAGGCGCGCAGCGAAGCCGATTTTGCGGGCGCGCCCATGTTGATTTATTTTGGCTTTACCTATTGCCCCGATGTTTGCCCGATGTCTCTAGATGTCATGGGCGCAGCCCTAGAAACCCTAGAGGCCCAAAACCCCAAACTTTTTGCCGCCCTACAACCGGTGTTTATTTCGGTCGATCCATTGCGCGATACGCCGGAGCAATTGAGCGAATATTTGAGCTATTTCCATCCGAAAATTTCGGGCCTGACTGGCACGCCCGAGCAAATTGCGATGGTGAAAAAAGCCTTCCGCGTCTATGCCGTGCGCCGCGACCTCCCAGAAGAAACCGCGCAAGATAAAGGCAGCTATAATGTCGACCATTCGTCTTTCTTTTATTTGATGGATGGCAAGGGGCGCTATTTGGCGCATTTTGACCATGGGCTGGAAGCGCAAATTTTGGCGCAAAAAATCGCTGCGAAACTGCGCTAGATTAGCCGCCGAAGAAACGACGCAAGAGGCCGCGCAAAACCCCTTTGGGCGCCTCGCCGCCGGGCAGCACAACCTCGGCGCTGAGGCTTTTTTGGCCAACCATAAAATCGCGCCAAATCTGCGCTGGCAGGCCGCCGCCCGACACTCTGGCCATGGCGCTATTGTCATCATTGCCAACCCAAACCCCGACCACCAAAGCGCCCGTATAGCCAACAAACCAAGCATCGCGCCAATTTTGCGACGTGCCCGTTTTGCCCGCGATATCTAGGTTTTTAATCTGCGCCCTTTGTCCGGTGCCTTGCGTTACGGCGCTGCGTAACATTTCATTGAGCGTGCCAATATGATGGGGTGCCACCACGGGCAAAGCTTTGGGGGCATTGCGCTGATACAAAACCTGACCCGAGCTGGTAATCACCTCAGAGATAATATGCGGCAAAGTCTGTTTGCCGCCATTGGCAAAATGCGCATAGGCGGCGGTCAGCTCGAGCAAAGTAACCTCAAAAGCGCCCAACGCCAAAGACGGATGCGGGCGAAGCCGCGCGCGAATGCCAAGACGGCGCGCCATATCAATCACTTTTTCCCGCCCCGTTTCCTCGCTCACTTGCACGGCCACGGTATTGATCGATTTGGCCAAAGCGGTTTGCGCGCTAATGGCGCCGAGATATTTTTGCGTGTAATTTCTCGGCTGCCATTGGCCGACCGATATGGGCGCATCTTCATAGATCTGCGAGGGGGTCAGCCCATTTTCCAGCGCCGCCAAATAAACAATCGGCTTGAACGAGGAACCCGGTTGGCGCTTGGCCATAGTGGCGCGGTTAAATGTGCTTTGGGCATAAGATTTGCCGCCCACCATGGCGCGAATGGCGCCATCGGGAGACATCACCACCATGGCGGCTTGGCTCGCGTTTCGGGCGTCGCCATATTGGTTTAAAACCGATTTAATGGAGCGTTCGGCGGCCAGTTGCAGGCGCGGGTCAAGCGTGGTGATAATATCCAAATCGGCACGCGGGCGACCGACGAAATCGGGCAATTGGTCGAGCGTCCAATCGACCGCATAATGCGCCGCATCGGACGAGCGATTGACGATGCTCACCGGCTCGCCAGCCACGGCCACCGCTTGCGCTTCGCTAATATGGCCGACCTCGCGCATGGCCCCCAAAACCACCATGGCTCGCGCGCGCGCCGCTTCTGGATTGCGCGTCGGCGCATATCGCGATGGCGCTTTCAACAGGCCAGCCAACATCGCGGCTTCGCCAAGGCTCAAGCTTTGCACGGGTCGGTTGAAATAAGTCTCCGCCGCCGCTTGCACGCCATAAGCGCCCGCCCCGAAATAGACACGGTTTAGATAGAGCGCCAAAAGGTCTTGTTTGGTGAATTGCGCTTCCAGCCAAAAGGCCAAAAGCAATTCCTGAATTTTACGCTTATAGGTGCGCTCGGGCGTGAGGAAAACATTCTTGGCCAATTGCTGGGTCAAAGTCGAGCCGCCCTGCACCGTGCGCCCCGCCCAAATATTGGCCGTGAGCGCGCGCAATAGCCCACGCGGGTCGAGCCCGAAATGCGAGAAGAAACGCCGGTCTTCAATCGCCGTGACCGCCTGCACCAGAGCCGGCGGGAAATCTTTATATTGCAAAGGCTGACCGCCGCGCCGCCCGCGCCGGGCGATTAATTCATCTTCCGCCGCATAAAGGCTCAGCTCGGCTTTCGGGCCAATTTTCCATAATTCATCGGTATCGGGCAAATCCAACGCATAGATAAACACCAAAACCGCAACGCCAATCGTCGCCCAAATGGCGCCCACCAACCCCCAATAGAGCCAGCGTCCCAATCTGCTTGGCGGGGTTTGTGTCTCGGGCGATGGGCTTTGGCTCATGGTCGCGGTATCCTGCGCCTAGATATCCAGATTGCTCACATCTAGGGCGTTGTCTTGAATGAATTGGCGGCGCGGCTCTACCACATCGCCCATCAATTGCTCGAACAGGCCATTGGTGTCGGCCACATCTTGCACTTTAACTTGCAACAGCGAGCGCGCGTCTTTGTCGAGCGTCGTCTGCCATAATTGCTCGGGGTTCATTTCGCCCAAGCCCTTATAGCGTTGCAGCGAAATACCATTGCGCCCTTGCGCTAAGACGGCAGCCAAAAGCTCACTCGGCGTGTTCACCTGAATGGTTTTATCTTTAATCGTCAATTGCGCCGGATCCAAATAGACCGATTGCAAATTGGTCGCCATCGCATCCAAACGGCGCACATCGGCCGAGGCAATGAGGGGCGCATCAATATTATACTCTTCGCGCACTCCGCGCAGCACACGGGAAAAAGTCAGCCCGCCATCGCCCGTGGGGACGCCCTCCCAACCGCGTTCCACTTCATCGGACATACGGTTCAAGCGACCGGCAATATAATGGGCGCTTTGCTCGGCCAATTCTGGCTTGGATAAAATCTCGGGCGTCAGCGAGCCAGAGATAGCCGCCTGCTCGATGATGAATTGCGGGTATTGCGCGGGCATCGCATTTAAAGTGGCTTTCACCAGACGCGCTTCGGTGAGCAGGGTTTGCAAATCACTGCCGCTGCGTTGCTCGCCCGAGGCCAAAGTTAATACCGCCTCGCCCGAGCCCGTCTCCAGCAAATAATCTTCCAGCGCGCCATCATCTTTCAAATAGCGTTCCGAGCTTTGTCGTTTGATTTTATACAAAGGCGGTTGCGCGATAAACAAATGGCCGCGCTCGATAACCTCTGGCATTTGCCGATAGAAGAAAGTCAAAAGCAGCGTGCGAATATGCGCCCCGTCGACGTCCGCATCGGTCATGATGATAATCTTGTGATAGCGCAATTTATCGACATTAAAATCTTCGCGCCCAATGCCCGTTCCCAAAGCGGTAATCAACGTGCCGATTTCATTGGAGGACAGCATTTTGTCAAAACGCGCGCGCTCGACATTTAAAATTTTACCGCGCAACGGCAGCACCGCCTGATTGGAACGATTGCGCGCCTGTTTGGCAGAGCCGCCCGCACTATCGCCCTCGACGAGGAATAATTCAGAGCGCGTCGGATCGCGCTCCTGACAATCGGCCAATTTGCCCGGCAGGCTAGACACATCCAAGGCGCCTTTGCGACGGGTCAGCTCGCGCGCTTTGCGCGCCGCTTCGCGCGCCGCAGCCGCTTCGACCACTTTGCTCATAATAATTTTGGCTTCATTCGGGTGTTCTTCAAACCACGCGCTCAGCACTTCATTGACCACGCTTTCCACCACGGGGCGCACTTCGGAGGAAACCAATTTATCTTTGGTTTGGCTCGAGAATTTCGGGTCCGGCACTTTCACCGAAAGAACCGCCGTCAGGCCTTCGCGGCAATCATCGCCGGTTACCGAGACTTTCTCTTTTTTAGCAATGCCATGCTGATTGGCATAATTATTGATGGTGCGGGTCAGCGCGCCGCGAAAGCCCGCCAAATGCGTGCCGCCATCGCGCTGGGGAATATTATTGGTGAAACATAAAACCGTCTCGTGATAGCTGTCGTTCCACCAAAGCGCCAATTCCACCACAATATCTTCAGCCTCGGATACCAAAGTGATGGGCGTCTCAATCAGCGTCGATTTATTGCGGTCAAGATAGCGCGCAAAAGCTTCCAGCCCGCCGTCATATTTCAAATCCGAACGGCGTGGCTCGACACCTCGGCGGTCTTCTAAAACAATGGCAACGCCGCTGTTCAAAAACGCCAATTCGCGCAACCGATGCTCCAGCGTTTCGAAATTAAATTCGGTCATGGTGAACGTCTCGGCAGACGGATGAAATGTCACTTTCGTGCCGGTCGCATCGGCGGTGCCGATTTCTGCCAAATCGGCTTCTGCATCGCCATGGGCAAAACGCATCGAATAGGTTTTGCCGGCGCGCTGCACCGTCAGCTCCAACCAATCGGAAAGCGCGTTGACCACAGAAATACCCACGCCGTGCAGGCCGCCCGAAACTTTGTAAGAATTGCTATCGAATTTACCGCCTGCGTGCAATTGGGTCATAATCACTTGCGCGGCCGAGACGCCTTCTTCTTGGTGCATCTCTGTCGGGATGCCCCGACCATTATCGCTAACCGTAACCGAGCCGTCGCTATTCAGCACCACTTCCACGGTATCGCAATGACCCGCCAAAGCCTCATCGATCGAATTATCGACGACTTCGTAAACCATATGGTGCAGACCCGTGCCGTCATCGGTGTCGCCAATATACATGCCAGGGCGTTTTCGAACGGCCTCCAGACCTTTCAAAACTTTAATCGAGGCGGCGCCATATTCGGCCTCTTCGCCGCTGGATTCCTTGCCCGTTACATCCGATTCACTCATAGGTCTCATCTCTTCCATTGGGCGCCGCGCAGATGCGCCTCGCCGATGTTTATAGTGTAACTGCTTCGCCGCTTGGCGTCATTTGAATTGCGGTCACAGGGGCATTTTTAGCAAAGCCCGAAAACGCCTCCATTTCCGTTCCGGTGATCCAACTTTGGCCGCCCAAATGGGTTAAAATCTCGGCCAAAGCAGCGCGGCGGTGGCTGTCCAAATGCGCCGCCACTTCGTCGAGCAGCAAAACCGGAACATCGCCAATGCGC
Source organism: Alphaproteobacteria bacterium (assembly GCA_029248825.1). Lineage (GTDB taxonomy): Bacteria > Pseudomonadota > Alphaproteobacteria > RS24 > RS24 > UBA8337. Next base: position 134,026 of record JAQWIP010000102.1, on the reverse strand, counting down.
GCCGCCACGCTTTGGGCTTGGGCTAAAATTAGCCCCACCAAAAGCGCCTTTTGCTCGCCCGTGGAACAGTCTTTGGCAGCCATGTTTTTGGCCGCATAGACAACTTGCAAATCGCTTCTATGTGGGCCTTCAAGGCTGCGCCCCGCACTGGCATCCAACGCGCGCGTGGCGCGCATCCGATCGCGAAACCCATCCTCCACATCGACCGCAGAGGCCGCGCGCAATCCCGCCTCCAAAGTGCCTTCCAGCGCAATTTCAGCGCGCGGAAACGCCGCCTCGCGAAGCCCGATGAGCCCCACTGCCAAAGCATCCAAAGCGGCCAAGCGCGAGGCCGCAATGGCCACCCCTTCGAGCGCCATTGTGTCTTCCAAAGCATCCAACCATGAGTTGCTCGAAAAAGACGTCATGGGCGTTTGCAGCAGCCGATTGCGCTCGCGCATGGCTTTTTCATAGGCGCTCAAATGGCGCGATAGGCCGCCGTCCAAAGTTTGGGCAAAACGGTCGAGAAATTTGCGCCGCCCGCTGGCGCCATCGACAAACAGGCGATCCATCGACGGGGTCAACCAAAGCTGGGGCAGCGCTTGTGCCAAATCATCTACGCGGCGCGTTTCGCCATCCATCCGCACGCGCCGACCGCCCTCGCCTTCAAAAGCCACGCCCGCACGAATGGCGCCCGTCGTCGCCCCCTCGATATCGGCCAGCACAGTCCAACTCTCTTGGGTGAGGCCTTGGGCATCGCGAAACCGTAAGTCTTCTAAATTGGCACTGCGCAAACCGCGCCCGGGCGCCAGCATAGAGATGGCCTCCAAGACATTGGTCTTGCCCAAACCATTGGCGCCCGTGATGACCACGGCACCATTGGCACACGTTAAATCAAGCGTCTGGTGAGAGCGAAAGCTCGTCAGCCGCAGCCGACGAATATGCGGCGCGATGGGGGCGAGCGCCTCATCCATAGCCGAGAGCTACACGCGCATTGGCATCAAAACGTAAAGCGCATCCGTGTCTTTATCGTCGCGCACCAAAGTCGGGGAGCCGCTATCGGCCAGCTCGAAAGTCGCCACTTCGCCGTCTAGCTGAGCCGTAATATCCATCAGGTACCGCGCGTTAAAGCCAATTTCCATGGCTTCGGCCGCATAAGATACGCTGAGCTCATCGCTGGCCGACCCGCTATCTGGATTGGAAACCGAGAGCGCCAAACTATCGGGCGCTAATTCCAATTTCACCGCGCGCGATTTCTCGCTCGAGATGGCCGACACACGGTCGACACTTTGCGCGAAACTCTTGGCATCTACCGTCAATAATTTATCGTTATCGGAGGGGATGACGCGCGTGTAATCGGGGAATTTGCCGTCGATGAGTTTCGAGGTCAGCACGATATTGGAGAAAGCAAAATTAATTTTTGTGTCCGAGACCTGCAAAGACACTTCGCCGTCTTCTTCTTCCAAAAGCTTTTGCACTTCGCCGACGGTTTTGCGCGGAATGATAATCGCAGGCATGGCTTCCGCGCCTACAGGACGCGCCATTTGCACGCGCGCCAAACGGTGTCCATCGGTCGCCACGGCGCGCAACAGAGCGCTGCCGTCTTCTTCTAAGGCATGCAAATAAATGCCATTCAAATAATACCGCGTTTCTTCAACAGAAATGGCAAAGCGGGTCTTATCGATAAGACGGCGCAAATCCCCCCCTGGCAAAGCAAACGCCACGGGCATTTCGTCTTGAGCCATGGCGGGGAAATCTTCGCGCGGCAAAGCTTGCAAAGCGAAGCTGGATTTTCCGGCGGTTAAATTCAACCGCGCGCCGCTTTCATCGGTAGCCAATTCGACTTGCGCGCCATCTGGCAATTTGCGGACAATGTCATAAAGCATATGCGCCGGCGCGGTAATCGCGCCAGGCTGCACCACTTCGGCATCGACGCGCTCGCGCATTTCAATTTCCAAATCGGTCGCCGTCAGACCCAAAACGCCATTATCGGCCTCCAAAAGAACATTCGACAAAATCGGGATGGTGTTGCGCCGCTCGACCACGCTTTGCACATGGTTCAACGCCTTTAATAAATCACTGCGTTCAATGATTGTTTTCATGACACACTCTCCTGGTCGTCTTATGTGGGCAAAGCTTTGGCTTATTTCCAGAGCTTTAGCTTATTTCCAAAGTCTCAGTCTATTCGCAAAAAAGCCGCGCAGCCCTTACGAATCTTTCGGGAAAACTATAACAGAGTTGGGGATTCTCGTGGGGGTTTTTTTTACGCCCCGCGACACCAAAGAAACAAGCGAACCTAGTTCTCAAGCATCCGACGCAGCAAGTCGACATCTTCGTCGAGGGCGGCATCTTCTTCGCGCAATTGCTCGATTTTACGCACCGCATGAATGACCGTCGTATGGTCGCGCCCGCCAAATTTGCGGCCAATCTCCGGCAAGGAGCGCGTCGTCAATTGCTTCGATAGATACATAGCAATCTGGCGCGGGCGAGCCACCGAACGGGCGCGGCGAGCCGACAACATATCGCCCATTTTCACATTGAAATATTCGGCCACACGGCGCTGAATTTCATCAATCGTCACGCGGCGCTCGGACGCGCGCAAAAGATCGCGCAAGACATCTTGCGCCATCTCGAGGCTAATTGGGCGGCCGACAAAACTGGCATAAGCCACAACCCGATTGAGCGCGCCTTCCAGCTCGCGCACATTGGAAACAATGCGCTGGGCTAAAAACTCAAGCACCGGCTGCGGCGTTGGAATGGCATCGGCGCGCGTCGATAGGGCTTCGGCTTTCGACTGCAAAATGCCGAGGCGAAGCTCGTAATCGGTCGGATGAATATCGGCGACCAGACCCCAGCCAAGGCGCGAGCGAATGCGCTCCTCAATGCCTTCCAAATCGGTCGGCGAGCGGTCGGCAGAAATAATCACTTGGCGATTGTGGTCAATCAGCGCGTTGAACGTGTGGAAAAATTCTTCTTGTGTCGAATCCTTGCCCGCAATGAATTGAATGTCATCAATCATCAGCACATCGACTTCGCGGAATTGCTGTTTAAACGCCATGGTATCTTTAAACCGCAGGGCGCGGATGAACTGATACATGAATTTTTCAGCTGACAAATAAAGCACCGTGCGCGACGGATCTTGGCGACGAATTTCCCAAGCAATCGCGTGCATCAAATGGGTTTTGCCCAAGCCAACGCCGCCATAAAGAAACAGTGGATTGAAAGCCACGCCCTTGCCTTCGGCCAAACGCCGCGCCGCCGCATGCGCCAATTCATTGGATTTGCCAACGATGAAATTATCAAACGTAAAGCGCGTATCCAAAGGCGCGCCCAGCTCGTCGCGCGAGCCTTGCTCAAAAGTGGCTTGCGGCACGCGCGCAGGCGCGGGCGGGCTCGGGGGTGCCATTGGGCTTTTGCGCGGAGCCACTGCTTTTTGCTCGCGCACTTCTGGTTTCTTGTCGCTTGGCGTCCATTCGGGCTGCAATTCGATATCAATGCGGCGCACGCTTGCATCTTCCGCCTGCCAATGGTCGCGAATGCGCGTGAGATAATGCGCTTCAATCCAACTGCGCACGAAACGCGTTGGCACTTGCAACGTCACGCGGCCTTTTTGCGCGCCGCTGACTTCTAGCAATTTGAACCAGCTATTAAACGTGGCTTCGCCCAGCTCGGCGCGCAGGCGCGAGCGCACCCGATGCCATTGTGCATTTAACGCATCGGCTTTCGACGCGGCGGGTTTTGCAGCCAGCGTCTCGCTATTCGAAGCGGCGACATCTTTTTCATTTTCGCTCTTACCTGACTGCTCGCTCATCGCCTAATCCTTAAATTTGACCTCGCCGGAAGGGGAGGTGTTTTGTTATTGCGCCTAGCCTGTTGATTCCGTTTACGGATTCCAATCGAAATCGAAAAATCCCAAAAATCGCCTAGAAACTGCGGGTTTCAACGCTTAAAGACGATACGAAGAAGAGGCGACGTTAGCAACGGGAAGGAAACAAGAACAGACGATTTTTTTAAATTTTCTTGAAAATAAATAGCTTGACGGGTTTTGCGCGAAACCCATTTTCGCGAAAATAAAACCTGCGCCATTTGATAAAATCCAGGCGCAAACCAGACACAAAAAAGCCCGCGACAAGCGCGGGCTTTTTGAACTTATGAAAGCAAGCCGCCTTAAACGATGGCGCTTACACTTTTCGCCAGACGCGATACTTTGCGCGACGCGGTGCGTTTGTGCATCAGACCTTTTTGACCCGCTCTCGCGATTGCAGGCTGCGCGATGCGCAGGGCTTCCACAGCCTCGCCTTTATCTCCAGCCACCACAGCTTCTTCTACGCGGCGAATAAACGTGCGCATACGCGAACGCTGGTCGCGGTTGCGCTCCGTGCGACGCTCAATTTTGCGAACCATTTTCTTGGCTGATTTAGTATTGGCCATAGTTTAAAATCCTAATTCTTACAAAAATCATGGAGCGGCGTTTCACCGCTCAAGGGCGCGTTATAGGCCGCCCTTGCGGTAAGGTCAACACCCTTTACTTGTGCGTGAACTTTACTTATGCGTGAACTTTGGCGCGCGCTTCTCGATAAAAGCTTCCATGCCTTCGCTTTGGTCGTCGAAAGCAAACAGCGCATGAAACACGCGGCGTTCATAATGCACGCCCTCGCGCAAGCTCGTCTCATAAGCCACATCGACGCATTCTTTCGCCGTATAAACCGATGGCAGAGATTTCTCAGCAATCTTCGTGGCCACGCTCACCGCTTCTTCGACCAAATCATCGGCCGCAATAATGCGCGAGACCAGCCCACAGCGTTCGGCTTCTTCGGCATCCATCATGCGACCCGTCAGGCACATTTCCATGGCTTTGGATTTGCCGACAAAGCGCGTGAGGCGCTGCGTGCCGCCAGCGCCTGGAATAACCCCGAGGTTAATTTCAGGCTGGCCAAATTTGGCCGTATCGGCGGCCAGAATAAAGTCGCACATCATGGCCAGCTCGCAGCCACCGCCCAAAGCATAGCCAGCCACTGCCGCGATAATGGGTTTGCGCGCCTTGGCGGCCGCCTCCCAATTGGTGGTAATAAAGTCTTCGGCCATCACATCGGCATAGGTTTTCGACGACATCTCTTTGATATCCGCTCCGGCGGCAAACGCCTTGGGCGAGCCGGTTATCACCATGCAGCCAATTTCAGAATCGGCGTCAAACCCCTCGATGGCATGGGTCAGCTCGAGCATGAGGTCATGGCACAGGGCATTGAGCGCATTCGGGCGATGCAAAGTAACCAGACCAACACGGCCACGGGTTTCAACGAGAATGTTTTCATATTTCATAGGTCAGTCCTCAAAAGGGGCTTTGGGCGTCAGATCAAAAATCACGGTATCGGCGCGAAAGCTAAGTCGCAAAGTTTCGCCTTTGCGGTTGAAAGTCAAGATATTCTTGTCTTGGCTGGGGCGCGCGCGCCAGCCCAAGTTGGGCAGACTGGCGGTATAAAATTGGCGGGTGCGCGTGGGGTTTGCCCCCACGGCTTGCGTCGCGCTCATTTGCAAAATACGCCCCTGCGGCTTGTCGAAAACCAGCGTCGCGTCCGGGTTTTCTCGAAAGCCCTCGGCCAGCGGAATATCGGGCGCGGCGGAGAGATATTGCGCGCCAGCTGGCCCCGCCCAAATTAGAACCATCAATAGATAAAAGCCCGATAGCTGGCGCATAAACCTCATCTCCTTATCTTTGACACGTCGGGCAGTAAAAGCTCGACCGCCCCGATTGCACAATACGCTGAATGCTAGCATGGCAGGTTTGGCTCGAACAGGGTTTGCCTTCTTGGTCATAGACCAAAAAATTATGCTGAAAATAACCCAATTTGCCATCGCTATCGGCAAAATCGCGCAAACTCGAACCGCCCGCCTCAATGGCGCGCGCCAGAACATCGCGAATGGCTGGCACCAGACGCGCCAATCGCTTGGCGCCCACATTGGCGGCCAAGCGACGCGGGCTAATGCCGGCCATAAACAAGGCCTCGCAGACATATATATTGCCCAGCCCCGACACCACGCGCTGGTCGAGCAGCACATTTTTAATCGGACTCTTTCTTGTGGCGCAGGCGGCTAGCAGCATTTCTGCGTGAAATTCATTGCTCAAAGGCTCGGGCCCAAGGTCTTTGAGAAACGGTGTATTATCGGGCGCGCCTTCCACCAAATCCATAAAGCCGAAACGGCGCGGGTCGGCGTAGGACAAAACCGTGCCATCGTCGAAGGCAAGGCGCACATGCACATGTTTGAGCGCCACGGGTTGGGCGACCTCATGGGCGTAAAGCCCTGGCTCCAGCGGGTCGGCATCGGGGGTCTCTAACATATAGCGTCCGGTCATGCCGAGGTGGCTGAGCCAATAAAACACCTCGCCAGATTTTTCCATCTCGGCCAGAAGATATTTGGCGCGGCGGCCAAAATGAGTGATTTTGGCGCCCGTCAAGCGCGCGGCAAATCCCTCGGGGAACGCAAAGCGCAAGTCAGGGCGCGCCAAATGCACTTTGGTAATGGTGCGCCCTTCGATATGGGGCGACAGGCCTCGGCGGACCGTTTCGACTTCGGGTAATTCAGGCATGGGCGCAACATAAAGCCAAAGCGGGCGCGCGCAAAATCATTTCGACTTGGCTTTTCGATTTGGCTTTTCGATTTGGCTTTTTGGGCGCGATGGCCTCGTTTGCCTTCCCCCCAAGTTTCCGCTATCTTCCGCCTCGATGAGTGAGCCAAGAGAACCAAACCAGTCAGACACCACCCACTTTGGGTTTCGCACCGTAGACATGGGCGAAAAACAAGGGCTGGTGCGCGGTGTCTTTGATAGCGTGGCCGATAAATATGATCTGATGAATGATCTGATGTCGGCGGGGCTGCATCGCGTCTGGAAACGGCGGATGATTGAGGCTCTGCACCTTCGCCCCGAGGCCGATTTGCGCCTCGTCGATGTGGCCGGCGGCACGGGCGATATTGCCTTTCGCGCTTTGGCACGCGCCGAAAAATTAAACTCTACTTTGAAAGCGCAAGTCATTGACGCCAATGCCGAGATGGTGCGCGTGGGCGCGGCCCGCGCTTTGCGCGAAGGCATCAACCAAGCGGGCGAGCCAGCGCAAGTTGATTTTCTCACCGGCACCGCCGAAGCCCTGCCCCTGGCCGATAATAGTGTCGATGTGCTCACCATTGCCTTTGGCATTCGCAATGTGACGCACCGCGATGTGGCCTTGCGCGAAAGCTTGCGCGTGTTGAAACCGGGCGGGCGATTTGTCTGCCTCGAGTTCTCGCATATGCCGAGCCGTTGGCTGCAAAAAGCCTATGACGCTTATTCCTTCAACGTCATCCCGCCGATGGGCGGCGCGGTGACGGGAGATGCCTCGGCCTATCAATATTTGGTCTAGAGCATTCGCCAATTCCCGCCCGCGCAAGCTTTCGCGGATGAGCTAAGAGACGCCGGCTTTAAGCGCCCGAAATATGAATTGCTGAGCGGCGGCATTGCCGCTTTGCACATGGGCTGGAAAGCCTAGCCATGCGCTTGCTTCGTCTCCTCCGCATGATGCGATTGCTGCTGGCGCAAGATGCGCTTTTGCCGCCCGATTTTTTTACCGAGGCACCGTTTCGCATTCGCTTCGCATGCCGCCTGTTTACCCTTGGCGCCAAGCGCTTTCGCGAAGACCAACGCGGCCAAGAGCTATCCGATAAAATTCGAAAATTAGGCCCTACCTATATCAAGCTCGGCCAGTTTTTGGCGACGCGCTCGGATATTATCGGCTTGGCGATGGCGCAAGACTTGCGCCATTTGCAAGACCGCCTGCCGCCGTTTAGCGACAAACAAGTGGCGCGTCTTTTGGCGACCGAGCTGGACAATGCCGATGCCATTATTAAAGACATGGGGCCCCCCATCGCCGCCGCATCGATTGCCCAAGTGCACGTCGCGACGCATCGCGAGACGGGGCAGAAATTAGCCGTGAAGTTTTTGCGCCCAGGCGTCGAAGACCGATTGCGCGGCGAGTTGGAATTATTGGCGCGTATGGCCAAATGGGCAGAGCGGTTTTTTCCCATCACCCATCGCTTGCGCCCGCTTGATGCCATCACCACTTTGGCGCGCTCGATCAATGGCGAAACCGACTTCCGCATGGAAGCCGCCGCCCTGTCCGAAATGGCCGAGAACACCGCCCAAGATAAAGGCTTTTGCGTTCCCGATATTATTTGGGAAGCCAGCGGACGCCGCGTCTTGACCATGAGCTGGGTCGATGGCGTCTCGGCCTCGGATATTGAAGGTTTACAAAAACATGGCCATGACCTCTCGGATTTGGCGACCCGCCTGTTGCAGATTTTCCTGACGCTGGTTTTGCGCGATGGGTTTTTTCATGCCGATATGCACCAAGGCAATCTCTTGGTGCAAAAAGACGGCACGATTGTGGCCATTGATTTGGGCATTTGTGGTCGTCTCGATAAAGACAGCCGCCGCTTTCTGGCCGAAATATTGCACGGCTTCATCACCCGCGATTACGTGAAACTCGCCCAAGTGCATATCGAAGCGGGCTATGTGCCAGACCACCATGATGTGCATGAATTTGCCCAAGCCCTGCGCTCGGTTGGCGAGCCGATACGCGACCGCGACGCCGATGATGTTTCCATGGGGCGCGTTTTGAGCCAGCTGTTTGCGATTACCGAACAATTCGATATGGCCACCCAGCCGCAACTTTTGCTGCTGCAAAAAACCATGGTGACCGTGGAAGGTGTGGCGCGCAGCTTTGACCCGAAAATCAATATTTGGGATGCCAGCGAAACTCTGGTGGCCGATTGGCTACGCCGCCAAATCGGGCCGGAAGCGATTTTGCGCGATATGCGCGACAATGCAGGCTCTACTTTGCGCGCTTTGCGCCGCCTGCCCGAAACTCTGGCCCAAGCCGAGCGCGGCGCGGCCGCTTTGGAAACCATGGCCCATCTAGGCGCCGGCCAAACCGCGCCCGTGAAAACCGATGCGCTGGCGCGCGGTCTTGGGCTGGCCGCTTTGGCGGCCGCCGCAGGGGCGCTGGCTGTGGCGCTTACGGGTATTTTCTAGCCGCCGGATGCTGCGTTTCGGGTTTTATTTTTATTTACATATTTTTTTTGGAGATTAGCGCTTTAGACGCTAGAGTGCCGAGCATTGACGAAAAGGGTTGTCCTTATGAAGCGCGTTCTTTTGATTATTGGCGGCGGGATTGCGGCCTATAAAGCCCCCGATTTGGTGCGCCAATTGCGGGGCCAAGGCTTGGCGGTGCGCTGCTTGCTGACGGCGGCGGCCGAACAATTTGTCTCGCCGCTCTCGCTGGCCTCTGTGTCGGGCGATAAAGTCTATGAAAACCTGTTTGATTTGACCGATGAAGCCGAGATGGGTCACATCCAATTATCGCGCGATGCCGACCTTATTTTGGTCGCCCCCGCCACCGCCGACCTGATGGCCAAAGCCGCGCAAGGCATTGCCAATGATTTGGCCTCGACCACTTTATTGGCCACCGATAAACCCGTGATGCTGGCGCCCGCCATGAATGTGCGCATGTGGGAACACGCCGCCACGCAAAGAAACCTCGGGCAATTAAAAACCGATGGCCTGCATTTTGTCGGCCCCGAAGAGGGCGACATGGCCTGTGGCGAGTTCGGCCTTGGGCGGATGAGCGAGCCGAGCGAGATTGCCGCGCGCGCCGCCTCTATTTTGACCGAAACCGGCGAGGGTTCCCTGAAGGGCAAGAAAGTTCTGGTCACCGCCGGCCCCACCCATGAACCGATTGACCCCGTGCGCTATATCGCCAATCGCTCGTCGGGCAAGCAAGGCTATGCGATTGCCCAAGCTCTGGCCGCCATGGGCGCCGAGGTGCATTTGGTATCTGGCCCCACGGCTTTGGACGATGTGCCAGGCGTGCATATGCATCGCTTGGAAACGGCCGCGCAAATGTATGACGCCTGTCACGCGCTTTTGCCGCTCGATATTGGCGTGATGACCGCAGCCGTCGCCGATTGGCGCCCCGAGCTTTGCGCCGAACACAAACTTAAGAAAACCGAGACCGGCCTGCCCGCCCTCGCTTTGCAAGAAAACCGCGATATTCTGGCGAGCCTTGGCAGTTCGAAACAAAAACCGAGCCTGCTCATCGGCTTTGCCGCCGAGACCCATAATGTCGAGGCTTTTGCCCGCGATAAATTAGCTCGCAAAAATTGCGATTGGATTATCGCCAATAATGTGGCGCTCGATAGCGGCGTCGAAGGCGGCGTGATGGGCGGCGATGAAAATGCCGCCACCTTGGTTGCCCAAGATAAAACCGAAGCCTTTGGTCAGATGAGCAAAACCGAAACGGCTCAAACCTTAGCCCAACATATCGCGGCGCATTTTAGCGCTGCGGAGACATCTTGAAGGAAGCCATATGAGCCCGCGCATTGAGATTAAAGTTCTAGACCACGCCAAAGGCCTCGAGCTGCCTGCCTATGAAACCGACGAAGCGGCCGGCATGGATTTGCGCGCCGCTTTGGCCGAGGACGAGCCGTTGGTTTTACAACCGGGCCAACAAGCCATGGTGCCAACGGGACTTTCCATGGCCATGCCGAAAGGCTTTGAAGCGCAAGTGCGCCCGCGCTCGGGATTGGCGGCCAAACATGGCCTGAGCGTGCTGAATACGCCCGGCACGATTGATAGTGATTATCGCGGCGAGGTGAAAATCATCTTGATTAACCACGGCCAAGAAGACTTTACGGTGGAGCGCAATATGCGCATCGCGCAAATGATTTTCGCACCCGTTGTGCAGGCGACCTTAATAGAAGTCGATGTTTTGGGGGATACGGCGCGCGGCTCGGGCGGCTTTGGCTCGACGGGAACCGATGCCCCCGCGAGCGATAAAACGGGGCCTGCATGATTCAATTATCGCGCAAATCTTTGATGGCTTTGGAGGCCGTGTTGGACGTGGCGCTGCATGCGCGCCCCAACCCCGTGCAGGCGCGCGAAATAACCGAGCGCCAAGGCGTGCCGCAACGCTATCTCGAACAGATTATGCAAGCTCTGGTAAAAGCCAATATTTTGCGCGGCGTGCGCGGCCCGCGAGGGGGCTATCGGTTGGCGCGCGAGCGGCGACGCATCAGCGTGCGCGAAATCTTTGAAGTCATCGAGACTTTGGATAAAGAAACCGAGGGCGTCAGCTCGCGCTCAGATTTATGCCGCGAGATTGTCGAACCGTTTCACGCGCAACTGCAAACCGCATTGGGCGAAGCGGTGGGCGACACGAGCATTGCCGATCTATGCCATAATTCAGAAAGCCAGCCATCAGGTGTTGGCGATTTCACCATTTAACGGGAGAGAGAGATGAGCGAAAATAAAAAACCAGAAGCCCAAATCGGGCGCGGAAAAATCTATTCATCCATCACGCAAACCATCGGCAATACGCCGATTGTACAGCTTGGCCGCATCGCCGCCGAACATGGCTGTCAGGCCAATATTTTGGCCAAGCTAGAGTTTTTCAACCCGATCGCCAGCGTCAAAGACCGCATTGGCGTTGCCATGATTGAGGCGCTGGAAGCCAGCGGCGACATTCAACCCGATAGCGTGATTGTCGAGCCGACCTCTGGCAATACGGGTATCGCGCTGGCCTTTGCCTGTGCGGCGAAAGGCTATCGGTTGATTTTATGCATGCCCGAAAGCATGTCGATAGAGCGGCGCAAAATGCTGCTGCTGCTGGGCGCCGAGCTAGATTTGACGCCCGCCGAAAAAGGCATGAAAGGCGCGATTTCGCGCGCCGAAGACTTGCTCGCCGCAAATGACGGCTGGGTGATGCCCCAACAATTTAACAATCCCGCCAACCCCGCCATCCACCGTGCCACCACGGCCGAAGAAATTTGGAACGATACGCAAGGCAGCGTCGATGTGGTTATCTCGGGCGTTGGCACGGGCGGCACTTTTACCGGCATTGGCTCGGTGTTAAAGCCAAGAAAAGCTGGCCTTAAAATGATTGCCGTCGAACCCGAAGACAGCCCCGTTCTATCGGGCGGCAATGGCGGCCCGCATAAAATTCAGGGCATTGGCGCAGGCTTTGTACCCGGCAATATGGAACAAGAATGGGCCGATGAAATTATCACCATTGGCAATGAAACAGCCTTTGAAACCGCGCGCCAATTAGCCCGCCTCGAAGGCGTGCCAGGCGGCATTAGCTCGGGCGCGGCCATTGCGGCGGCACTGGAAGTCGGCAGTCGCGCCGATATGGCAGGCAAAAACATCGTCGTGATTTTGCCAAGCTTTGCCGAGCGTTATCTCTCCACCGCCCTGTTTGAAGGCCTATAGGCTTGATGCTGGGCGATAGCGAAATTGAGCGCTATCAACGCCATATTCTGCTGCGCGAAATTGGCGGTGCGGGTCAGCAAAAACTCAAAACCGCGCGCGTGTTGATTGTCGGCATGGGGGGCTTGGGTCATCCGGTCGCGCAATATTTGGCCGCGGCGGGCGTTGGCACTTTGGCGCTGCTCGATGACGATGTGGTGGCGCTGTCTAACTTGCAGCGCCAGATTTTATTCACCGCTACAGATATCGGCCAGCCCAAAGTCGACGTGGCGGCCAAAGCCTTGCGCGCCCTCAACCCCCACATAAAAGTGCAGGCGCTGGCGATAAGAGTTACCCAAGACAATGCCGCCGATTTGTTCGAAGACTATGATGTGGTGGTCGATGCTTGTGATAATTTTGCCACGCGGCTTTGCGTCAATGACGCATGTTTTAGCGGCCAAACGATTTTAGTGTCTGGCGCGGTCGGGCGATTTGACGGGCAGGTGGCCACCTTCAAGGCTTGGCTTAAAGATAGCGATGGCGTGCCTTTGCCATGCTATCGCTCGCTGGTGCCAGAGGTGCCGGAGATAGAAGAAGACTGCGCCACCTCCGGCGTTTTGGGGGCGTTAACTGGCATTATTGGCAGTTTGCAAGCGGTCGAAGTAGTGAAAGAAATCACCGGCGCGGGCGAAAGCTTGGCCGGACGGCTGCTGATTTATGACGCTTTATCGGCCAAATCGCGCACGGTGAAACTGGCGTGGGATCCGCAAAACCCGAACAATGGCGAGGCGAGCCGATAAACTGGCTTGCTGATTGAAGCGGTTGTTTGTATCAAGGGGGATGAATCGTTTGTGGATAGTTCGCCTCAGTCTTGGGCTTGTTTTATTGGTCAGCGTCGTCAGCCTCGTGCCGTTCTCCATTTCCGCGCAAGACAGCCGAGATAACCGCCCCCTCGGGGATAGCGGATTACCGCTGCCACGTTTTGTTTCGGTCAATAAATCCGAGGCCAATATGCGCCGCGGCCCGGGCGAAGATTATCCGCTTTTATTCCAATATCAACGCCGTGGGCTGCCGCTCGAAATCATCGCCGAATATGGCCAATGGCGCCAAGTGCGCGACCATGAAGGCAGCGAAGGCTGGATGCATGCCCGCCTATTGCGCGGCAATCGCACGGTGATGTTGCGCCAAGCCGCCAATGCGCTGATTTTGCGCCAGCGCCCCGACATGGGGGCGGGCGTTGTCGCCCTTGGGCAATCGGGCGCGATTGGTCGGCTGGAAGACTGCGAAGGCGATTGGTGCGAGATTGACCTCGGCGGCCATGAAGGCTGGGTGCAGCGCGATATGCTTTGGGGTGTCTACCGTTTCGAGTTCAACGAGTAGGTTTCACACAAGCCAAGGTTAGCGCGTTAGGCGAATGATAATTTCTACATCCGAAATCTGAAACCCGTCAGGACTATCGGGCAGGCTGGCGATAGGAATCGCTTGTTTTTCAATATCAATCAGCCGCCCCTCTTCTTCGATATAGAAGTGATGGTGATCGGATGTATTGGTATCAAAATAGCTGCGCGATGGGTCGACTTGCACTTCGCGCAACAGACCCGCAGCGTGAAACTGGTTCAATGTATTGTAAATCGTCGCCTGACTGACGCTCAACCCCGCAGCGCGCGCTTCGCCATAAAGCTGCTCGGCCGTAATATGGCGATCGCCTTTGCCAAACAGCAAATCCGCCAAAGCCAAACGCGGGCGCGTGGTGCGCAAACCCGCAGCTTTCAACCGAGCCGCAAGCCAATCTGGCTTGTCACGTTTGGATATTTTGGCGCTCATTTTTGACCCTTGCGGTTTTTAAGAAATGGGTTGTTTATAATCATTCTAGGAAATAGAGCGAAGTCTCGCGCCTGTCAACCCACTTAGGGGCGGGGTGGGGATACCCAAAAGCTGCTTTTCTTGGGTGGTTTTGCAGTAGGAGGCGCTTGCGAAAAGTGTTAGTTTTTCACATCTATTGTTCAGGGAGAAACCGCATGGCCAATCAAAAAGCCACTCAAAATTCTTATTCTTATGAAGAGCTAATCGCTTGCGCCAATGGCGAACTGTTTGGCGATGGCAATGCTCGGCTTCCCTCCCCGCCGATGCTGATGTTTGATCGCATCACCCATATTTCGGATGAAGGCGGCGCGCATGGCAAAGGCGAAATTAAAGCCGAGCTGGATGTGAAACCCGATCTTTGGTTTTTCGACTGCCACTTTAAAACCGACCCCGTGATGCCAGGCTGCTTGGGGCTAGATGCCATGTGGCAGCTCATCGGCTTCCATCTCGGTTGGCTTGGCAATCCCGGGCGCGGCCGAGCGTTGGGCGCAGGCGCGGTGAAATTTACCGGCCAAGTGATGCCGGATGTGAAATTAGTGCGCTATGAAGTCGACCTCAAACGGGTGATGACCGGGCGCCTAACCATGGGCATTGGCGAAGCGCGCCTTTTGGCTGACGACAAATTAATCTATACGGCCGAAGGCTTGCGCGTCGGCTTGTTTACCCCAGAACAAATGTAACCCATAGTTTTGTAACCCTATTTGGAATGAGCGAGGAGTACCCTATGCGCCGTGTTGTGATTACTGGAATTGGCATTGTCTCAAGCCTTGGCAATAATGCCCAAGAAGTTACCACCTCTTTAAAAGAAGGCCGCTCGGGCATTTCCGCTATGGCAAGTTTTGCCGATATGGGCTTTCGCTCGCAAATCGCAGGCCAGCCGACTTTGAACATTGAAGAAGCGGTCGAAAAACGCGTCCGCCGCTTTATGGGCGATGGCGCGGCGTGGAATTATGTCGCCATGCAACAAGCCATTGCCGATGCTGGCCTCGAAGAAACCACCATTCAAAACCCACGCACCGGCCTGATTATGGGCTCGGGTGGCCCCAGCACCAAAGCGCTGATTGCCGCCACCGATACGGCGCGCAATTCTAGCCCCAAACGGGTCGGGCCCTTTGCCGTTCCCAAAGCCATGAGTTCAACCAATTCAGCGACCCTGGCCACCCCGTTTGGCATTAAGGGCGTCAATTATTCCATCTCCTCCGCTTGCGCCACCTCTACCCATTGCATTGGCAATGCGGCAGAAATGATTCAATGGGGCAAACAAGACGTGATGTTTGCTGGCGGCGGCGAAGAATTAGATTGGGCGCTTTCGGTTCTCTTCGATGCCATGGGCGCCATGAGCTCGAAACATAATGACACGCCTTCCACCGCCAGCCGCGCCTATGATAAATCGCGCGATGGTTTTGTTATCGCCGGCGGCGCCGGCGTTGTGGTGTTGGAAGAAATGGAACATGCGAAAAAACGCGGGGCGAAAATCTATGCCGAAATCGCTGGCTATGGCGCCACTTCCGACGGCTATGACATGGTGCAGCCTTCGGGCGAAGGCGCCGTGCGCTGCATGCAAATGGCCATGCAAGACCTCGATTGCCCGGTGGATTATATCAACCCCCACGCCACCTCGACACCGGTTGGCGACATTAAAGAAATCGAAGCTTTGCGCGAAGTCTTTGGCGCCGACTGCCCGCCCATCTCGGCCACCAAATCTTTGTCCGGCCACTCGCTCGGCGCGGCTGGCGTGCAGGAGGCGATTTATTCGCTGCTGATGATGCAAAATGATTTCATCACCGGCTCGGCGCATATCACCGAGCTAGACCCTGATTTTGCCGATATGCCGATTGTTACCGAACGCCGCGATGGCGTGAAGCTAAACTGTGTGATGTCCAACTCATTTGGCTTTGGCGGCACCAATGGCACGCTGGTGATGAAACGCGTTTAACCCGCGATATTTCCTTTCCTTTACAAAAAGAAATACCGCCGCGAGGATGTCCTCGCGGCGGTTTCTTTTTGCTTGAAACAAAAGCGCTTATTCAGCAGATTTGTTTTCCAGATCTTCGCCAGTTTCTTGATCGACCACTTTCATCGACAAGCGAACTTTGCCGCGATCGTCGAAGCCCATCAATTTCACTTTCACGGTGTCGCCTTCTTTGACAACATCGGTCGTGTTTTCGACGCGTTTGTCGGCCAGTTGCGAAATATGCACCAGACCATCGCGCTTGCCGAAGAAGTTCACGAAAGCTCCAAAGTCCATGGTTTTGACAACCGTGCCTTCGTAGATAACGCCTTCTTCTGGCTCGGCCACAATCGAGTTGATTTGGTCGAGAGCCGACTTGATCGCCGCCCCATCCGCAGAAGCCACTTTAATCAGGCCATCATCGCCAATATCAATCTTCGCACCTGAGGTTTCTACAATCTCGCGAATGATTTTACCGCCGGTACCAATCACTTCCCGGATTTTATCTTGTGGCACCTGAATGGTTTCAATCTTGGGCGCATATTCGCCCATCTCGTCACGCGCTTCGGTGAGAGATTTCGCCATTTCGTCGAGAATATGCGTGCGGCCACCCTTGGCTTGGTCGAGGGCAACTTGCATAATTTCTTCGGTAATGCCGGTGATTTTAATGTCCATTTGCAGCGACGTAATACCGTCCTTGGTACCTGCCACTTTAAAGTCCATATCTCCCAGATGGTCTTCATCGCCAAGAATGTCCGAGAGAACAGCGAAACGCTCGCCCTCTTTAATCAGACCCATAGCAATACCCGCCACTGGTTTTTTCAGCGGAACGCCCGCATCCATCATCGCCAGCGACGCGCCACAAACCGTCGCCATCGAAGACGAGCCGTTGCTTTCTGTCACTTCAGACACTAGACGCAAGGTGTAGGGGAACTCTTCCTTGCTTGGCAACATGGCTTTCAAAGCGCGCCAAGCGAGCTTGCCGTGACCAATCTCACGATGACCTGTAAAGCCGACGCGTCCGGTTTCCCCGACCGAGTAAGGTGGGAAGTTATAATGCAGCATGAAGTTTTCGCGATAAGTGCCTTCCAGCGCATCGACGAATTGTTCATCATCGCCGGTGCCCAAAGTGGCCACGACGAGGGCTTGCGTTTCGCCGCGCGTAAACAAGGCCGAGCCATGCGTGCGAGGCAAAATGCCAGCTTCGGAAACAATCGCGCGCACATCTGCAAGACCGCGACCATCAATACGTTTTTCTGTGTCGAGAATATCGCCACGAACGATATCGCTTTCCAACGATTTAAACGCGCCCGAGACCGCATTGCGTTCATCGGAGCTGGCGTCCGCCGCTACCAAATCGGCATAAACCGTATCTTTCAAAGCGGCAATGGCGCTTTGGCGCACTTGCTTGTCGGCTTCGCCATAGGCAGCCACGAGGCCGTCTTTGGCAATGCCTGCGACGCTTTCTTTCAAAGCGCTATCGTCTGGAATAACCACATCGCGAGGTTCTTTGGCGGCTTTCTCTCCCATGCGAATGCACGCATCAATAACCGGTTGGAACTCACGGTGGCCAAACATCACAGCGCCCAGCATCACGTCTTCGGCCAGTTCATCGGCTTGCGATTCCACCATCAAGACGGCGTCATCTGTGCCGGCCACGATGAGGTCGAGCGATGTGTCTGCCATTTGGTCGAGGGTTGGGTTGAGGACATATTCGCCATCAATGAGACCCACACGAGCGGCGCCAATCGGGCCTTGGAACGGCAAACCCGAAAGCGTCAGCGCCGCAGATACAGCAACCATAGCCACAATATCGGCATCGTTTTCAAGGTCATGGCTCATCACGGTGGCGATGACTTGGGTTTCGTTTTTAAAGCCTTTCACAAAAAGCGGGCGGATGGGGCGGTCAATGAGACGACAAATCAGCGTCTCTTTTTCGCTCGGACGGCCTTCGCGCTTAAAATAGCCGCCTGGCACTTTACCCGCGGCATAGGCTTTTTCTTGGTAATTCACAGTTAGGGGAAAAAAGTCGAGACCCGGCTTCGGGCTGCGATCTCCAACCACAGTGGCCAGCACTGAAGTTTCTCCATAAGTGGCCAAAACAGCACCGTCCGCTTGACGGGCCACACGGCCAGTTTCGAGGGTCAGCGTACGCCCACCCCATTCAATTTCTTCACGAGTAATATCAAACATTCGTTTTTCCTATCACGGCAAGCCGCCTTATCTAGGCTTGCTTTGCCAAAGCTCCTTTCCCTTGAAAGGAGCAGCTTCAATCGAGAACCAAAATAAGGCCAGTTCTCTTTCCTCTGTTTTTTCTGACCTCATGCCAGAAAAAGGTCTGTCAGGCCTTATGACAGAAAGGAAAAACCGGCCTCAACAATAAAGGCCGGTTTTCACATTAACGCAGTCTAACGACGCAAGCCCAAACGCTCGATGAGGCTTTTATAACGCTCCACATCGCGACCCTTAACATAGTCAAGCAGGCGACGGCGTTGGCTTACCATTTTCAACAAACCACGACGCGAATGATTATCCTTGGCGTGGGTCTGAAAATGTTCGGTTAGATTGGTAATACGTTCTGATAGAATAGCCACTTGCACTTCTGGCGACCCAGTGTCACCGGCAACCGTTGCATATTCTTTAATCAGCGCGTCTTTGCGCTCGGCAGTAATCGACATCCTACTCTCCTTTATAAAAGACCTCGCGGTCTTGAGACGAACCCTTGGGTTCTAGAGGTTAAACACCCGCACAGGTTTTAGGGTTTCCCCTTCTTGGTGCGCTATGGCAACGGGGTGCCCCTCATGTGTGAGAAGCACCGGCCCCATAACCGCCAAACCTTGCGGTGATATAGCTTGCCCCTGCTTTATGCGGGATGCCTCGTCGCCCCCAATGGCCACCGCCAAGATGTCGTCCAGCGCGGTCGTAAGGGGTAACAGGCAAGCATCCAGAGCTGCCAAATCGGGCGCACTATGGCCCAGATTGTTTAATTTATCTAGCCCTAAAGCGGATTTTTCGTCAAACGGCCCAACCCGCGTTCGGCGCAGTTTTGTCACATGCCCGCGCGAGCCAAGTTGCAGCGCTAAATCGCGCGCCAAAGAGCGAATATATACCCCTTTGCCGCAATCTACCTCGAGCGTGAAATGGTCGGCATCGACGCGGCGCAAAAACCGAATATGGTCGATGCGCACTTTGCGCGCCTCCAGCTCCACCGCCTCGCCCGCCCGCGCTTTAGCATAAGCGCGCACGCCATCTTTGCGAATGGCGGAAAACTGTGGCGGCACTTGCTGAATCTCGCCCGTAAAAGACGCCAAAGCCGCCTTAATCTCTTGCGTCTCTGGCCGATGCGCGCTGGTTTCCAGCGGCTCCCCCTCCATATCATCCGTGGTGGTAGAGACGCCGAGCCCGACGCTAACGCGATAGGTCTTGGCGGCATCTTGCATAAAAGAGACGGTTTTGGTGGCCTCGCCCAAAGCAATCGGCAAAACGCCCGTGGCCAAAGGGTCCAGCGTGCCAGCGTGACCGGCTTTTTGCGCGTGAAACAACCATCGCACCCGCGAGACGGCGGGCGTGGAGCCTAATTCATAGGGTTTGTCTAAATTGATCCAGCCAGAGAGTTTCCGGCCTTTTTTGCGTCGAGCCAATCGCTGCCTCTCTTTTCTTCAAAAGCGCTTAGGCGCCGTCGGGCGTCTCTAAATCGGCGATATCGCCAGCCACCACATCCGAGGATAAAAGTTCATCCATGGCCGCCGCTTGGTCGAAACTTTTATCGGCGGCAAATTTAAAGTCGGGCGTATATTTCAAATGCAGTCCCGACATAGAGATTTTTTTCAGCCGTGGCACTTCGTCGTTCAACAGCGTCACGATTTTTTCAATATGGTCGCCGCCCAAAGGCATAATATAGGCGGTGGCATGACGCAAATCTGGGCTGATGCGGACTTCGGTGACGGTGATATTGGCTTTTTTCAAAACCTTGGCTTCAAAATCCGCCGCGTGCAGCACCTCGCTCAAGCGATGGCGCAGCATTTCCCCGACCCGCAATTGACGCTGCGAGGGAGGTTTGCCGGCAATGTTCTTTTTCTCCGCCATATCGGTAAAAGCTCTCGCTTAGCTATCGAGTGTGCGAGCAATTTCCTCGACTTCATAGCACTCGATGGTATCGCCAGGCTTGAGGTCTTTGTAATTTTCAAAAGCCATACCACATTCTTGACCCGACTGAACCTCTTTGACTTCGTCTTTGAAGCGGCGCAGGGAAGACAATTCGCCTTCGTGGATGACAATGTCATCGCGGATGAGACGCACTTTGGCACCCCGGCGCACAAGGCCTGTGCCGACCAAACCACCGGCCGCTTTATCGGCTTTACCCACTTTAAACACTTCCAAGACTTCGGCTGTGCCAAGAGCGGTTTCGCGCAATTCTGGCGACAACATGCCCGCCATGGCGGCTTTCAAATCATCGACCAAATCGTAAATCACATTGTAATAGCGAATTTCAATGCCTTCGGCTTCGGCCATGCTGCGCGCTTGGCCATTGGCGCGCGTGTTAAAGCCAAAGACAACGGCGCGCGAGGCCGCCGCCAAAGTAATGTCGCTTTCGGTGATGCCGCCAACGCCGGTATGAATAACCCGTGCCGAAACCTCATCGGTGCCAAGTTTCACCGCCGCTTGCGAGATAGCTTCCACCGAGCCTTGCACATCGCCTTTGACGACAATGGCAATTTCGGCGCGTTCGGCGGTTTCCAATTGGCTTATCATCTGATCCAAAGAGGCCGCGCGCGGCGCAATATCACTCGATTGCTGACGCGCTTTGCGGGCGCGATATTCAGCGACTTCGCGCGCATCGGCTTCGTTTTCGACCACGGTGAAAATTTCCCCCGCACCCGGCACGCCGCCAGCGCCCAAAACTTCTACCGGAGACGAAGGCCCGGCCGTTTTAATCTGTTGGCCTTTGTCATCAATCAGCGCGCGAACCCGACCCGATTCTTGACCCACTACAAAAATATCGCCAACACTCAACGTGCCGCGTTGCACCAGAACCGTGGCCACCGCACCGCGACCTTTGTCGAGTTTGGCTTCAATCACAATGCCTTCGGCCGCGCGGTCAGCTTTGGCTTTCAGCTCCATCAGCTCGGCTTGTAGCGCGACCGCTTCGAGAAGATTATCAAGGCCATCGCCGGTTTGCGCCGAGACTTCAATCATCTGCGTGTCGCCGCCCATTTCCTCGGAAATAATCTCGTGCTGCAACAAATCATTTTTCACCCGATTGGCATCGGCTTCTGGCTTATCCATTTTATTGATGGCCACAATCATCGGCGCTTCCGCCGCCTTGGCGTGGTTAATGGCTTCCACGGTTTGCGGCATAACGCCATCATCACCAGCCACCACAAGAATAACCAAATCGGTCACTTTAGCGCCGCGTGCGCGCATGGCGGTAAAGGCCGCATGACCTGGTGTGTCGATAAAGGTAAGCGTCTCGCCAGCTTCGGTTTGCGTCTGATACGCGCCAATATGCTGGGTGATGCCACCGGCTTCGCCATCGGCCACTTTGGCTTTGCGAAGCGCATCGAGGAGCGAGGTTTTACCATGGTCGACGTGACCCATAACGGTCACCACAGGGGGACGCGAGGTTTTATCTTCATCGTCATCATCGGCGGTGACAATCGAATCTTCCACGTCACTTTCCGATACGCGTTTGACTTGGTGACCCAAATCTTCGGCAACGATTTGCGCGGTATCGGCGTCAATCACATCATTGATTTGCGCCATAATACCTTGCTGCATCAGCACTTTAATCACATCCACGGCGCGTTCGGCCATGCGATTGGCAAGCTCTTGAATGCTAATCGTATCTGGCAATTGCACCATGCGCGCGACTTTTGCGCCGTCGCCCGAATTATTGGCTTGGCGTTTTTCGCGCTCGCGACGACGCCGCATAGAGGCCAGCGAACGCACGCGCTCTTCATCGTTAAGCGCATCATTAATGGTCAGCTTGCCCGTGCGACGGCGGCGTTCGCCAGTGCGCTTATCTGGGGTTGCGGTGCGGCGTTTTTCTTCGGCGCGTTTTTTCTCATCTGCCGTGGCCACGGTCGGCGCTTGTTTGGTCGCCCGCGTCACCAAAGCTGGCTCGGCAGGGGGCGCATCCACAGGGTCGACGACATCACTTTTCTTGGCTTTGCGCGAATTCGCTTCGGCCTGTTTGGCGGCTTCGGCATCCAAAGCGGCGCGTTCTTCGGCGCGCTTGGCGTCTTCTTCGGCGCGGCGTTTGTTATCAATTTCGGCTTGTTTGGCTTCTTCAACGGCGCGAACTTTAGCTTCGGCGACAGCGGCAAGGCGTTTATCTTGCTCGGCTTTCGACAGGCCTTCTGGCATAGCAGGGGCGCTTGGCGGGGCTGGCGTTGGCGCGGCCGGCGCTGGCTGAGCTTCCACTGGAGCCGCGGCTTGGGCTTCTTCTTGCCCCGGTTTAACAACGCGTTTCCGGCGTTTTTCGACCAATACGGATTTGGAACGGCCATGCGAAAAGCTTTGGCGCACTTGCCCGCTTTCCACTGTCCGTTTCAAAGACATGGTCTTGCCGCGTTTGGCTTCGCCGTCTTGAGTGGCATCGCCGTTGGCGGCTTCATCACCTGTTTTTGCGTCGCTCATTCGCTCTCACTCCTATCCATGCTCACTTGGTCGCCTAAAAAGATCGCCAGTCGCGTGGTTTCTTTATCGATACGGGACAACCAACGCGCATCGGTAAGCCCTGCATGTATCACATTTTCACGGCCAAAGGCCATGCCCAATTCGTCTGCGCTAAATAAAGCGCATAATCTTATGTCCATCGCACGGGCTTTTTGCGCCAATACTTGTCGTCCATTCTCGGCGCCATCATGGGCTGCAAACAGCAGCACAATCTGACCCTTTTTCAGCGCGGCCTCCACTTTCATGAAGCCCATCACCACGGCTCCCGATTTGCGCATCAGCCCCAAAATACCATGCGCTTGTTGGCGCATTAATCTCTCCAGCCTAAGCTCTAGGCTTTCGGGGGCGCCAGCTTGTAAATCGGCAACCGGAGTAGCAAATTTAGCCGCCAAAGGCGCCACAAGGTCGCGCTGATTGGCTAGCCAAATGCTTTCGCCGGGCAGTTTTTGCCCGAGATCTGGGGTCAGCTCGCCATCGGGCGAGAGGACAAAGCGCAACATATCGGCGCTCTCGGCTTCCTTGCCACTTATCTGGCAGGTTTGAAGCCCCCCCATAATCTTAGCTCAAGCCTTATTCCGCACTCGGCGCCGAAGCGTCTGGTGCGGGGGCAAAGGGATCGATAAGTTCGGCGTCTGCGGCAGGTGTCGGATTTTCCGCTTCCTGCTGCGCGGCCAATTCGGCTTCCACGCGCGCCGCTTCTTCGGCGCGTTGCTGGTCTAGCTCTTCTTGGGTAATCCAACCCGCCAAAACGCGGGCCGACATAATCAGACCCTCGGCTTCTTCCGGCGAGACATCAAAGCCATCCAGAATACCTTCTTGGCGCACACGACGACGCTCGACGGTTTCAAACCAACCCGTCAAATCATCGGTCACACAGCCCGCAAAATCTTCCAGCGACTTAATGTCATTCTCGCCAAAGCGCACCAACATGGCTGGCGTCATGCCCTCCATGGCGGCCAAATCATCGCCAACGCCCATTTCTGTGCGTTGCGTATCCAGCTTGGCATTTTCGCGGTCCAAATGATCGCGGGCCCGGTTTTGAATTTCTTCTGCCGTTTCCTCGTCAAAGCCCTCGATATAAGTAATTTCTTCGGCTGGCACATAGGCCACTTCTTCGACGGTCGAGAAACCTTCTGACGCCAGCAATTGGGCAATCATCTCATCGACATCCAAAGCGCCCATGAACAAGGCGGTGCGTTCGGCAAATTCTGCCTGACGACGCTCGCTCTCTTGCGCTTCGGTCATAATGTCGATGTCCCAACCGGTGAGCTGCGATGCAAGACGCACATTTTGGCCGCGACGGCCAATGGCCAAGCTCAATTGCTCATCCGGCACCACAACTTCAATGCGTTGCACATCTTCATCCAGCACCACTTTGGTAACTTCAGCAGGTGCCAAAGCGTTCACGATGAAAGCGGCAGGGTCAGGCGACCACGGAATAATATCGACTTTTTCGCCTTGCAGCTCATTGACCACGGCCTGCACACGGCTACCGCGCATACCCACACAAGCGCCTACAGGGTCAATGCCTGGGTCGTTGGAGATAACGCCAATTTTAGCTCGGCTACCCGCATCGCGCGCCACGGCACGCACTTCGATGACGCCGTCATAAATTTCAGGCACTTCCTGCATGAACAATTTCGACATGAAAGCCGGATCGGTACGCGACAGAATAATCTGCGGGCCACGCTGTTCGCGACGCACATTTTGAATGTAAGCGCGAATGCGGTCGCCCGGACGGAAGACTTCGCGCGGGATAAGATTATCGCGGCGCACCACAGCTTCGCCACGTCCCAAATCCATCACGACATTGCCGTATTCCACGCGCTTGACCAGACCATTGATAATCTCGCCCACGCGATCTTTAAACTCTTCAAATTGGCGCTCGCGCTCGGCTTCGCGAACCCGCTGCACAATCACTTGCTTGGCGGCTTGCGTCGCGATGCGACCAAATTCAACAGGCGGCAATTCGTCGATGACTTCATCGCCAATCTTGGCTTCTGGATTGTCGCGTTGGGCGACCGGAAGCGAGATTTGCGTATCGTCGTTTTCGACCAAGTCAACCACTTGCACGGCGCGCAGCAATTTGGTCTCGCCGGTCTTCGGGTCAATCGCTACCCGAATATCGTTTTCCTGACCATAGCGCGCCTTAGCGGCCTTCTCGATGGCGTCCGACATAGCCGATAAAACAATCTCGACCTCAATGCCTTTTTCGCGCGCGACCGCGTCGGCAATCTGCAGCAACTCCAGTTTATTTGCGCTAATCCCTGTCGCCATTTTCATCTCCTAAATTGGCTGACCCAAATGGGTCGAATTTAATTTATCTCGTCTACCTGACGCGACTTATTTACTTACTCTCATCGCCCTTTTGGCTCTTATCGCCCTTCTTGGGCTTTTTCTGCTGTTTCAACGCATCACTTATGGCGTCTTCATCGGGCACCAAACGCGCCTCGGCAATATTTCCAATCGCCAGTCCTAAGACTTGCGGCGTATCAAAACCCGCCAGCTGCACTTCGATTAAGGCCTCGCCATCGGCAAAGCCTTGCACCACACCGCGAAACCGCCGCTGGCCGTCAATCGCATCGCGCAGACCCAATTTGGCTTCATAGCCCGCCCAGCGTTCAAAATCGACAGGCCGCGTCAAAGGCCGCGCCACACCTGGCGAAGACACTTCCAGCGCATAAGCGCCCGCGATGGGGTTTTCGACATCCATCACATCCGACAGCGCCCGACTAATCTCTTCGCATTGCTCGATACGCAATCCCGCTTCGTCGTTTTCCGCCATGATTTGCAAAACAGCCTGGCCGTCATCGCCGGTCATGCGAATACGCAAAAGCGCATAGCCAAGGCTTTCGATAACCGGTTCGACCAGTTCCAAAAACGGCCGCGCGGGGCCTGGCGCCTTTAAATGTGGCGTGTCTAGAGCCGTGTCTTGCGACATGACATCTCCTTCAATTTCTCGCCTGCCTTTTGCTTCCCTCAAAAAAATTTGAGCTTTAAGATTTGAGCATTAAAAAAAGCGGGGCCGTTTCCAGCATCCCACTTTCCCAAAGCAGCTTTAATTTGAGGTCACTATAGCCATTTTGAAAGCGCGCGCAAGCCCCTAAAGGGTTCCGACTTGGCGCGTCTCGCGGCGGATAAACTCGAGATACGTTGGCACGCGTCCTTCGCGAAGCGCCTTGGCTTCATAGCGCGTGCCAGGCCAACCCTCGGGCGCCTTTTGGCGGTCGCCCGTTTCATCTTGCCAAGCAAAGCCGCCTTGCTCGCGCAAATGGCTTAGCGTCCACTCGATATAGGGGGGGATATCGCTGGCCACCAAAAACCGTCCGCCCGGGCGCAAAACCCGAAACACTTGGTCAAGGTTTTCAGGGCTAATGAAGCGGCGTTTATTATGGCGGTTCTTGTGCCACGGGTCGGGGTAAAGCAAATAGACTTGCGCCAAACATTGGTCGGGCAGCGCTTCTAAAACATCGCGCGCATCTTCATCATGCACGGCGATATTATCGAGATTATCTTCGTCTATTTCGATAAGCAATTTGGCGACACCATTTAAAAACGGCTCGCAGCCAATGAAACCGACATCGGTTTGAGCGCGCGCGCGCGACACCAAATGCTCGCCACCGCCAAAGCCAATTTCCAAGGCATAAGTCTCAAAAGCGCGCGAAAACCAATCGGCAGGGCGCGCCAAGGCTTGCACATCCACGCGCAGGCGCGGCAGCAAATCATCGACCAATTTGGCTTGTCGCGGATGCAGTTTATGGCCTTGTCGGCGGCCATATACAACGCGTTTCCGGTCTTCGGAAATCTCGCTTTCGGGGGGCTCGTCTGGCGCGCTCATGGACGCCTAAAGCGCGCCCTTAATGGCCTCGGCCAAATCTGTGCGCTCCCAAGAAAACCCGCCATCGTCTTGGGCTTTGCGACCAAAATGACCATAGGCCGACGTGCGCGCATAAATCGGTTTGTTAAGACCCAAATGCTCGCGAATGCCGCGCGGGCTTAAATCCATGACTTGCGCCAAAGCTTTTTCCAGCGCCGCTTCATCGGCCTGTCCTGTGCCATGTGTGTCGACATAAAGCGACAAGGGCTGCGACACGCCAATCGCGTATGACAACTGAATGGTGCAGCGCTCTGCCAGACCTGCGGCGACCACATTTTTAGCCAGATAGCGCGAGGCATAAGCGGCCGAGCGGTCGACTTTTGTAGGGTCTTTGCCCGAGAACGCGCCGCCGCCATGCGGGGCTGCGCCGCCATAAGTATCGACAATAATTTTACGACCCGTAAGACCCGCATCGCCATCGGGGCCCCCGATAACGAAAGTGCCCGTTGGGTTTACATAAAAACTTTCTTCTGGACACATCCAGCCTTCGGGCAGAACGTTTTCCACGAAAGGGCGCACGAGGGCGCGCACATCGTCTTGCGTCAGGCCTTCGTCATGTTGGGTCGATACCACCACCGAGGTGGCGCGCACGGGCTTGCCATTTTCATAGGCCAAGGTGACTTGGCTTTTGCTATCGGGGCCGAGGCCTTGCACGCTGCCTGATTTGCGAGCGGCGGCCATGTCCGACAAAATCTGATGGCTATACGCAATCGGGGCGGGCATCAGGTCTTCGGTTTCGCGGCAGGCGTAGCCAAACATAATGCCTTGGTCGCCAGCGCCTTCTTCTTTGTCGCTGCCATCGGCATCGACGCCTTGCGCGATATGCGCCGATTGACCATGCACGTGAACTTGAACTTGCGCGTTTTGCCAATGAAAGCCGTCTTGCTCATAGCCGATGTCTTTGACGGCGGCGCGCGCGATGGCTTCCATCTCTTCTTTGGAAACCAATCCGGCAGGGCGCACTTCGCCAGCCAGAACGATTAAATTGGTCGTCGTCAGGGTTTCCACGGCCACACGAGCTTGCGGGTCCCGCGCCAAAAACGCATCGAGAATGCTGTCCGAAATGCGGTCGCAGACTTTATCTGGATGACCTTCGGAAACCGACTCGGAGGTAAATTCATAAGAAGCACGCATGTGTAATCCCTCGCTCTTAAAAGCTCGCGTTTAAAACAATTCCTCTATGTGGCAGGCCACTCCCCGATGGTCAACCCTGTTGCCCTAGCAAAATTTCCACAAAGCATTGCCACAAAGCTTAGTCTCGCGTGCGATTGACCCGCGCAATATTAGAGACAACCGAGAGCAATTGGCGGCGCAAATCCTCGTCGGTAATCTCCAGAAAAGCCCGATTTAACTCAACCCCTGGCCCGCTGCTCACAAAATCGAGATAGGGATTGAGCAACGGCTCCTCAGCGAGACCCGCTTCGGGATAAGGGTCTAGCGGCTCTTCCAATCCATCGAAGAAAAACTGCACTGGCACATCAAAGGCTTGCGACAACTCAAACAGCCGACTGGCCGAAATGCGATTGACGCCTTTCTCGTATTTTTGAACTTGCTGGAAAGTGACCCCGAGCTGATTGCTCAATTCTTCTTGGCTCATCCCCAGCATAAGCAGGCGAAGACGCACCCGCGCGCCGATAAAGGCATCGACGGCTTGATGTTTTTTACGTGGCATAATCTGCCCCCTCTATTATTATTTTTGAGACGCAGGTTACGCCGCAAACTATGGGGGAGAGATTGCCCGAGGGCAATTGTTTTTATCGCCAGAAACCCTAAAGCGCGTGAGTTGAAAAACGCCGCCGCGCCGCCATTACCGCGAGCGCCAAGCCAAGCCAGAGCGCAAAAAACACGCTATCCCCAAAACCCGCATAAAGCGTCGGGGGCAAAGCCGTGGGCAGCGGCAAAGAAAACACGCCCGCCTCGCCCAGTGGCAAAGCCTCAAGCTGGCGGCCATGCGCATCAAAAACCGCCGAGATGCCGGTATTCGCACTTCGCACCAAAGGCAGGCCTTGCTCGATGGCGCGCAAACGCACTTGCGCGAGATGTTGATGGGGGCCATGCCAATTTCCAAACCAGCCATCATTGGTTAAATTGACCAAAGCTTCGGGACGCGAAAGCCCTTTGGGGCTGGCCGATAAAGCCGGGAAAATACCTTCATAGCAAATCAAGGGCGCCAGCACCGGCAAGCCCGCAGCGCTCAAGCGAGCGTGGGGCGGCCCATAGGCATAGCCACCTCGCAGGCGCACCAATTGCTCTAGCCCAATGGCCTCCAGCCAGTTTTGCATGGGTAAATATTCGCCAAAGGGCACCAGATGATGCTTGTCCGATTTGGCCAATAAATGCCCATCGCCCGACCACAACATGGCGCTATTGTAAAATTTAGCGCTTTGCAACCCAAGCTCGCGCCGCACCGCACCGGTCAAAATATAGGGCGGCTGGCGGCGGCTTTCTAAGCCCGCAGGCAGGGCTGCGCGCAAGCGATCGCCAAACCCCGTCCCCTCATCGATAAGCGCTGGAATGGCCGTTTCTGGCCAGAGGATAAGGTCGGTTTTGGGCGCATATTTCAGCCCCAATTGGGTCAATTGCAGGGTCTTCTCAATATGCGCATCGCGTTTTTCGGGTAGCCATTTTTCGCGCTGAGCCAGATTGGGCTGCACCACAGTGATCATCGTATCGCTGGCCTCCAAACGCACGCCCCCATGCAGACGCGCCACACCAAATAGCAAAACCAAAACCATCAGGGCGAGCGATAGCCAGCGCAGCCGCGCTTGCTCGGCCAGTAAAAACGCCACGCTTACCAGCGCCAATAGTCCCAACCCATGGACGCCAAGAAAGCTCGTCGCTTGCGCCAAATACAGCCAAGTTCCCCAGCCCATAGCGGGCAGGTTCCACGGCAGACCGGTCAAAACAGTGCTTCGCAAATAAGCCGCCAGAACCAGCCAAAGCGGCAAAGATAGGCTGGCCAGCAGACGCCGCATGGCAAAACGTGCCACCATCTGCCCCCAGAGATAAAACGCCAAGCCGCCAAATAAAGCCAAGCCCGCGGGCAAAAGCGTGATGGCAAATGGCAACGCCCAAAGGAAATGTTCGGCCTCGACCAAAAACGCTTCGCCCATCCACAAGAGGCCGGTAAAAAACTGCCCGAAGCCAAATAGCCAGCCCAAGATGAATAAATCTTTGGGGCTTTGGCGCGCTTGCCAAGCCAGCCAGAAAACCAGCCCATACGACAGATAAAAAATCGGCAAGATTTGAAAAGGAGCAAACGCCAAAGGCAAAATGAGGCCAGCCAATAGGCTTATCCGCCTTGGATAGCTGGCGCAAAAAGACAGCCAGCGTGCCATTAGTCTGCCGTGCCTTTGCGGCTTTTTTGGCTGCGCGCGGGTTTTGCCGCGCGCGCAATCAAGCGCATATCCACTTGCTTGATGCGGCGCGCATCGCCATCGTGAATGATAAATTCAAGCACCCGCCCATCGCCCATATCTTGGGCAATCATTTCGCCACGCTCTGGCACCCGTCCGGCTTTGGCAAAAACCAATCCGCCCAGCGTATCGATGTCGTCATAGCCTTCCACGTGCGCCAAGCGGATATCCAAAGCCGCTTCCATATCGGCGAGCGGCAATCGGGCTTGCGCGCGCCAATGGCCGTCCTCGCTCAGGGCTTTTAAAAGTTCTTCTTCTTCATCATGTTCGTCTTCAATTTCGCCGACGATTTCTTCGATCAAATCTTCAATCGTCACCAAGCCATCGGTGCCGCCATATTCATCGATGACCAAAGCCATATGGCCGCGCGTCGCTTGCATTTTCACCAGTAATTCCATAGCCGGCATAGAAGGCGGAACGAATAAAACTGGACGCACCAGCGGCGTCAGCTCAATGGTTTCGAGGTTTGCGCTGCCTTGGCCAAGGCTCGATTGGAGCGCCGATAGCACATCTTTCACATGCACCATGCCGATGGGTTGGTCGAGCGTTTCGCGATAGACGGGCATGCGCGAATGGCCGCAATCGGCAAATAAAGCCAGCAAGTCGCGCAGCTTTATATCGACCTCCACCGCATCAATATCGGCGCGCGGCACCATCACATCATCCAGGCGCACATCGCGAAAGCCGAGTAGGTTTTTCAGCATATGGCGTTCTTCATCCGAGAAGTCGGCGGTCTCGCCTTGGCTTTCCTCCAAAACATCTTCAATGCTTTCGCGCAGGGAGCTCTCGCCCCCGCCGAATAAAGATCGCCACCAGCTGGTTGCAGAAGAAGCACTCATTGTTCCGTCTCCGATTGAGGAAGCTCGTCATAAGGATTGGCCAGGCCAGCCGCGAGCAGCAGCTCGCTTTCCAGCCCTTCCATCAAATTGGCATCCGCCTCATTTTCATGGTCATAGCCCAAAAGATGCAAAAGCCCATGGGTCAGCAAATGCAGCGCGTGAGCGCGTTCGGTTTTGCCTTGCGCTTGCGCTTCCGCCTGCAAGCGATCGTAGGACATAACAATATCGCCAAGCAGCGTAAACGGCAGGCCAGATAAATCTTGCGCCGATTGCACAGGCGCGGCGAAATCCAGCGCGGGAAAACTCAGCACATTGGTCGGCCCCGCTTTATGGCGAAAGCTTTCATTCATCTGCGCCAGCTCGCCATCATCGGCCAAAACCAGACAGGCCTCGGCTTCGGGCATGGCGGCTTTGGGGTCAAGGCGCGCCCAAATAAACGCGGCCTGCTGGCGCAAGTCGCCCTCCAGCGCTTGCCAGCGCGCATCGCGCATATCCAAATCTAACGTGAGGCCTTGAGACAGGCTCGGACTGTCAGGCTCCGCATCACCAACGGAGGCGGAAGCGGAGGAGGAGGCGGCTGGCGGTGTGGCGTTATTCTGCGTCATCACCTGGCTCGTTTGGTTTCTCATCTATGGCCTTTTTTAGGTTCTTTTTCGGATGCCTTTGCATCGGCGGCAATTTGCCATCGCGCTTATTATAGGCTTTTACAATGCGCGTGACCATATCATGGCGCACCACATCATCTTCGCTGAAATGAATAATCTCGCAGCCTTTAATCTTCGGCAAAATTTCTAGCGCATCTTTGAGACCCGACTTGGCACCAAACGGCAAATCGACTTGGCTTGGGTCGCCGGTGATGACCATGCGAGAATTTTCGCCCATCCGCGTCAAAAACATTTTCATCTGCATAGGTGTCGCATTTTGGCTTTCATCGAGGATGACAAAACTATTGGCCAAAGTGCGCCCGCGCATGAAAGCCAAAGGCGCGATTTCAATCTCGCCGCTCTCCAACGAACGAATAA
Source organism: Alphaproteobacteria bacterium (assembly GCA_029248825.1). Classification (GTDB taxonomy): domain Bacteria; phylum Pseudomonadota; class Alphaproteobacteria; order RS24; family RS24; genus UBA8337. Next base: position 102,130 of record JAQWIP010000102.1, on the reverse strand, counting down.
CTTGGGGGCCTGGCAGCATGTCGTAAAGCGCATCATAAAGCGGGCGCAAATAAGGGTCGACTTTATCGCGCATATCGCCTGGCAAAAACCCGAGGTTCTCGCCCGCTTCCACGGCCGGGCGCGACAAGATGATACGGTCGACTTTGCCTTCGACCAACATGGCGGCGGCGGCGGCGACGGCCAAATAGGTTTTGCCGGTGCCGGCAGGGCCGCAACCAACCACCAGCTCGCTGTTCAACAAAGCCTCTATATAGGTGGCTTGGGCGGGCGAGCGCGGCAAGACTTCGCGTTTTTGCGTGCGCAAAGCCGCCTTGCCCGTAAGGGGCGCGGGCGCCGCTTTGCCATTGCCTTTACCATTGCTGGCCGATTTGGTTTTCTGCGAGGCGCCATTGCCTGTCGAAGGCGCATCCATGGCGGCGAGGCTGAGACGCAAAGCGCCATCGACATCGCCGCTGGTCACTTCGGCGCCGCGTTCGAGATTATGATAGAGCGTCCCCAAAACTTGCGCCGCGCGCGTGCAATCTTCTTCGGCGCCCGAAATCGAAACCTGATTGCCGCGATTGGACAAAGAGACATCCAAAGTCTGTTCAATGCGCGCAAGATTTTTGCCATGCTCGCCATATAGCTCTGGCAACAGCCGATTGTTGTCGAACTGAAGCACGAAAGGCTTAGACTTGGGTTTCGAAGCACGAGGGCGGGAAGTGGATTGTTTCTCAGGATCGCTCAAGCGCAAACTCCTGCCAGATATCCGAATTTTTCATTTATTTTATGACCCATAGCCATCAAGTATCAGAATTTTTCATCGACTTGGCAAGCCCTTAACCAAAAGGACAAGTTACACCGTGTCGCTAAATTGACCGCTTAAACTATTGCGATGCGTGCGGATAATCTCGACGGGCAGAATGCGCCCGCGCACCGCCGCAAATACCGCCTCGACATCTTGCCCCTCTGGCACTTTGACATGCACGGGCTGCAAATAAGGACTGCGACCGGTAATTTGGCCAGCATGTTTGGACGGTTTATCAAATAATATCGGCAAAACCTGCCCCAATTGCGCCTCATTAAAGGCGCTCTGCTGCGCGCTAATCAGGCCTTGGATGGTTTGCAAGCGCGCCGCTTTTACCGCCTCATCGACTTGGTTCTCCTCGTCGGCGGCAGGCGTGCCGGGGCGCGGCGAATATTTAAACGAATAGGCTTGCGCATAAGTCACCTCTTCTACCAAAGCCATCGTGGCGGCGAAATCTTCATCCGTCTCGCCCGGGAAACCGATGATGAAATCCGACGATAAAGCCAAATCGGGACGCACGGCGCGGAACTCTTTGCACAAAGCCATATAGTCGGCGGCTGTGTGTTTGCGGTTCATCGCTTTTAAAATCTTGTCGGAACCCGCCTGCACCGGCAGATGCAAATAGGGCATTAGTTTCTCGTTTCGCCCATGCGCGGCAATGAGCGCCGCATCCATATCGCGCGGATGGCTGGTGGTGAAGCGCAAACGATGTAAGCCCTCAATCTCGGCCAAATCGTCCAAAAGCCCCGCCAAACGCTGGCCGCTTTCGAGGTCTTGCCAAGCGTTTACATTCTGCCCCAAGAGGGTGATTTCGCACACGCCCTGCTCGGCCAGACCTTTGGCCTCGTCGATGATTTCGCGGGCGGCGCGCGAGATTTCTTCGCCGCGCGTATAAGGCACCACACAAAAAGTGCAAAACTTATCGCAGCCCTCTTGCACCGTCACATAGGCGCTGGGGCTTCGGGTGATGGGCTTGCGCGGCACGTGGGTGAGGGCGGCAAATTTTTCGGCCGCTGGAAATTCCGTGCGCACCAATCTGGCTTTGCGCCCCTGCGATCGGGTCTGGCTCACTTCGTCGAGCATGGCGGGCAATTGCTGAAACGTTTGCGGGCCGAACACCATATCGACCATCGGCGCGCGCGAAATAATTTCCGCGCCTTCGGCTTGCGCCACGCAGCCAGCGACCCCAATAACGATGTTTTTATTGCGTTGCTTCAGCGGACGCAAACGACCCAGCTCATGATAGACTTTCTCGGCCGCTCTCTCGCGGATATGACACGTGTTTAAAATAATCATATCCGCGTCATCTGGTGTATCGACCGCCCGATAGCCGGCCTCGACCAAAGCCTCAGCCATGCGCTGGCTATCATAGACGTTCATCTGGCAGCCAAAGGTCTTGATATAACAAGACTTGTCATTGGCACCCTTATCATTGGCACCCTTGTTTTTATGCGTGTCGTTCATGCTTTGGCCTTAGCGCTTTTGCGGCGCCTGCGCAAGCCGAGCCGTCATCAGCTCAGCTCGGCTCAGCTCGGCATGGTTCGGCAGGGCGCGGAACTGGCCTGCCATAAGACATATCTTCCAGCCCGCCCGCCACTTGGGCGTGCAGACAGCGCGCCATTTCTTTGCGCTGGCTTTTCCTCGCATCGGGCAGTGGCTCGTGAAATATCACCTCAAAAGTAATCGGGTCCGAGGCCATCATGAACAGAAAATGCGAGGCCAGCCCCATATCGCCAAGCCACGCATAGGCCATGCGTTGACGCCGCCCCATCGCCATATCGTGCAGGCGGCGATAGGCAATCGTCATGGCCTGAACCGGAGGGCGCCCCGCATCGGCTTTATCGGATTTGGCGAGGCGCTCCAGACCGGCAAATAAAGTGGATTTAAATGGCAGAACTTTCAGCCCATCGGAGTTTGTGCCTTCGGCGAAAATCACCATTGTGTCGCCCGCCACCAATCGCCCGGTTAGCGCATCGCCATCGGTTTTATTGTGCCGCCCGCGCCGCCGGTCGACATAAACCGTGCGCTGCAAACCAGACAGCCACCCCAAAAGCGGCCAGCCTTTGACATCGCTTTTGGCAATAAAAGACAGGGGCGTGATGGCGCCAATGGCCAGAATATCAAACCAAGAAATATGATTGGCCACCAATAGGGTGCCAGCTTGCGGCAGGGCGCCTGTTATTTTCAACCGCACGCCAAAGATTTTTAACAAGCTGCGAAAAAACCAAAGCGGGATAATCGGCCAGACGCGCGATAGGGGTTTGGGGAGCCAGCGAAAAACCAATAGCACCAGAACTTGCGGCGGCACGAAAACCAGCAAGGCCAAAAGCAATAAAATGGCGCGGCCAATCACGGTAAATATCTGCATCTCTGAAGCCAGCTAGTTTATTTTTTCGGCGCTTTCTCAAGCGGCACACCATAAAGCTCGAGGCGATGGTCGACCAATTTATAGCCAAGCTTTTTGGCCACTTCGGCCTGCAACCGCTCAATCTCTTCATTGGTGAATTCAATGACTTTGCCGCTTTGAATATCGATCAAATGGTCATGGTGGTCATCGGCCACAGGCTCATAGCGCGCGCGGCCATCGCCAAAATCATGGCGCGTGAGAATGCCCGCCTCTTCGAAAAGGCGCACGGTGCGATAGACCGTGGCAATGGAAATGCCGGCATCGCGCTCGGAAGCGCGGCGGTAGACTTCTTCGACATCGGGGTGGTCGTCGGCTTGCGACAAGACACTGGCAATCACCCGACGTTGGTCGGTCATGCGCATGCCCGCCTGAGTAGCAAGCGCTTCAATATCCATCGGTGGGGTCGCGGACTTAGTCATGGACGATTTCATATCATAATCGCCGAGAAAAATCACGCCTCGTTTATTTTGGCAGATTTTCCCCCGCTTGACGCTGCAAGAGAAGCGCATCGACGCGCGAGCCATCGGGGCGTTTGTAATAGGCCGACCTTCGCCCCGTCTCGATAAACCCGCAAGCCGCATAAAGCGCGCGCGCGGGCGCATTATCTTCTGCCACTTCCAAAAATACCCGCGCCACCGATAGGGTGTCTTGCGCCTGCTCAATCAGCGCCCGCGCCAAACCAGAGCGGCGCGCTTTGGGATGCACGGCCAGAGTTAAAATCTCGGCTTCTTCGGCCACGCTTTGCAGCAAAATAAACCCCGCCGCCGTGCCAAAGGCGCGCACGCTGTCTTGGCGCAAAAGAGCGGCAAAGGCGGGCGCGTCCCAAGCCGCCCCAATGGCGGGCGAAAACGCGCTTTCATGCAAGCCAGCCAAATGCACCGCATCTTGCAAAGGCGTGATGGCGAAACTCATGTGTCGGATACAGGCGAAGGCGCGCGGGCTGGAAATTTTTCGCGATTGGGCAGAACCGCATCCGGCGCGCGCAAATAAAGCGGCTCGGGAGGGCGCGCCGAAGCGTCATACTCTGGCCAGCTCAAATCGCGCGCAGCCAGCCCGGCCAAGACCTCCGCTTGGGGATAATCAGGCGCCTTTTCTACAGAAAAGCGGCTACTTGCGGTCTCCAGTAAAAGCCCCGCCCCGCTGCCCATCAAGCTTACATCGCCCGCTTCGACCAGCGCGAATACTTGCTCGCCCGAGAGCGCTTGGGGCGGCGTGAGGGGGGTTTTATCGGCATCGAAACTCTGCGCATAAAACACCGAGCGGCGCGCATCGACCGCCACAATCAGCGCCCCGTCTGCCGCACTAGCCTGCGCCATAACTTCCAGCGTGCCATAGGCTTTCAACGGAATGGCCAAAGCCAAAGACAAGCCGCGCATGGCCGACAGCCCCACACGAACGCCGGTGAATGTGCCGGGGCCATGGGTGACCGCCAAACGATCTATGTCGCCCATATCAATCTCGGCTGTGGCGCAAATCCGCGCAAGCATGGGCAATAGGGCTTCGGCGTGGCCTTTGGTCATGGGCAAAATCTCGCTGGCCAACACCGCGCCTTTGTCGCTCGCCTGATAAAGGGCGGCGGAGCAAGCGCCCTGCGTGGTATCGCAAGCGAGAATAAGGGGGCTCATGACAAATCCTAGGTTAGATAACCGCGCGCACTTCCGTGACCGATGGGATGAAATGTTTCAGCAGATTTTCCACGCCCTGTTTGAGCGTCGCCGAAGCCGACGGACAGCCCGCGCAAGCGCCGCGCATGTGTAAGCTCACCACGCCATCTTCATAGCCGTGAAACACAATATCGCCGCCATCTTGCGCCACCGCCGGGCGAACCCGCGTGTCGAGAATTTGTTTAATCGCCGCAATAATCTCGCCGTTCTCGCCGTCGTCTTCCACTTGCGCGCTGACAGTATCGTTCAGCATCAAGGGTTTTTCCGCGACGAAATGTTCCATAATCACCTGCAAAATAGCCGCTTTCACATGCTGCCATTCGCCGCCCGCTTTCGACACAGCAATAAAGTCGGCGCCAAAAAACACTGCGCTTACCTCTTCAATGGCAAATAGCGCCGCCGCCAAAGGCGAGGCTTGCGCCGCATCGGCATTGGGAAAATCCGCCGGTGGCTTATCGCCCATAACTTCGCGACCAGGCAAAAATTTCAGCGTGGCTGGATTGGGCGTGTCTTCGGTTTGAATAAACATGGATCAAATTCCTCTAAAGTCTTCTTGTTATATAGCCAATCTAGAGACAAAAAACGAGGCCTAGCTTTTAGCCTTTCGCCTTGGCGCCCGTCGATGGCGTCAAAAGCCATGTCACGGCGAGCATCCAAACGGCCACCAGCACATGGAAAATATGCCAGCTCACCGCCGCATCGAGATAGGGCGATTGGCGAACCACAATCACATTAAGCAACATGAAACCCGCCACCCCCGCTTTGGCCCAAGCGGGCGCAAGGCGTTGCGGCGTATAGCGTGCCGCCAGATAAATAAAGCCCAGCGACCAAAGTAAAAATAACAGCACCCGCAACTGCGGTTGAGCCAGAGCCAACCCAAGGCCAAGCGCGGCCAAAGCCATATGCACCCTAGACGCATTCTGCGCAGGGCGCGTGGTTTGCGTCCGCAAGATTTGATGCGCCAAAGCCATCATCGCCAAAAGCCCCCCCATCGTGCCAGCAAAGCGATGCATATCCGCCCATTGCTCTATCAAGTCGAGTGGAAAGCGCACCACACCAATGGCGGCCGCCGCGCCAAATAGCAAAAGCCCAAAAGCGGCCGTCGTGCGCGCGTTTGCCACCAAGCGATTGGCACCCCAAAGAGCGGCCAGCACAATTAGAAATTCGGAAACTGCATAATGCGCCATGGGTTATTCTCCCGCTGGCATCGACTTTGGCGCGTCGAGAACCCCTGCCGCCCGCTTAATATCTTCCGAGCTAAGCCGCGAGCCGTCATGGCTCCAACCGGGCGGGGCAAGGATATACAAAACGCGTTGTTTCCAACTCAGCCCGCGCGTTGCGATATCTTTGACGATGCCAATATATTCATGGGCGAAAATGCGGAACGGATTATAGGTTTCCAAATCTTTCACCAGCCCATAATTAGGACGGTCTTTGGCATCCTCGGCCGCGAAAGTTCCAAACATCTTGTCCCAAATAATCAGCGTGCCAGCATAATTACTATCTAAATACTGTGGGTTTTTGCCGTGATGCGCGCGGTGATGCGAGGGGGTATTGAAAATCGCTTCAAACCAGCGCGGCATTTTATCGACAGATTCTGTGTGCAGAAAAAACTGATACACCGCATTTAACGCGCCACAAAAAACCACCATCAGCGGATCAAAGCCGATAAGCACCAGCGGAATTTTTAAAAATGTCGTGCCGGTAAAGTGCTTCGTCCAACCTTGGCGAAGCGCCACGGCGAGCGAGAAACGCTGGCTGGAGTGATGAATAATATGCATCGCCCAAGGCCAGCGGCAGCGATGCGCAATGCGGTGATGCACATAATAGCGCAAATCATCCAACACGAAACAGGCGACCAAAACAGCAAACGTCATCGGCAGAACCGTCAGCTGATATTGCTGCGCCCAAAGCAACATGCCCAGCGTTAAAAACGCCGCCGCGCCATTGGTCAGCACCGAGAAAAGTCCCATGAAAATACTGACCGCATCATCCTTGGCATTCAAACTGCCGCGCTGGCGCAAAAACCGAACCGCCAGAATTTCCAGCCCAATGGCAAGGAAAAATACAGGGATTGCCGTCAGCGTGACCTTAATGGTGATAATCTCATTCACAGACATACGCGCTTCCTTAAGGGCTCTAAGTTAAGCCATCAATTTCATCATCGGATAAATCGCCCGGCACAATGGTGACAGGCAAATGAAACCCAGATTTACCAGAGCCAATCGCCGAAACCAAGGGGCCGGGGCCATTATTGTCGACAGCGGCGGCGAGAACCAAAGTCGAGATGGTGCGGTCTTCTTCGATAAGCGTGCCGATTTCTTCGGCCAAAGGGCCATGGCGAATATGTGTGACGGGGCGTTCGCCGCCCAGCATTTCCACGAGGCTGGCGCATTCGGCCAGAACTTTCTCGGCTTCGGTTTGGGCTTCTTCTTTCATCAAAGAGCCAACGCCGAGCCAATGTTCGTGGCTTTCGGGTTCAATGACCAAGAGCAGCGAGACTTTGCCGCCCGTGCCGTGGGCGCGCCGCGCCGCAAAACGCAAAGCCGCATGGCCTTCGGCAGAGCCGTCCACGACAACCAAAAACTTGCGCTGTAAATGCTGATGAATATCCATGGCGCAATGCTGCCAGTTTGGCTTTGGGAAAACAAGCAAGAATGCTCGGCGCCATAGAGGTGGCGAAGAGCTGGCGATTAGCCGCCGAGGAAGCCGACTTTTTGGCGCACTTGCTCCATAATCGGCTCGGCAATGGCGCGCGCGCGTTCGGCGCCATCGGCCAATATGGCGTCCACCGTCGCGGGGTCTTGCGTCAGGCGTTTCATTTCCTCGCCAATCGGCCCGATTTTTTCGATCGCGACTTCGGCCAATTGTTCTTTCAAATTAGAAAACTGCGACCCCGCAAATTGCGCCATCGCCGCCTCTAAAGGCACATCGGCCAGCGCCGCATAAATGCCCAAAAGATTGGCCGCCTCGGGGCGCCCTTCCAATTGCTCTTTGGTTTCGGGCAGGGCCTGCGTATCGGTTTTGGCTTTGCGAATTTTCTTGGCAATCTCGTCGGGCCCATCGAGCATGGTGATGCGTGATAAATCGGATGGGTCTGATTTCGACATTTTTTTCGTGCCATCGCGCAGGCTCATCACCCGCGTGGCGGGGCCTTGAATGAGCGGCTCAGGCTGGGGGAAAAAGCCTTCGGCGTTAAAATCATGATTGAATTTTTGTGCAATATCGCGCGCCAATTCGAGATGCTGCTTTTGGTCTTCCCCGACCGGCACATGAGTGGCTTTATAGAGCAGAATATCGGCGGCCATTAAATTGGGATAGACATATAGCCCCACGGAAGCTTTTTCGCGGTCTTTGCCCGCCTTCTCCTTGAACTGCGTCATCCGGTTGAGCCAGCCCATGCGCGAGACGCAATTTAACACCCAAGCCAGCTCGGCGTGCTGCGCCACTTGGGCTTGGTTGAACACAATATGGTTTTTCGGGTCGACGCCAGCAGCAATAAAAGCGGCGGCGACTTCGCGCGTATTGGCGGCCAATTCTTTGGGGTCTTGGAACACGGTGATGGCGTGCATATCGACCACGCAATAAAGACACTCATGCGTCTCTTGAAGCCCCACAAAATTACGGATGGCCCCGAGGTAATTCCCCAGATGCAAATTGCCCGTTGGCTGGACGCCAGAAAGAACCCGTGCGGTCATAATCAACTCCTGTTTCAAGCCTTATCGCTTATCGCTGGCGTCGGCGCAAGCGGGCCAAAGCCGCCGCCACGGTTTGGCGCGGCACGCCGCCTAAAACCAAAGCCGCCAAGACAAAGCCCAAACCGCCCAAAGCAATCATGCAAACCATCCAAACCCTAAGCGTGTCGGGTTGCGGCGGCACCATTCGGCTCGCCTGCATCAGCCCCCATCCCATTCCCAATGCCGCGATGGTTTGCGCCAGCAAGCGCGCGCGTGTGCGGCCGCGCAGCTGCCAGACATCGCGTTTGGCCAGGCGCACCAACATCAAAATCAGCGTCACATAACCAGCCGCCACCGTCGCCAAAGCAATGGCCAGCGCGCCATAGATTGGAAAGAAAGTCAGGGACAAAGAAAGGTTCACCGCCACGCCGATGGCGCCATCGATGAATGGCGCGCGCGTATCTTGGCGGGCAAAAAAGGACGGCTGCAAAGCTTTGATAAAAACAAAGGCGGGCAGTCCCAAACAAAAAGCCTGCAAAAGCCGCGCCGTGATGGCGGTGTCTTGCGCGCTAAAAGCGCCGCGCTCAAACAATAGCGAGATAATCGGGGCGGCCAAAGCAAACAGACCTGCCGCGGCGGGCAGGGTTAAAAACCCAGCCGCCAAAACCGCCATGCTTTGCGCCTCTTGTGCTTGGCCTTCTTGCTTGGCCGCCAAGCGGCGCGATAGCTCGGGCAAAAGCGCCACCGACAAGGCAACCCCAATGACGCCCATCGGCAATTGATACAGCCTATCGGCATAATAAAGCCAAGCCGCAGCCCCCGCCTGCCCCGTGGCAATGGAGGTGCCGACCAGCAGATTAATTTGGCCAATGCCCGCAGCCAAAATGCCCGGCACGGCCAATAGCCAAACGCTTTTGACCTCTGGCGTGAGTTTGGGGGCTACCAAAGCAACCCGCAAGCGCGCGCGCCAAGCCGCCATAAAGACGAAAAAAAATTGCACTAGCCCCGCCAAAGCCACCCCCCAAATAATATAATCCAAGGGCGCACCTTGTCGCGCTATCGCCAAAGCCATGGCGCCAATAAGCACAAGGTTTAATAAAATAGGCGCAAAAGCGGCCGCGAAAAACCGACCCGTGGCATTCAACATGGCCGCGAATAAAGACAGCAGCGACATGAAAATAAGATAGGGAAAACTAATCCGCGCATAATGCACCGCCGCCTCGAATTTCGCCGCATCGCCGCTAAAGCCTTGCGCCAAGGCCAAAACCAAACTCGGCATGAAAATCTGCGCCAATAAAGTAAATCCGCAAAGCGCCGCCAACAGCACCGATAAAATCTGCCCCGCAAAAGCCAGCGCCGAGGCCTCGCCTTCGCGCTCGAAACGCTGGGTAAACAGCGGCACGAAAGCGGCACTAAACGCGCCCTCGGCAAATAGGCGGCGGAATAAATTCGGCAAGCGAAAGGCGATAACAAAAATCTCGGCCAAAGGCCCCGCCCCCAAAAGCGCGGCTAAAAATATATCCCGACCAAAGCCCGTCACCCGACTGGCCAGCGTTGCGCCGCCCACAAGGCTTGCATTGGAGAGAAGGGATTTGGCGCGGCTTTGGGTCATGCGGCTTTGGGTTTCTTTTTGCTGCGGGGGCGCGCCGCTTCGACCGGATTATCAATCACGCCGAGCAGCGCCTCGCTAACTTGGGTTTGGCGCGCCTTGCGGGTGATTTTGCCGCCCGTCAGATTGGTGACATAAAACACATCGACCGCCCGCTCGCCAAACGTTGCAACCCGCGACGCCAAAACCGAGACATTGAGATTATAAAGCTCGCGCACCAGCGCATATAAAAGCCCTGGCCGGTCCAGCCCACTGACTTCAATAACGCTGGCTTCATCGGATAGATTATTATCCAGCTTCACTTGCGGGGTGATGTCAAAGGCTTCGATTTGCTTGCCCGTGGCCACGCGCTCGAGGCGTTCTGGCACGCGCAGCTCGCCCGATAAAACAGTGCCAATGGTCTCGCGCACGCGCGCCACTTGCTGGGCATCGAGGGGGCCGGGGTTTTCCGAATGGCCGACATGTAAAGTATCCACCGCCATGCCATCATTGGTGGTGGTGATGCGCGCATCATAAATGCTCAACCCCGCCACCGCACAAGCGCCCGAAAGGCGCGCAAACAGACCAGGGTGGTCTTGGCAAATCAGCGTCACTTCCGAGCAATCGCGCAAGACATCGGCGCTAATGTCGAGCGCCAAACTGGCCTCGCCGGTTTGGCTCACCATATCGTCCATCATGGCGGCGTGGCGCCATTGCACCTCTTGGGCGAAATTGAGCCAATAGGCATCGGATTGGCGTTTGAGATATTGGTTAATCTTGGCCTTCGACCAATCGAGGCGCAGTCCTTGAACGAAAGCATTTTTCGCGCCCTCGACCCGCTCGTCGCGCGCCACAAAAGCGGCCACGGAATTAAACGTCGCGCAGGTCTCTTGATATAGCTCGCGCAATAATTGCGATTTCCAACCGGTAAATGTGCCCGGCCCGACAGCTTTTATATCCACCTCGGTAAGCACATATAAATGGTCTAACCGCTCCATAGTCTGCACCGCTTGGGCGAAATCCGAGATGGTGCGCGGGTCGGATAAATCGCGCCTTTGCGCCACATCGCTCATCACCAAATGTTCGCGCACCAGCCATTCGGTTAGCGCGGTTTCCGCTTTGGTGAAGCCCAATTGGGGGCCGAGTTTTCGCGCAATGCGCGCGCCCGCCACGCTGTGGTCTTCGGGGCGTCCCTTGGCGATATCGTGTAAAAGCGTTGCCAGATAAATCACCCGCCGATTGATCCGCCCCTCGCTCAACAAGCGATGGGTTTCTGGATGCGCCTCGGCTTGCGCGCCGCTTTCAATTTCGCGCAACAGGCCAATGGCGCGCAGCAAATGCTCATCGGCCGTATAATGGTGATACATATTAAACTGCATGAGCGCGACAATGCGCCCGAAGTCTGGCACGAAACGCCCCAAAACACCTGCCTCATTCATCCGCCGCAGGCTCCGCTCGGGGTCTTTTTTCGATGTTAGAATATTCAAAAAAAGTCGGTTGGCTTCTACATCACTGCGCAAAGCCGTATTGACCAGACCCGTCGATTGCGTGATGACCCGCAACGTACCGGGATGAATATCCAGCCCATAGCGGTCGGCCAAATAAAACACCCGAATGAGATTTACCGGATCTTTTTCAAAGCAATCGGCTTGCGCCATTTGCAGCCGACTGGTGCCAATGGTAAAGCCCGCGACTTGTTTTTGGCGGCGAAACAAAGCTGGCAGGCGTTGCAAAGCGCGCGGCTTGTTTTGGCTTTCTTCCAGCGAGGCACAAAAAATCGCGGTCAAATCGCCGATGCTTTTGGCGACCAAAAAATAACGCCGCATGAATTTCTCCACCGGCTTCATCCCCGCCGCCCCTTCTTTGGCTTGCTTCATTGGATAAAAATGTTCGGCCAGAGATTTTTGCACATCAAAGCTCAAACGCTCTTCGGCGCGGCCCGTGTTGAAATGCAAATGGCACCGCACTTGCCATAAAAACGCATCGCATTTGCGAAATAGTTTCAGCTCGTCCGCGGTCAGCACCTTGAGGTCGACCAGCGCATCCAATGCCTCGACTTGATAGCTGTAGCGGGCAATCCAAAACAACGTGTTCAAATCGCGCAAACCGCCTTTGCTTTCTTTTAAATTCGGCTCTACCAGATAGCGCGATCGGCCAGCGCGTTCGTGGCGCGCGTCCCGCTCGTCCAATTTGGCGGTCACGAATTCGCTGGCCGTGCCGCGCATAATTTTCTGCGCGAAAGTTTCGCGAAAATCGGCATAAAGGCTCGCCGCGCCCCACAAAAAACGGCTTTCCAACATAGAGGTGCGAATGGTCATATCGTTTTGCGCCTGGGTGACGCAATCGGTGATGGAGCGTGTGGCATGGCCGACTTTCAGCCCCATATCCCACAACATATACAGCACATATTCGACAAAACTCTCGCTGGCGGCGGTGCGTTTATAGGGCAGTAAAAACAGCAGGTCGATATCCGAACCCGGCGCCAAACGCCCGCGTCCATAGCCGCCCACGGCCACCATGGTGACTTTTTCGGCATCCGTGGGATTGGATAAATAAAGAATATCCGTCTCGACAAATTCAGCCAGCGCGCACAATAAATCATCTTGCAGGCTGGAGAGAAACTCGGCGCATTTGGCGCCTTTGAATTTTTTAGCCTCTAACTGCGCGCGCGCTTCGGTGCGCCCTTGGGCGAGGCTATCGCGCATTTCGGCCAAAACGGCGGCGCGTAATTTAGCGTCTTGTCCCGCATGCGATTTGGCGGTGGCGCGCAAACGCGCCAGCAAGTCGGCGCGCCGCGCCCCCGCTTTTGGACTTTTGATAGATATCCGCTCAGACACGTCCATGAAACTCCTTGGGTGTGGTTATAGCATATTTTGCGGCCAAAGCATGGCGCCTTACAAGAGCAAACCCTCTAAGGCTTTTCCTTGTCGGACGCCGCTTTAAGCGCGTGCAAATGATAGACATAATCAAGCGCCTCGCGCGGGCTTAGCCTATCGGGGTCGAGCGTCTCCAACGCTTGCCAAACCGGATTGTCTTTCGCGCGCGCTTTCTCCGCCGTGGGGGGGCTGGCAAATAGCGGCAGATTATCCAGCATCGGCGTGGCGCCTTCGGCTTCTTTGCTGTCTTCCAATTGCGCCAAAACTTGTCGGGCGCGCTCGGTCACCGCATCGGGCAATCCGGCCAATTCGGCGACATGAATGCCGTAAGACCGGTCCGCCGCGCCGGCGCCAACTTCGTGCAGAAATACCAAGCTGCCATCATGTTCGCGCACTTGCATGGACGTATTGGCCAAGCCATCGAGGCGCTCTTGCAGCGCCGTCAGCTCATGGTAATGGGTGGCGAATAAAGCGCGACAGCCCACTTGGTCGTGCAAATATTCTACCGCCGCCCAAGCAATCGACAGGCCATCAAACGTTGCCGTGCCACGGCCAATCTCATCCAGAATGACCAAAGCGCGCGGGCCGCTTTGGGTTAAAATCGCCGCCGTCTCGACCATCTCGACCATGAAAGTCGAACGCCCGCGCGCCAAATCATCGGCCGCGCCAACGCGCGAGAAGACGCGGTCGACCAAGCCTATTTCAGCTTCTGCGGCTGGCACAAAACTGCCCATTTGCGCGAGAATGGCAATCAGCGCGTTTTGGCGCAAATAAGTCGATTTACCCGCCATATTGGGGCCGGTCAGCAGCGTTAGGCGCGGCGCGGTTTCAGCGCTGGCATCGAGCGTGCAGGAATTGGCGATGAAACTTTTGGCCTCTTGGCGCAGCGCCGCTTCGACGACCGGATGACGCCCCCCCTCAATGCGAAAGCGTGTGTCCTCGAAAAGCAATGGCGCGTTCCAATTTCGCGTGACCGCCAATTCAGCCAGCGCGGCGGTGACATCCAGCACCGCCAGACTTTGCGCGCGCGCCTCTAGCGCGGCACTGGCCTCCAAACAAGCGGTGCAAATTTGCGCGAATATTTCCAGCTCCAAAGCCAAAGCCGTTTCGCCCGCGCGCGAAATATCGCCCGCCAAATCGGCCAGCCTTTGGGTCGAGAACCGCACCGAACTGGCCAAGGTTTGGCGATGGATAAATTGTTCGTTAAACGGCGGCGCCATTAAGGTATCGCCATGTGCGGCTGGCACATCAATATGATAGCCCAGCACGCCATTATGTTTGACTTTCAGCGCCTTAATGCCCGTCTCATCGGCATATTCTTGCTGCAAGGCGGCGATGACGCGGCGTCCCTCATCGCGCAATCGGCGCGCCTCATCCAGCCCCTCGTGATAGCCCGATTTTACAAAGCCGCCATCGCGCGCCAGCATCGGCGGCTGCGCTTCCAAACTAGTGGCCAATAGCTCGCGCAAAGCCGACACCTGCGGCTCGGCCACGGATAATTGCTCGCTTTGGGTTTGCAATTCGCGCGCCTCAACCGAAGCCTCCAGCAAGAGCGCTTGAATTTGATGCGCGCCTTCCAACCCTTTGGCCAAAGCCAAAACATCGCGCGGGCCCCCGCGCTGCATGGCAAGGCGCGACAGCGCGCGCGCCATATCTGGCACCGGCTTGAGCGCGGCACGCACATCCCCGCGCAAATCATGCGCCCCTGCCAATTCATTGACCCCCGCCAACCGTTGCTCAATCGCGCGCCGGTCGGTCAACGGCGCGGCCAAGCGCGAGCTTAACAAACGCGCGCCGGGGGCCGTTACCGTCTCGTCGATACTGGCCAGCAGACTGCCCTTGGTCTCGCCGGTCAGCGTGCGGGTTAGCTCTAAATTAGTGCGCGTGGCGGCATCGATACCCATTAAATGCGTATCGCGCTCTAGGCGCGGCGGTTGCAAATTCACCTGAAGGCCAAATTGCGTGGCATCGAGATAATGAACCAGCGTGGCGCAAGCCAGACGCGCCGCGCGCGCGGCGCTGTCTTCGGGCGCGCCCAACCCATCGACCACAGAGGCGCCAAAGCGCTGGGTCAAAATATCGACCGCTTGATGCGAACTTATATCCGCAACCGGCGAGCGCATCATCGCATCGCGGATACTATCGTCGAGCGATGCGCCCAGATGCGCCTCCAAATGCGCAGACCAAACCAATTCGCGCGGGCCAATGCGCGCAAGGCTTGCGGGCAAATCATCTTGGTTGAGCGTTGCCACACAAAACTCTCCCGTCGACATATCCAGCCAAGCCATCGCCCAATGCGTGGCGCCGACGCAAACTGGCGCGGCGAGAAAATTATTTTGCCGCGCCTCCAGCAGCGCGTCCTCCGACAAAGTGCCGGCGGTTACCAAACGCACCACTTCGCGCCGCACCACAGATTTGGCGCCGCGTTTTTTCGCCTCGGCGGGGTCTTCGGTTTGCTCGCAAATCGCCACCCGATAGCCCGCCCGAATGAGGCGTTGCAAATAGCCCTCGCTGGCATGATACGGCACGCCGCACATCGGGATATTGTTGCCCAAATGCTTGCCGCGATGGGTCAGGGTAATCTCTAGGGCTTGCGCCGCCTCTATCGCATCGTCGAAAAACAGCTCGTAGAAATCGCCCATACGATAGAATAAAAGCGCGTCTGGATGACTGGCTTTTATCTCTAAATATTGCGCCATCATCGGGGTTGGCGGGGCAGGAGAAGCCTTATCGGGCGTTGAGTTTGGAGGCAAAGACATGGCTTAGTTTAGCAAAGCCCGCGCCCCAAACCAGCCTAGATATGCGTGCGCGGGCAAAAACCTGTTGAATTTCTTGTCCTTTTTGACCTCGTCCTAGCGATACCCGCGGCTTTCGCCTTGTCTTTGCCCCATAGAAGCCCTAAAACGAGCGAAACCCTTGCGAAAGTGGATAGAAGATGACCGATACAGATAAAACTTTTACCGATGCGGAAGCCCTGCGCTTTCACTCCCGTGGCAAGCCCGGCAAATTAGAAATTTCGCCGACCAAGCCGATGGCAACGCAACGCGATCTCTCGCTTGCCTATTCGCCAGGCGTGGCCATTCCCGTGCAAGCCATCGCAGACAACCCTGACGCGTCTTATGATTATACTTCGCGCGGCAATATGGTTGCGGTTATCTCCAATGGCACAGCTATTCTGGGTTTGGGCAATTTGGGCGCGCTGGCCTCGAAGCCGGTTATGGAAGGCAAGGCGGTTTTGTTCAAACGGTTTGCCGATGTCGACTCGATTGATTTGGAACTCGACACCGAAGACCCAACCGCTTTTGTCGATGCGGTCAAACATTTGGGGCCAAGCTTTGGCGGTATCAATCTGGAAGACATTAAGGCGCCCGATTGTTTTATCATCGAGCAGCAATTGCGCGAGCTGATGGATATTCCCGTCTTCCATGACGACCAACACGGCACGGCGATTATTTGCGCCGCCGGTCTCATCAATGCGCTGCACCTGACAGGGCGCGATATCAAAGACATTAAAGTCTGCGTCAATGGCGCGGGCTCGGCTGGCATTGCTTGCCTTGAGCTGATTAAAGCCATGGGTCTGCCGCATGAAAATGCCGTTCTATGCGACACCAAAGGGGTGATTTATCAAGGCCGCAAAGAGGGTATGAACCAGTGGAAATCTGCCCATGCGGTCAATACGAAATCGCGCTCGCTAGAAGACGCGATGACCGATGCCGATGTGTTCCTCGGCCTCTCGGTCAAAGGCGCGGTGACCAAAGACATGGTCGCCGCTATGGCGCCCAATCCGATTATCTTTGCCATGGCCAATCCCGACCCGGAGATTACGCCCGAAGAAGTCGCCGATATTCGCGATGACGCCATCATGGCGACCGGTCGTTCGGATTATCCCAACCAAGTGAATAATGTTTTGGGCTTTCCGTATATTTTCCGTGGCGCGCTCGATGTTCGGGCCAAGACGATTAACGACGAGATGAAAATTGCCTGCGCTGAAGCGCTGGCCATGTTGGCGCGCGAAGATGTGCCAGATGAAGTGGCGGCCGCCTATCAAGGCGAGCGGCCGCGTTTTGGCCCGCGCTATATTATCCCTGTGCCATTTGACCCGCGCCTCATCAGCGTCATTCCGCCAGCCGTGGCGCGTGCCGCCATGGATAGCGGCGTTGCACGGGCGCCGATTGTGGATTTGGAAAACTATCAGGAGCGCTTGAAAGCGCGCCTTGATCCGGCGGCCAGCTCGCTGCAAATCATCATGAATAAATCGAAGCAAAACGCCAAACGGATGATTTTTGCCGAAGGCGAGCAAGAACAAGTTATCCGCGCCGCCATTGCTTATAAAGACAGTGGCTTGGGCGAGCCTATTCTGGTTGGCACGCAAGAAATTGTGCGCGCCAATATGGCTCAACTGGGGCTTGAGGGACGCGACGATATTGAAATTCGCGACACGCGCACGTCTGGAAAAATTGAAACCTATGCGGACTTCTTATATTCGCGCCTGCAACGCCACGGCAAACTCTATAATGATTGCCAGCGCATGGTGGCCAATGACCGCAATATTTTCGGCGCCTGCGCGCTGGCGCAAGGCGATGGCGATGCCATGGTCACAGGCGTCACGCGCTCTTATTCTTCTATTTTGGAAGAGATTAGCCAAGTCATCGAACCGCGCGCCAACCAACGCGTCATGGGTATTTCCATGCTCATCGCGCGCGGCGGACGCACCGTTCTCGTGTCGGATACCAATGTTATCGATATGCCAAGCAGCGAAGAGCTGGCCGATATTGCCACGCAAACCGCCGCCACCGCGCGCGCGCTCGGCCATGAGCCACGCGTCGCCATGTTGGCCTATTCGACTTTCGGCCACCCCGAAGGCGACCGCTCGGTCTATGTGCGCGAAGCCGTTCGCTTGCTCGATGAGCGCAAAGTCGACTTTGAATATGAAGGCGAAATGGCGGCCGATGTCGCCTTGAACCGCGAAGCCATGATGCGCTATCCGTTCAACCGCCTAAGCGAGCCAGCCAATGTTTTGGTTATGCCGGCCATTCACTCGGCCTCTATCTCGACCAAAATGTTGGAAGAGCTAGGCGGCGCTACGTTGATTGGCCCGATTTTGGTAGGCCTCGAGCATCCGGTGCAAATCGCACGGATTGGCGCGACCTCGACGGAAGTTTTGAACATGGCCGCAATTGCTGGCTATGGGTTGGAAAAAATCTAGCCACGCGTCACGACAGCGAAACGCCGCGCCACGTCAAGGCGGTGGCGATATCGGTGACGCCCGAGATATCGCGCGCTTGCAAATCGGCCAGCGTGCGCGCCACCCGCAACACGCGGTTGAAACCGCGCGCGGTCATCCGACCATCTTCAATAATCGCATCGAGTAGTTTTTGACCCGCCGCATCTGGACTGGCCAGCTCGCGCAAACGGTCGCCATCGAGGCGCACGTTCAAACAGTCTTGGCGCGCATATTGTCGGTTTTGCGCCGCCGTGACCCGCTCGACAATCGCCGCGCTCGGCTCGCCTTTTTCTTCGCTCATCATGCTCGATAAAGCCACCGGCGGCACGTCGATGCGAATATCAAACCGGTCGAACAAAGGGCCTGAAATTTTGCTCAGATATTCTTGCCGACATAGGGGCAAACGATGGCAAGCAAGGTCGGGGTCATCCGCATGGCCACAGCGACACGGGTTCATGGCGCCAATCAATTGAAAATTGGCATTATAGGCAATATGGGCTTCGGCGCGCGCCACCTCGACGCGACCCGTCTCGATGGGTTGGCGCAAAGCGTCGAGCGCTTGGCGCGAGAACTCAGGCAATTCATCGAGAAATAAAACCCCGCAATGCGCCAAAGATATTTCGCCCGGTTTGGCTTGGCGGCCGCCGCCGATGAGCGCCGCCATACTGGCCGAATTATGCGGCGCCCGAAACGGGCGTTGGTCGGCCAAGCGAATGCCACCGCGCGGGCTCGACAGGCTTTCGATAACCGACACCTCAAGGCGTTCGCGCGATTGCAATTCTGGCAAGAGGCCGGGCAAGCGCGCGGCCAACATCGATTTGCCAGCCCCTGGTGGGCCGTTCATCAACAGGTTATGCCCGCCCGAAGCCGCCACTTCCAAAGCCAGTCGAGCTTGCGGTTGGCCGCGCACATCGGCCATATCGGGATGTTTTGGGGGACGCGTTTGGCGGTCTATTTTGGGCGGGTGCAAAAGCTGCGTGCCGCGCAAATGATTGAGCACCTCCAGCAAATGCGCGGCCGCCAATATGCCCGGCTTATCGGGCGCGGCCAGACCCGACCAAGCCGCTTCGGGCCCACATTGCGCGGGGCAAATAAGCCCCAGACCCAACTCGAGGGTAGCCATGGCGGCAGGCAAAGCGCCTGGCACGCCGATGCAGGCGCCATCTAACCCCAGCTCGCCCATGACATAAAAATCGAGGATGTGGTCTTGCGGCAACACCCCCATGGCGACCAGCAAACCAAGGGCAATCGGCATATCATAATGGCTGCCTTCTTTGGGCAGATCGGCGGGCGATAAGTTGATGGTGATGCGGTCATAGGGCAAAGCCAACCCCATGGCACTGAGGGCGGCGCGCACTCGCTCGCGGCTTTCCGCCACCGATTTATCGGGCAGGCCAACCACTGTGAAAGCATTTTGACCGGGCGCCAAATGCACTTGCACATCAATCGGCAAAGCTTCGTCGCCTTGAAAGGCAATTGTCTTTATATGAGCAACCATGTTTTTTTCTTTTTATGGGTCAAAGATGAAACCAAGCTTAGGGAATAAACCTGCCGCTCACAAGCCAAGCCTTGCGTGATGCAAATTGCAGGTGTAAATAAACGGAGTGTGAGGTTGAGTTATGTTTAGATCAAGACGTGTCAGCGTGCAGCCGGGAGATGTGTTCATCGAAGCGTCGGTCAACAAGAAAAGAATGTCCATATCCTTGGGAGAGCTGCCTAGCGCGAGCCAAGAGAATGTGCAAAGCCAATGGACGGTTTCGGCTTTAACGACTTTTAACGAGCTGCCCCACGCGCGCCTAACCAATGAGGCCACGGGGCGGGTTCGCACGATTTCCATCGCCTCGCTCGAGCGCCAAGAAATTTACAAAAAAGCCAATTAGGAGCGCCTAACGCGCAATACGCGCTTCAATCGCATCCAAAATCATCGCGGCAATATCCGGCCCGCCAAAGGCCTTAATCTCGCGCACGCAAGTCGGCGAGGTGACGTTAATTTCAGTCAAATAATCGCCGATAATATCAATGCCCGCAAAAATAATCCCCATCTGCTTCAGCCGAGGGCCGATTTGCGCCGCGATTTCATAGTCGCGCTCGCTCAGACCCGCCGCTTCCGGCGTGCCGCCGACATGCACATTGGCGCGCGCATCCCCCGGGGCTGGCACGCGATTGAGCGCACCGACCGCTTCGCCCTCGACCAAAATCACCCGCTTATCGCCGGCGCGAACATCGGGCAAATATTGCTGCGCGATAATCGGTTCGCGCTCGGCCATAAACATGTCGACCATCGAGCCGAAGTTTTCATCTTCTTTGCGCAACCGAAACACGCCCGCGCCACCATTGCCAAAGAGTGGCTTTAAAATCACATCGCCGAACTCGGCTCGAAACGCTTCTAAAGCGGCGCGGTCGCGGGTCATTAACGTTGGCGGCAAAAGCCCCTCAAATTCGACGGGGAAAATTTTCTCCGGCGCATTGCGAACCGAAGCCGGATCATTGACCACCAAAACATCGGGCTGCAATCGCTCGAGAAAATGCGTGGCCGAAATATAATGCATATCGAAGGGCGGGTCTTGGCGCATTAAAATGACATCCAGCTCGCGCAAATCCGTCACCACGGGCGCGCCCAACTCGAAATGCGCGCCGGCAACATCGGCCAGTTGCAAACTCTGAATGGCCGCGCTTACCAGACCATCGCGCATGCTTAGGCGGTCGGGCTCATAATAAAACAGCGAATGGCCGCGGCTTTGCGCCTCTAAAGCCAAAGCAAAGCTGGTGTCGCCGACAATATCAATATCGCCAATCGGGTCCATTTGGACGCCAATTTTCAATGTTTTTCCCTGTGCCATAAACGGCTCCTCAAACCAAACGCGCGCGTGCGCTTTATGTTTAGCGCGGGCGCCATGCATCTTCAATATGTTTGGGCCATGCGCGCGGCGCACAAGCGATAATATCAAAACGCCAAAGCTTATCTTGCAAGGTGCGATGGCTGCCGACAAAACTACTGGCGGCGCGCTCGATGCGCCGCCATTGCGCCTCGCCAACGGCAATTTGAGCGGCGCTTATCTCGGCGCGATATTTCACTTCAACAAAAGCCAAGGTTTTTCCGCGCCGCGCAATCACGTCAATCTCGCCCACGGCCACACGATAATTGCGGCGCAAAATTTGATAGCCTTTGAGCCGCAACACCAGCGAGCCGCAAAATTCGGCGCGCCGCCCCGCGGCATCCGATTGGCGTTTACGGGACTGGCTCATCGTCGGGTTCCTTTTTGTTATTTTTATTTAGGTCGCCCGAAATCGGCGCGCCAAGCGACAAGGCGCGGGCGTATATTTCTTTTCGTTTCAAACCCGTCATTTCCGCCACGGCCTGCACCGCATCGCGACGGCTCATGCTGGCCAAAGCATCCTCTAACATGGCGTCGACATCCGCCGCGCCCAATTCGGCTTTGACGCCCGCACCAATCAGCACCACCAGTTCCCCGCGCGGCGGCGTCTCGGCAAATATCGCGCGCAAGGTTTCGGGCGTGCCGAAAATCAATTCTTCGAATTTCTTGGTCAGCTCGCGCGCCACACAAATATCGCGCGCGCCCAGCTCGGCCTCGATGTCGTCTATCAAAGCGTCCACACGTTTGGCGCTTTCAAACAAAGCCAAAGTGCCGGACTGGCTGCCCAAATCGGCCAAAGCGCGGCGGCGCGCGCCCTGTTTGGTGGGCAAGAAGCCTGCAAAGGTAAAGCGGTCGGTGGCCATGCCCGATATCGACAAAGCCGCAATGGGTGCCGAGGCGCCAGGCACGGTAAAGACATCATAACCCGCCTCGCGCGCGGCGCGCACCAAGGGCATGCCGGGGTCGGAAATGAGCGGCGTTCCCGCATCCGAAATCAAAGCCAAAGCCTCGCCTTTTTCCAGCCGCGCCAAAATTTTGGGCCGCATGGCTTCGGCATTATGCTCGTGATAGGCAATCCGGCGCGTGGGGATTTGATAGCGGCTGGTCAATTTTCCCGAGACGCGCGTGTCCTCGCATAAAATCGCTTCGGCCGAGGCCAAGACATCGAGCGCGCGCAAAGTAATGTCGCGCACATTGCCCAGGGGCGTGGCAACAATATAAAGGCCAGGAGCCAGCGATACGGGTTGAATTTGCGTCATGCCTCTAGAAACCGCAGGCGGCGCGCAAAGGCAAGAAAAATCCGTTCCCATTGCTGCCACATTTGCGTGGTTGATAAGCCAGAAAGCTGGTCTCGGCTGGCTTTACTTCGGCGCGCGAGACAGATAGGTTTTGCGCGAGGCATTTTGAATAAAACGGAACGCTTTGCGAGCGCCACCCCGAAACGGCATAGGATAAAGCCATGACGCGCAGACCCAGTTTTTTTACCCGCGCTAGCCTCGCCAGCCTTTTGTTTCTGGCGGCTTGCGGCGGTGCGCCTCAGACCCATTTGGCGTCTTCAGAGAGCGCCCCCAATGCCATTGAATATGCGCCCAAAGCCGTGCCAACGCCCTATCGCGAGAAAATTGAGTTCGATACAAGCCGCTATCCCGCGGCCCCCAAGCGCGATGCCAATGCGGTAGTGGTTTCGCTTTTGCTGCCCATCGGCGATGCGCGCGACCCCATTCGCCAGCTCAGCGGCCATCTTTATAATGCCGCCCAATTGGCTCTTTTCGATGCTGGCCAAAGCGGCGAGCCAAACGCTTTTGGCGCCGGTCGCGGCCAAAAAACCAGTTTCGTTTTGCGCCTCCACGACACGAAAGGCACGCCCGCCGGCGCGGCCGAAGCCGCCAAAGCCGCCATTGCCGCCGAGACCGACATTATTATCGGCCCGCTTTTTGCGTCTTCGGTAAAAGCCATTGCGCCGCTATTGGCGGGTCGCGAGATACCCGCTTTGGCGTTTTCCAATGACAGCAGTGCGGCGACCAATAATCTTTGGTTGCTCGGGTTTTTGCCCGAACAAAATATCAGCCGCATCGTCTCGCAAGCCATCGCGCAAGGCCTGACCCGGTTTGGCGCGCTGGTGCCGCAAGGCCCCTATGGCGAGCGCATTCACCAGAGCTTTCTTCGCGAAGTCGCCCGCTTTGGCGGCACGGTGGTGCAGACCGAGGTCTATCCGTCCGATGCCAAAGGCATGTTCGACCCGGTTCGTAAATTAGCCCATTTCGACACGCGCACCGCCGCGCATAAAGCCGAAATGGCACGCCTGATTACCGAAGGACGCGGGCTCGCGCCCGCCGATGTTTTGGCGCGAGCCACCACTGGCGCCATTGCCAAAAACGCGCCCGATGAATTAGACGTCGAGGCTTTGTTCAGAGGCCTTGGCAATATCGCCCCCGAATTGGTCTCGGCCTATGAGGCGTTGAAACTGACCGAGACGCTTGGCGAAATTCCTTATGATGTGGTGTTTATGCCCGAAGGCGGTATGGCTTTGCGCAATCTGGCGCCGCTGCTGCCGTATTTTGACATTGATCCAAGACGGGTGAAATTCATCGGCACGGCGTTATGGAATGACCCCAGCCTCTCGCAAGAACCGCCCCTGCATGGGGGCTGGTATGCGGCGCCCAATCCGAAAAATTGGGCTGGCTTTGCCGCGCGCTACGACCGCGTCTATGGCGCCGCGCCGCCGCGGTTGGCATCGATGGCTTATGATGGTGTCAGCCTCGCTGCGCGCCTCGCCGCGATTACCCCGAACCAGCCCTTCGCCCCGCAAATGCTAACCAATGCCAATGGCTTTCAGGGCATTGATGGGATTGTTCGATTGCGCCAAGGCGGCCTCAATGAACGCGGGCTTGCGGTGCAAGAAATTACCGCGCGCGCGTCCAATATTGTCAGCCGCGAGCCTGCCAGTTTCGTCGAACACGACCGCCGCATTGGCTCGGCTTTGTCTTTGGCCGAAACCTTAAAACGAGAAAATCCCGATATCGCTTTGGCCGCCTTGCAGGCCGAACAACAAGCAGCCATTCAAAGCTCGCTCGAAGAGATTGGGCTAGATGAGGCTTTGCGCAACGCATCGCGCGCGCGAGACAGACAAGCTACGCCAGAAGCCGCCCACTAAGATGGTCTAAAACCAGCCGCCCCTCGGGGCTGGCTTGCAAGCGCGAGGTGTCTGCAGACAAAAGCCCCGCCGCGCGCAAATCTGCCAACCGCGCCGCCTCGAGATGCACGCCGCGCTCCGCCAGCGCGTCTAAGCCGACCCCCTCGACCAAACGCAAACCCAAAAGCACGGCTTCCATTTCCACGCTCTCGCCATCCAGCGGGTGAAGCTCCGCCCAGCCATGGCCATCGGTTTCCACTTGCGCCAGCCATTCGCTCGGCGAGCGATGCGCCACGCTCGACAGGCGAGCGCCTTTTTCGAGACAGCTGACGCGGCCATGCGCGCCAGGCCCAATGCCCAAATAATCGCCGCCCTGCCAACTGGCAACATTATGGCGACAGGCATGGCCTTCGGCCGCGTGATTGGAAATTTCATAGGCCGGCAGACCCGCACTGGCGCACAGGCTTTGCGTTATCTCATACATATCGGCCGATGCATCTTCGTCGGGCAAGATTAATTTTCCCGCCGCTTGGTGTTTGTAAAACGGCGTGTCGGCTTCAATGGTCAGCTGATAGAGCGACATATGTTGCGGGGTCAAAGCCAAAGCGGCCGACAGCTCGCTTGCCCAAGCGTCGGGCGTTTGGTTGGGGCGCGCATAGATAAGGTCAAAGGAGGCGCGCGGGAAAATGCGCTGCGCCGCCTCGAAAGCCACACGGGCATCTTGCGCCGAATGGGTGCGGCCAAGAAATTTCAAAGCGCCATCATCAAACGCCTGCACGCCCAAAGACAAGCGCGTGACGCCCGCCGCGCGCAAAGCTTTCAAATGGGTTTCGGGGGCGCTCATCGGATTGGCTTCCAGCGTTATTTCGGCCTCCGCCGCCAAGCCCCACATCTCCTCTATCGCCGATAAAATGCCGCCAACCAAATCGGGCGACATC
This sequence comes from Alphaproteobacteria bacterium, assembly GCA_029248825.1. Taxonomy (GTDB): domain Bacteria; phylum Pseudomonadota; class Alphaproteobacteria; order RS24; family RS24; genus UBA8337. The sequence continues at coordinate 76,960 of JAQWIP010000102.1, read as the reverse complement.
AGCGACGGCGTGCCGCCACCGAAGAACACCGTCTCGACACGGCCTTGCGGACGCAGACTTTGGGCATGCGCCAGCTCGCGCCGATAAGCCCGCAGCCAATCGGCAGGATCGGTTTGCGAGTTCCGCAGGAGGTGAACATTGAAATCGCAATAGGGGCAAATGGCAGCGCAAAACGGCCAATGCACATAGACCCCTAGGGGCGGCAAGCTAGCGGGCGATGCGGTCGACAAAACAGGCTTCCACCAATTGCGTGAAGGCATCGGCGCGATGCGACATGGCGTGTTTGGCTTCGGGTGCCATTTCACCAAAAGTTAAATCGCCCCCAAGCGGCAAGAATATCGGGTCATATCCAAAACCATTTTTGCCGCGCATCGGCCAAACCAACGTGCCTTCGACTGTGCCTTCAAAACTTTCAACATGGCCATCGGGCCAAGCCAAAGACAGGGCGCAAATAAACTGTGCCGTGCGCGGCACGGGAGCGGTTTCGCCGCTTTGTTTTTGCGATATCGCCATTTCAATTTTATGCATGCCGAAATCAAAATCGCGCCCATTGGGGGTTTCGGCCCAACGCGCCGAATAGATGCCAGGCGCGCCCTCCAGCGCATCGACCGCCAAACCACTGTCATCGGCCAAGGCCGGCAGTCCCGCCGTGGTGGCCGAGGCCAGCGCTTTCAGCTCGGCATTGGCAAGGAAGGTTTTGCCGGTCTCTTCTGGCTCGGGCAGACCCAGCTCGTCGGCGCCCACGGTTTCTACATCGAAACGCGTCAGCAGCTCGGCAATCTCGACCAGCTTGCCTTTGTTATGGCTCGCGACAATGAGCTTGTCTTCGCTAAACCGTCTCGCCATGGGCTTACAGACCTACGGTTTTCTTCTGCAAAGCGACCAATTCGGCAATGCCGTTTTTGGCCAAGCTCATGATTTGCGCGAACTCTTGTTCGTCAAACGCCGCGCCTTCGGCGGTGGCTTGAATTTCCACCATTTTGCCCGCGCCCGTCATCACAAAATTGCCGTCTGTATCGGCCACACTATCTTCATCATAATCGAGGTCGGCAACGGGCAGACCTTCATAAATGCCGCAAGACAGCGCCGCCACTTGGTCGAGCAAAACATCGCCCATAATATCCCCCGACAAGAGACCCTCGGCTTTCATTTTTTCGAGGCAGACATAAAGCGCCACCCAAGCTCCGGTAATCGAGGCTGTGCGGGTGCCGCCATCGGCCTGGATGACATCGCAGTCGAGGCTGATTTGGTTTTCGCCCAAAGCTTCGAGATTGACCACGGCGCGCAGACTGCGACCAATGAGGCGCTGAATTTCTTGCGTGCGACCCGATTGTTTGCCGGCATTGGCTTCGCGGCGCATGCGCGAGCCCGTCGAGCGCGGCAACATGCCATATTCTGCCGTTACCCAACCGCGACCCTGACCGCGCAACCACGGCGGCACGCGGGTTTCCAGCGAGGCGGTGCATAGAACATGCGTATCGCCAAATTTCACGAGGCACGAGCCTTCGGCATGTTTGGACACATTGGTTTCAAGGCTGACGGCGCGCAACTGATTGGCGGCGCGACCCGAAGGGCGTTGGGTGTCGCTGGCGGAAGAAGTCTGGGTCATTTCGAATTCCTTTATTTTGGCAAGTCGGGGTTCAGGCAAAGCGGGAAAAGCGGGCGTGATTATCTTGCCGGTGTTTTACCCCACCTATCGGACTTCTTATCTAGCCTGTCGGCCTTTGGGAAACAAGCCGCCATCGAATAGATTTCGCCCGCCCCCTTGACCTGCGCCCCTAGGACGCCTACCTAAACCTCATAAACAAGCCGCGTCGGGCAGACCCCGTATGGCTCAGCAGACCGTGATTTAAAACTTAACCGTGAGTGGACATTATGAGCGACGATAAAGACATCAACGAAGCTGAAGCTGAAACCAGCTCCCCAGAAGAAAATCAGGACGCAGATAAAAGCTCAAATCAAAACGCGGATGCGCCCAACGCACAAGAAGACGCCGCCTTGGAAGCCAATTTAGAAGATGGCGAGCCAGCCGCGCCCCCTCCACCGCCGACACCAGAAGAGCAGATTGCGACTTTGAACGACCAAGTGTTGCGCACTTTGGCCGAGCTGGAAAACACCCGCCGCCGCGCCGAGCGCGACCGCGCCGAAGCGTTAAAATATGGCGCCGTGAGTTTTGCCCGCGATATGGTGGGCGTGGCCGATAATTTGCAGCGCGCCCTCAAAGCCGCCAGCGAAATGGATGCGGCCGCCAAAATCGCGCTGCCCGAAACCGTGCAAGCCGTGCTGGAAGGCGTGGCCGCCACCGAGCGCGATTTATTGGCCGCTTTGGGACGCCATAAAGTGAAAGTGCTGTCGCCCATGGGCGAGAAATTTGACCCGAATTTGCACGAGGCCCTTTTTGAAGCCCCCGGCACCGGACAAGATGCTGGCACGATTATCGACGTGATTGAAACCGGCTATCAAATGGAAGAGCGCCTTTTGCGCCCCGCCAAAGTTGGTATTGCCAAAGATTAATTCTAAGACGCACCGCATATAGACGGCCAGCTTCCGTTGACCCCCAAGAATTAGGGGGTGGAGCCAAAAACAGCGCCTTTCTCGTCTAAATGACGATGAGGCCTTGTAGCTCCCGCGCTGGCTACCTATATAAATTCCAGATGAAACAGACCCGCCGCTGGCGGGCAAAAGAGACGAGGCTTAATATGGGCAAAGTAATTGGTATTGATTTGGGAACCACCAACTCATGTGTTGCCGTTATGGATGGTAGCACGCCGCGCGTGATTGAAAATGCCGAAGGCGCACGCACAACCCCTTCCGTTGTGGCGTTTACCGAAGAGGGCGAACGCCTGACCGGTCAACCCGCCAAGCGCCAAGCGGTCGCCAATCCGATCAACACTTTATTTGCCATCAAGCGCCTCATTGGCCGTCGCTTTAATGACCCTGCGACCAAAAAAGACATCGACATGGTGCCTTATACAATCACTGCCTCTGACGGCGGCGATGCTTGGGTAGAAGCCATGGGCGACAGCTATTCGCCATCGCAAGTCTCGGCTTTTATTTTGCAAAAAATGAAAGAGACCGCAGAAGGCTATCTCGGCGAGAGCGTCGACCAAGCGGTGATTACCGTTCCCGCTTACTTTAATGACGCCCAACGCCAAGCCACCAAAGATGCGGGCAAAATTGCGGGCCTCGAAGTCTTGCGCATTATCAATGAGCCAACGGCGGCTGCGCTGGCCTATGGGCTGGATAAAAACGACGGCCAAACCATTGCCGTTTATGACCTTGGCGGCGGCACATTTGACGTCTCGATTTTGGAAATTGGCGATGGGGTTTTCGAAGTGAAATCCACCAATGGCGACACGTTCCTCGGTGGCGAAGATTTCGATATGGCCCTCGTCGAGCATTTGGCCGATGAGTTCCATAAAGAAAATGGCATTGATTTGCGCGGCGATAAATTGGCTCTGCAACGCCTCAAAGAAGCGGCCGAGAAAGCCAAAATTGAGCTATCCGCTTCGGCACAAACCGAGGTCAATCTGCCGTTTATTACCGCCGATGCCTCTGGCCCCAAACATTTGAACTTAAAGCTGACGCGCGCCGCCTTTGAATCGCTGGTCGACACATTGGTGCAACGCACGCGCGGGCCTTGCGAGGCCGCCATTAAAGACGCTGGTATTAATATTAGCGACATCGACGAAGTGGTTTTGGTGGGCGGTCAAACCCGCATGCCGCGCATTCGCGATTTTGTGAAAGATGTGTTCGGCAAAGAGCCCAATATGAGCGTGAACCCCGATGAAGTGGTCGCCATGGGCGCCACCATTCAGGCCGGTGTTTTGCAAGGCGACGTCAAAGACGTGCTGCTGCTCGACGTGACGCCTTTGTCTTTGGGCATTGAAACTTTGGGGGGTGTATTTACCCGTCTCATCGATCGCAATACCACCATCCCGACCAAAAAGAGCCAAGTGTTCTCCACCGCCGATGACAATCAATCGGCCGTGACCATTGCGGTTTGCCAAGGCGAACGCGAAATGGCTGCCGATAATAAGGCGCTGGGTCAATTTAACCTCGAAGGCATTCCGCCATCGCCGCGCGGGGTGCCGCAAATCGAAGTGACTTTCGATATTGATGCCAATGGTTTGGTCAATGTTTCGGCCGCCGATAAGGCGACCGGCAAAGAACAAAATATTCGCATCGAAGCCTCGGGCGGTTTGTCCGATGAGGACATCGAGCAAATGGTCAAAGACGCCGAAGCCAATGCCGCAGAAGATAAAGACCGCCGCGAGCAGGTGGAAGCGCGCAATAATGCCGAGGGGCTTATTCATGCCACCGAGAAATCGATTGTGGAAAATGAAAGCCTCATCGAAGCCGGCGACAAGGAAGCCACCGAAGCGGCGATTGCCGATTTGAAGGAAGCCTTGGAAGGCGAAGACCACGACGCCATCAACGAAAAAGCGCAAGCCTTGAGCGAAGCCGCCATGAAAATCGGCGAAGCGGTTTACAAAGCCCAGCAGGCCGAAAGCGAAGCCGCCGCCGCCCAAGATGCCAATGAAGATGGCGCCAAGGTTGTGGATGCTGATTTCGAGGATGTTACCGAGCCAAAAGGCGAGGATGACGGCGAACCAAAAGCGTCTTAATCCGCCAAAAGTCGGGGGGTTTGCCCGCTAAAAAAGGAAGCCTGTTATGGCGAAGGCCGATTATTACGAGCTATTGGGCGTCGACCGTTCTGCCGATGCGGCAGGGCTGAAATCTGCCTATCGCAAGATGGCCAAACAATATCACCCCGATCTCAATCCGGGCGATGCGGTGGCCGAGCAGAAGTTCAAAGAAGTCTCCGAAGCCTATGAGGTTTTAAAAGACGACCAAAATCGCGCCGCCTACGACCAATACGGCCATGCGGCTTTTGAAAATGGCGGCGGCCGTGGCGGACAGGGCGGCGGCTTTGGTAGCGACTTTGGCGGCATGGGCGATATTTTCGAAGAGTTTTTCGGCGGCGGTCGCGGCGGCGGCGGAAGACGCCAACAGGCTCGCCGTGGCGATGATTTACGCGCCGAAGTCGAGATAAGCCTGCAAGAAGCTTTTGACGGCACAGAACGCCAATTGAAATTAAACCGCGCGGCCGCTTGCGGCACATGCGCCGGCTCGGGCGCCAACGCAGGCAGCAAACCGATGACCTGTTCGCTGTGTCAAGGACACGGCAAAGTGCGCGCCCAACAAGGCTTCTTTATGGTCGAGCGCACCTGCCATCAGTGCAATGGCGCGGGCCAAACCATCAGCGACCCCTGCCGCGATTGCAGTGGCCGTGGGCACGTTTCTGAGACACGCAATCTATCGGTTTCCATTCCATCAGGGGTCGAAGACGGCACCCGCATCCGCTTATCTGGCGAAGGCAATGCGGGGCCACAAGGCGCCACCAATGGCGATCTTTATGTATTTGTAAATCTTCGCCCGCATGCGTTTTTGCAACGCGATGGGGCGGATTTATTTTGTGCCATGCCCGTGCCTTTCCATATCGCCATTCGCGGTGGCGCCATTGAAGTGCCGCTTTTGGGCGGCAAAAAAGTGAAGCTCACCCTGCCAGAAGGCGCCCAAGCGGGACAGCAATTCCGCCTGCGCGGCAAAGGCATGCCGGTTTTGCGCTCGCGCAGCAGCGGCGACCTTTATGTGCAAATCGACATCGAAACGCCAACCGGTTTGAGCCGCGCGCAAAAGAAACTTTTGGATGCGTTTAACGATAGTCTCGACGATGGCAATTATCCCGACACGCAAGCTTTTGGGGATTTGGATTAAATTCCATAAGCCCGCGCTAGCGCTTTCCTCTCTCGACGGCCATCGGGACGCCTGCTATTATGCGTGCAGATAGGAATTCGCATGAAACTGATTGTAAATGGCTGCGCTGGCCGCATGGGTCAGGCGCTCACAAAATTAATTCTAGCCGATGACACGCTAGAGCTTATCGGCGGGTTGGAGCCTGCGGGAAGCGCCGCGCTCGGCCAAGACTTAGCCACGCTGGCGGGGCAAACCGCTTGCGGTGTGGTCGCCAGTGACGATGCGCTGGAGCTGATGCGCCAAGCCGATGGCGTGATTGATTTCACCGTGCCGGACGCCAGCGTGCCCTTGGCAGGCCTGGCGGCGCAGGCGCGCAATGTGCATATTATTGGCACCACAGGATTTAGCGCCGAACAAGAAGCGCAAATCGAGGCGGCGGCGCGCCATGCGAAAATCGTAAAATCGGGCAATATGAGCCTCGGCATAAATTTACTGGCCGGCCTTGTGCAACAGGCGGCGGCCACTTTGGGCGATGCTTGGGATATTGAAATTCTTGACATGCATCATCGCCACAAAGTGGATGCCCCGTCTGGCACCGCTTTGCTATTGGCCGATGCCGCAGCCCAGGGGCGCGATGTGGCGCTCGACAAAGTCATGCAAACCGCGCGCGATGGCATCACTAGCGCGCGCAAAGCTGGCGACATTGGCGTGGCTGCATTGCGCGGCGGCTCGGTGGTGGGCGACCATGAGGTTATTTTGGCTGGCGAGAACGAGCAAATCCGCCTTGGCCACCGCGCCGAGACGCGCGATATTTTTGCCCGTGGCGCGCTAAAAGCCGCCGTTTGGGCGCATGGCCGAGCCGAGGGCCTATATGACATGCAGCATGTTTTGGGGTTGAAAGACCCCCATTAAGCCAAGAGATTTTTCGAGAAAAGATAAAGAGGATTAGATTATGAGCCGCCTTGTTTTAGTGCGTCACGGCCAAAGTGAATGGAATGAAAAGAACCTATTTACGGGCTGGCGCGACCCAGACCTGACCGCCCAAGGCGTTCGCGAGGCCCATGCGGCAGGGCGCGCCCTGAAGACGGCAGGCGCTAAATTTGATTTGGCTTACACGTCGAATTTGCAGCGGGCGCAAAAAACACTGGCTCTTTTGCTGGAAGACCTTCTGCCCGATGGGGACTTGCCGACCACCCGCCATGAAGCCCTGAACGAGCGCGACTATGGCGATTTGGCAGGCCTCAATAAAGATGACGCGCGCGAAAAATGGGGCGAAGACCAAGTGCATATTTGGCGCCGCTCGTTCGATACACCGCCCCCCGGCGGCGAGAGCCTGAAAGATACCGCCGAGCGCGTATTGCCCTATTTCGATGCCGAAATTATGCCGCTGTTAAAACAAGGCAAAGACATTCTCATCGCCGCGCATGGCAATAGTTTGCGCGCCTTGGTGATGCAATTGGATGGCTTAAGCTCGGAAGAAATTATCGATGTGAACATCGGCACGGGCGTGCCGTATTGCTATGAGCTGGATGCGCAAGGCCAAGTGACGTCGAAAGAAATTCTCGAGCTGTAATCTATCATCAAGCCCGTTGCCCAAAATCGGGGCTGGCTTCTTCGCTTTGCACGGCGGGGCTGGCGGTGAGCATTTGTTTGAGGCTGAGCTGCAAACGCGCGGCTAATTCGGCGCGCTCCTCAGGCGATAAAAAAGCCCCGACCGAAACATATTTTCCATGGCTCGATAAAATCAGATTGCCAATATCTTCGCCATCTTGTCCGAGGCGCTCGAGTTTCAGGCGCACCCAATAGGGGTCAAACGACCATTCGCGCGACAGCCCCGTGGCGGACACTTGACCAAAAATTAATTTACCGTCGCGCATGGCCAGCGTTTCATAGCGGCGCGCATAGCGATAATTGAGGCGGAAGAAGAAATATAGCAAAGCCACATCGAGACCAAAAAACCCAAACACCGGCCAAGCCCCGAGCGACCAAAAATAAATCCCGAGCGCAAAAGACGCGCCGCCAAAGAGCGCCATAAGCCATAAAAACCCTCGCTGCGAGAGCGAGCGATTGGGCCTTAAAATCAGGCTGAATTTATCCGGCAAAGCGGTAACGGTTTCCATGACACAGTAAATAAGTCGCGCGCGCGCAGAAACAAGGCGATATGCATATTTGTCTGCACGCGCGAGGCTGGCTTTGCACTGGCGCGCCAGCAAAGCTATGATGTGGCCATGAAAGTTGCCCAAATCCCCGAATTTTTCGAGCGCCTATCGCGCGATAACCCGGCGCCCCGAACCGAGCTTGATTTCACCAATGAGTTCACCCTCTTGGTGGCCGTTGTGCTGTCGGCACAGGCCACGGATATTGGCGTCAATAAAGCCACGAAATCGCTGTTCGCCCGCGCCGATACGCCAGAGAAAATGGTCGCGCTGGGCGAAGCGGTTATTCGCGACGAAGTGAAAACCATTGGCCTCTATCGCAATAAGGCCAAGAATGTTTTCGCCCTCTCGCAAAAATTAATCGCCGAACATAACAGCGCCGTTCCCAACGATATGGAAACGCTGCTAAGCCTGCCAGGGGTCGGTCGCAAGACGGCCAATGTGGTGATGAATGAGGCCTTTGGCGTGGCAACTTTTGCTGTCGACACGCATGTGTTTCGGGTTTCCAATCGCACCGGATTGGCGCCAGGCAAAACCGAACTGGCGGTGGAGAAAAAACTCGACCGGCGCATCCAAGATCCCTATCGACGCCACGCCCACCATTGGTTGATTTTGCATGGCCGCTATGTTTGTTTGGCACGCAAACCCAAATGCTATAATTGTTTGGTCCGCGACCTATGTCGCTTCAAACCAAAAACCGAAACCGCCTAAGCGCCAATATAAGAGATAGCCCATGACCGATTTTGCCTCGACGAAACCCAGCCTCATCACCGGAATGGGAGCTGCTTTGGTCGATCTTTTTGCAGATGTGACAGACGCCGAATTAGACGCGCTCAATAGCCCCAAGGCCTCCATGTCGCTCATCGAACCCGAGCAATCGAAAGCCATGAAAAAATCTGTCACCGTGCATACCCGTCAACCGGGCGGCTCGGCCGCCAATAGCGTTGCGGGCATCGCAAGCCTCGGGCTGGCAACCGGATTTATCGGAAAAGTTTCTGACGATGCTTTGGGGGAGGTTTTTTGCGGCGCGTTTGAAACCCTCAATGTGGCTTTTTCCAGCCGCCCCCAAACCAGCCTGCCCACCGGCCATTGCTTGGTATTGGTGACCCCCGATGCGGAACGCACTATGCACACGGTTTTGGGCGCCTCCGTCACCACCGCGCCGGAAGATTTGGACGAGGCGATATTGGCACAAACCGGACTGTTTTTCGCCGAAGGCTATATTTGGGACAGCCACAGTGCGCGCCAAGCCTTTGTCATCGCCGCCGAGCGCGTGCGCGCCCAAGGTGGCAAAGTTGGGTTTTCTTTGGCCGATGGGTTTTGCGTCGAGCGTCATCACGCCGACTTCATGCGCCTTTTGGACAGCCATATTGATATTCTTCTGGCCAATGAAACCGAGATTAAAGCGCTCTTTGGCAGCCAAGAGCCAAGCGTCTTGGCGCCGCTTTTTGCCCACCATAATCTATTGGGCGCCGTGACCTATGGCGGCGAAGGCACGGTTGTTTTCGAGGGCGAAAACGCCACCAAAATCGCGGCGCAAAAGGTCGACGATATTGTCGACCTCACGGGCGCGGGCGACCAATTCGCGGCAGGCTTTTTGGCCGGCTTGCATTGCGGCCATTCGCCAGAACTGGCAGGTAAAATGGGTATTATCGCCGCCAGCCATGTCATCCGCCAATTCGGGCCGCGTCCGCAAACCGATGTTGGCGCCGAGCTGAAAGCGCAAGGTCTGACGCTTTAGATTTTGCGCAGCAGCACGCGGTCAATGCGGTGGTCGTCGCTTTTATGCAGAATTAAATCGGCGCGCGCGCGGGTTGGCAGAATATTCTCTTCGAGATTTTTCAAATTAATCCGCGTCCAAATATCCACCGCCATATCACTGGCTTCTTGCTCGTTCAGCTCCGCATAGCGTTGGAAATAAGCGCCTGGTTTGCGAAATGCCGTCTTTTGCAGCGACATGAAACGTTCAACATACCAGCGCTGGATAACCGTTTCTTCGGCGTCGATATAAATCGAGAAATCAAAATAATCCGAGACAAAAGGAATTTCCGTGCCTTCTTTAGCCAGCAGCGCGGGCTGGAGAACATTTAACCCTTCGACAATTAAAATGTCCGGTTGCGAGACGGTAATTTTATCGTTGGGCAAAATATCATAAGCCACATGCGAATAAACCGGCGCCTCGACATGCGGGCGTCCCGATTTAACCTCGGCCAAAAAGCGGCGCATACGGCGCAAATCAAAACTTTCGGGAAAGCCTTTGCGCTGCATTAAATCGCGCTCTTCCAAAACCGCATTGGGGAATAAAAACCCGTCCGTCGTGACCAAATCAACCTTAGGATGCGACGGCCAGCGCGCCAGCATTTCGCGCAAAATCCGCGACGTGGTGCTTTTGCCCACGGCCACCGACCCCGCCACGCCAATGATGAATGGCACTTTAACTTCGCGCCCCAGAAATGCATTGGTGGCGCCATAAAGACCTTGGCTGGCTTCGACATAAAAATTCAACAGGCGCGACAGCGGCAGATAAATCTCTTCCACTTCGGCCAAAGAAACCGTCTCGCCTAGCCCGCGTAATTTTTCCAGCTCGCTTTCCACCAAAGTTAATTTGGCGTCTTTGCGTAGCTCGCCCCATTCCTCGGTATTAAACGATCGATAGGGCGATATTTCGCGCTTGTCATTAATCATATCGGTCATAAAACTGGCTTCTTTACCTTATCCGCGAGAGGCTTTTTCGGTGAGGCCGGAAACGCCTTGGCGTTTTTTCAATTCATCGACCACTTGCTCTGGCGTCAATCCGCGCGCCGCCAAAACCACCAGCAAATGATAGGTAAGGTCGGCCAATTCGCCCAGCAGCTCGTCGTCGCTGCCCGAAAGTGCCGCGACCACAGCCTCGACACCTTCTTCGCCAAGCTTGCGCGCCGCGCGCGGCAAATCGGCCATTAATTGTGCCGAATAGCTTTCTTCTGGTGCCGCCCCTCGGCGTTTTTCAATCTCGCCGAATAGCTCATCCAAATAGCCAAAATCGCTCATCGTCTATCTCCTCTTGGCGTCCGCCTCATAGCTTCAGGGGTAGCGAGTTTTCACTCAGAAAGCAATCCTGCGTTGCTGCCCAAAGGCGCGCGGACATTCAGCCCCGCTTGCGCCATCGCCGCTTTGGCTTCGCCAATGGTAAAAGTGCCGAAATGGAAAATCGACGCCGCCAAAACCGCGCTGGCATGGCCGTCGCGCACCCCTTCGACCAAATGCGCCAACGTGCCAACGCCGCCCGAAGCAATGACCGGCACCGGCACGCCATCGGCAATGGCGCGCGTGAGGGTTAAATCAAAACCCGATTTCGTGCCGTCGCGATCCATCGAGGTCAGCAAAATCTCGCCCGCCCCGCGCGCGGCCATTTCCTTGGCAAAGCCCACCGCTTCAATACCTGTGGCTTCGCGACCGCCGTGGGTGAAAATTTCCCATCGGCTTTCATCCACTTGCTTGGCATCCATCGCGACGACAATACATTGCGAGCCAAATTTCTCCGCCGCCGCATTGACCACATCGGGGTCGCGCACGGCCGCCGTATTGAAAGAAACTTTATCCGCGCCCGCCAATAAAAGATTGCGCACGTCTTCCACTTTGCGCACGCCGCCGCCAACGGTGAGCGGCATAAAACATTGCTCGGCCGTGCGGCGCACCACATCGATAAGCGTGTCGCGCCCTTCGTGGCTGGCAGAGATATCGAGAAAGCACAGCTCATCCGCGCCGGCCGCATCATAGGCGCGCGCGGCCTCTACAGGGTCGCCCGCATCTATCAAATCGACAAAATTCACGCCTTTGACGACACGCCCTTCATGCACATCGAGGCAGGGAATAATGCGGGTTTTGAGCATTACTCGACCCCCTCCAGCGCCAAGACTTGTGCCGCGTTCAAACGGCCATCATATAAGGCTCGCCCCGAAATCGCGCCGACAATGCCGCTGCTTTCCTGCGCCAAAAGCTGGGTCACATCATCGATGCCCGCCAGACCACCAGACGCGATGACGGGAATAGACGTTGCGCGTGCCAGCTCTGCCGTGGCCTCTAGATTGACGCCTTTGAGCAATCCATCGCGATCAATATCGGTATAAATCAGGGCGGCCACGCCGACATCTTCAAACACGCCAGCCAAATCATGCACTTTCATTTGCGTGTCTTCCGCCCAGCCTTCGACCGCCACGAAGCCGCCGCGCGCATCAATGCCCACCGCCACTTGATTTGGAAACGCCGCGCAAGCCTGTTTGACCAATTGCGGGTCGCGCAAAGCGGCCGTGCCTAAAATAACCCGACCAATGCCCGCTTCCAGCCAAGCCTCAATGGTGGCCATAGTGCGAATGCCGCCGCCCAATTGGGTTTTGGCGGGTGTCGCCTTAACGATGGCCTCGACGGCCGCGCGATTGACCGGCTCGCCCGCAAAGGCGCCGTCCAAATCAATAATGTGCAAATGCGAAAACCCTTGCTCGCAAAACGAGCGCGCTTGGTCGGCAGGGTCTTCGTTGAACACGGTCGCGCGCTCCATATCGCCTTGCTCGAGGCGCACACAGCGTCCTTGTTTTAAATCAATCGCAGGAAAAATAATCACGGCCGCCACTCCAAAAAGTTTTCAATCAAACGCAAACCCGCTTGCTGGCTTTTTTCGGGATGAAATTGCGTGCCAATAAACGTATCGCGCGCCACCGCCGCGACCACCGCACCGCCATAGTCTACGCTGGCCGCAATCGCTGAGGCATCGCCCGAAAACTTGGCGCCAAACCCATGCACAAAATAAACGTCTTCGCCATCCAGCCCGTCCAAAACTTTATGCGCGCGCTCGATGTGCAAATTATTCCAACCCATATGCGGCACTTTCAAATCGGGCGGCACGTCTAGCGGATGCACTTGCGCCTCCAACCAACCCAGACCCTCATGCACGCCGCGCTCATGGCCTTGCGCGCACAGCAATTGCATGCCGACACAAATTCCTAAAAACGGACGACCTTGATTTCGCACGCGCTCGGTTAGCGCCTCGACCATGCCATCGATGGCGCGCAGCCCCTCGGCGCAATCGCCAAACGCGCCAACGCCTGGCAGAACAATATGGTCGGCCTTGGCCACCACCTCAGGGTCGGATGTGAGCCAAACCTTGCGGGGCTTGGCCATGCGCGCGAAGGATTTTTCCGCCGAACGCAGATTGCCAGAGCCGTAATCAATAATTGCGATGCTCACCATTTAAGCGCCTATCCGCTGCCGAGCACACCCTTGGTGGAGGGCACCTCATCGGCTTTGCGGGGGTCAATCTCAATGGCTTGGCGAAGCGCGCGGGCCAAAGCTTTAAAGCAGCTTTCGACAATATGGTGATTATTCTCGCCATACATATTCTCGACGTGCAGCGTAATGCCCGCGCTTTGCGCAAAGGCCTGAAACCACTCTTTGAACAATTCCGTGTCCATATCCCCAAGCTTGGGCTTGGTGAAATTTACGTTCCAAATCAAATAGGGGCGCTGCGAAACATCTAGGGAGACGCGCGAGCAGGTTTCATCCATCGGAATGACCGCGCTGCCATAGCGCGTTAGACCTTTGAAATCGCCCAGCGCATCGCGCACGGCCTCGCCCAAAACAATGCCCGTATCTTCGGTGGTGTGGTGAAAATCAATGTGCAAATCGCCTTTGGCTTGCACGTCGATGTCGATGAGCGAATGGCGCGACAGCTGCTCGAGCATATGGTCTAGAAAACCAATGCCGGTGCTGACGTTATACTCGCCCGTGCCGTCTAGGTTCACGGCCACGGAGATAGAGGTTTCTTTGGTCGCGCGCGAAGCTTCTGCTTGGCGCAATTTGGGGGCTTGAGGCATAAAGCCGTCCTTTTCAAAAATAAAGTCTGCATCGCTTAACTTAGGTCTTTGTAGCAAAATGGGGCGGATAATAATAGCGTTAGCGCCAGATAAAGTTACATTTACGCGCGCCCCGCTTTGGCTTTGCGCAACCGTAAATAAAACGCCCCCTCGCCGCCATGCGCGGCAGCGGCCGTATCAAAAGCCGCCACACGATTGGAAAGCGGCAGTTTGGACAGCCAGTCTGGCAGGCCTTTGCGCAAAACCCCTTCGCCGCGCATGCCCTTGCCCGTGATAACCAAAACCCAGGTGAAGCGCTGAACAAAACAATGGTCGATAAAACGGGTCAAAGCCAATTGCGCCTCGCTGGCCGTATAGCCGTGCAAATCCAGCCGCGCCTCGATTTCCACCGAGCCTCGACCCAAGCGGCGGCGTGATTTTTGCTCAATCTGCGGCAATGGCGGCGGCTTATCCGCCTCCAAAGGTGGCCGCGATAGCCCTTGCAGAGCCGGTTTTACAGATAAAGGCTGGCGGAAGGAAAGCTTGCCAGAAATCGACGGGGCAGCCGCTTTCTTGGGCTTTTGGGCGGATGCCGCCGTGGTTTTTTCAATATGCCGGTTCTGTTTTTCAGGGTCGAGCGGCGTGGCTTGCTGGGTGACTTTATCCCAGGCCTTTTTACCGTCATCCTTAGGCGGTCGGGGCGCCATGATTAGGCGCTTTGGGTTGCGACCAAAGCCCAGCTCGGGTCGGCGACGCCTTGCGCGCCCTCAAAAGTCCATACATCCAAAGTCGTATTTGGCGCCGGCAAAGCCGCCTCATCGACGGTCTCGTCGAGGCCTGTGGTGAAAGAGATAAGCTCGGCGCGAAACCGCACATCCAATTGCACTTTATCGTTTTCAAACCGCGCATCCTCCAAAACCGGACGGTCGAGGCGCAAGACGCGGGTTATCAATTGCTGGCCTTGGGCTTGGCGCTGGTCCATGGCGGCGTCAAATCCGGCCGCTACCCCGGCGCCCAAAAAGCCTTTCACGCCGGAAATATCGCCATCGGCAAAAGCCGTTAAAATCATCTCATAGGCGCGCGCCGCGCCTTCGACAAAATTACCCTCGTCAAAGTCAGGCTGCACGCGGCGCAAATAAGCCAATCCGCGACCCGCCGTATCGTCGTCTTGCGAGACCGGCTCTAGGCTTGCGGCCACAGGCTGGCCTTGCAGGGGTTGGGCGGCTTCTTGCAGACCATTATCTTGCAGGCCACCATCTTGCGAGCTATCGTCGGGGTCGCGAAGCGCGGCTGGCTGATTGTTTTCTTTGCCCTCTAGTTTGTTTTCAAAGGCGTCGCGGTTCAGCCGATAGGCGCTAGAGCGCGAGCTGGGTTTTTCGTCATCATTGCGAAACCCCAAAACCGAGCGCAATTTCAGCCCCACCAGAACAACAACAATCAGGAGAATTAAATTAAGCGGATCCATAGCGGGTCTCTTTTCAAATTAGCGTTTCCTACCTATCTACAAGATAGGCCAGCGTCTACCCAATATGGGGATTTTTTTCCCAAATGCAAAGCGCTGGCCATATATCAGAACTGCGCTATGCTGGCGCAGCAAAGGAGACCCTATGTTTGGCCCAATTTTTGCACTGCTCTTGCTTACCCTTGTGCTGGAAATCTATCTGTTTATTGAGGTCGGCAGTGCCATTGGCGCGGGCTGGACTTTACTATTGATGTTTGCCACCGCCTTTTGGGGCATGAGCCGCATGCGCAGCCAAGGCATGAGCGTTTTGGCCGAAGCGCAAGCCGCGCAAAAACAAGACCGCGCGCCTTTGGCCGCCGTTGGCCATGGTGTTTTGATTATTATGGGCGGCGTTCTTTTAATACTGCCCGGATTTTTTACCGACACGCTGGGGCTAGGGCTGATGCTGCGCTGGACGCGGCTTTTGGTTTTGGAAAGCGTTATGGCGATGGTTTTGCCGCAACTCATGCGCGGCTTTCAAGCCCGCCAACCCTCTGACCCGCAGAGCCCAGATGCCGACCCCAAGCAAACCCCCGCCGATATTATCGAGGGCGAGTTTCGCGTCGAGGACGACGAGCGCTAAGCACAAATAGGTTTTGTCACCTTCCAAAGTGTGGCAAATATCAACTTAGAAAAACCACCCCGATAGGAGAGACCCATGGCCGAAGCCACCCCCAAACCCGAAGCCCAAGCTGGCTTGCAAATTATGGTTCAATATGTCCGTGACCTATCGTTTGAAAACCCAGGCGCGCCCAATTTCGCCGCCGGTCAGAACCCCGAGATTGGCGTGAACGCCAATGTCGGCGCGCGCAAATTATCCGATACAGATTATGAGGTTGGCCTTAAATTTCGCATTGAAGCCAAAAGCCCCGCGGAAGGCACAGGCGAGAGCGAGGGTGACGGCGAAGAGAGCCTGCAATTTATCGCCGAGCTGGAATATTGCGGCGTGTTTCGTCTGATGAATATTCCCGAAGCCGACATAAAGCCTGTGCTGCTCATCGAGGCGCCACGGCAATTGTTTCCTTTTGCCCGCCGTGTCTTGGCCGATGCCACACGCGACGGCGGCTATCCGCCCATCATGCTCGACCCGATCGATTTCATGGCCCTCTATCAGCAAAGCGAAAGCTCCCAAGCGGAAGACGCAGGCGAGACGTTAAACTAAGCCTCTTCGTCGCCTAGCCAAACGGCGCGCCTTGGAAAACCCTCGAGAAACGCAATATGCGCCTCTTGCTCTTCGCGGCTGAGCCGAGCGGGCAGCGGCGTGGGACGTCGTTTTTTCGGCTGGCGCGGCGATAAATCTCCGGCTTGGGCTTGTTGTTGTTTCTTCTCAAAAATCATGCCGGTTTGGCGCCCACCCATAAGCTCCAAATAAACCCCGGCCAATAATTCACTATCAATCAGCGCGCCGTGCAGCTCGCGGTTAGACGTGTCGACGTTAAAGCGTTTGCACAGCGCATCGAGGCTGGCGGGCGAGCCCGGAAATTTTTTGCGCGCCATTGCCAAAGTATCAATCACTTCATGCTCGCTTAAATCGGGTCGCCCGCACGCCGTTAGCTCGGCGTTGACAAAGCGCATATCAAAACTGGCGTTATGGGCAATCAGCGCAGCATCGCCCACGAAAGCGAGAAACGCATCGGCCACTTCGGCGAACAAAGGTTTGTCGGCCAAAAAACTTTCCGACAGACCATGCACGGCCTCGGCCTCGCTGGGCATATCGCGCTCGGGGTTGAGATAGACGTGAAACGTCTCGCCCGTGGGCAAGCGGTTGAACAATTCCAAACAGCCGATTTCCACCACGCGGTCGCCATTTTTAGGACTAAGGCCTGTCGTCTCTGTATCAAAAACAATCTCGCGCATGGGGTTTTTCCTATCGACCTTAAACTTTATGGGTTTGGAGCTTCAGAATTTCGGGCTTCGAAGCGGCTCTTGCGCGCGGCATAGGCCTTGCCCTCGCGCCCCTTTATTTGCTGCACAATAGCACGCACTTGGGCGTGGGCGTCTTCTACCGATATCGAGCTGTCCACAATAAACTCGGCCGCTTGGCGTTTGGCTTCATCCGGCACTTGCTTGGCCAGAATATCCATAAATCTTTCTTCGCTCATGCCGGGGCGCGCCAATACGCGCGCGCGCTGCATCTCAAAGGGGGCGGAAACCACCACCACGCAATCGACATAATCTTGTCCGCCGGTTTCAAATAATAACGGAATGTCCAAAAGCACCGCCGCTTGGCCAGCGCTTTCCTGCTCGGCCAAAAATTGCATTTGCGATTGCCCCGCCAGCGGATGCACCAAAGCTTCCAGCGCTTTTAATTTGGCGCCATCTTTCAACACCACTTGACCCAAAATAGCGCGGTCAACTTGGCCATCCACCACCGCCTCTGGCACCAACTCACCGATGGGGGCCACCGCCGCGCCGCCTTTTTGATAAAGCGCATGCACCGCCGTATCGGCGTCATAGCGCGGCACGCCCTCGGCCTCAAACAAAGCGGCGGTTTGCGTTTTGCCCATGCCAATGGAGCCCGTCAGTCCGATTAAATACAAAATCCTATCCTCCCAATAACAGGCTAAAGCGACCCTAAATCCTCGACCAAAAGCGCGCGCAAAGCCACATCGACTTGCGGGCGCACCCCGAACCACATTTCAAACGAAAGCGCCGCCTGATGCATCAACATGCCCAACCCATCGACAGCCACCAAACCCGAGGCGCGCGCGCGCGCCAATAAATCTGTTTCCAGCGGCGTGTAAACAATATCGGTCACCACGGCTTTTTCGCCAAGGGTTTCCAGCCCCATATCCAACCTTGGTGCGCCATGCATGCCCAGACTGGTGGTATTGACCAAAAGACCGCACTCTTGTGCCAAGGCCTCGCGCGCGTCCCAATCGCCAATCGACAAGGCTTGGCCGCATAAAGGCGCCAGCGCTTCAGCGCGCGCGCGTGTGCGATTGACCAGACGAATATCGCTTAGCCCCGCCGTTTCCAGCGCCACTAAAATAGCCCGCGCCGCGCCGCCCGCACCTAAAACAAGCGCTGGTCGTTGGCGCCAATCTTGGTTTGGCGCGCCCGCTTCCAGACTGGCAATAAATCCGTCGCCATCCGTATTGGCACCGAGCAAGCGGCCATCGCGCATGACAATCGTGTTTACCGCACCGAGGTTTTGCGCCGGCTGCGTATGCGAGTCACAGGCGGCAAAAGCATTTTCTTTATGCGGAATCGTGACATTGGCGCCAATGAACCCATCTTGCGCCATGGCCTCAAGGGCTTGGCGAAAGTCCGCCGCCGGATCAATGGGGTAGCGTTCATAGCTGGCCTCAATTGCGTGTTTTTGCATCCAATAGCTGTGCAGCAGCGGCGAGCGAGAATGGCTGACGGGCCAACCGATAATGCCCGTTTTTTGCCCCCCCCCAACCATTAGCGGGGCAGACCGCCATGCTCGCGCAAGGCCTGCAAAAGTGGTAAGAGCGGCAGGCCAAGCGTCGAGAAATAATCGCCATCGATTGTGTCAAATAAATGCGCGCCAAGCCCCTCCAATTGATAGCAACCAACGGAGGCCAAAATTGTCTCGCCCGCCTCTTCGAGATAGGCATCGAGAAACGCATCGGAAAAATCGCGCACCGCCAGCGATACTTTTTGATGATGCGCCCAGAGTGTTTTGCCGTCTTCGACCAAAACCACGCCGCCGATAAGATAATGCGTGCGGCCTCGAAATTTTTTCAAATTCGCGCGCGCCTCTTCCATATCGCGCGGCTTGTCATATAAAACGCCCTCGCATTGCAAAACTTGGTCGGCGCCGATAATCAGCCCGTTTGCGCTCACGGCGCGCGCTTTGGCTTCGGCCAATCCGACCGCAAGACCCGCAGCATCGCCGGAATGGAGGGCTTTCAAAGCCTCCTCATCGACGCCAGATGGCGCCACATCAAAAGCCACGCCCGCGCCGGCTAGAACTTGCGCGCGGATTTTGCTTTTCGAAGCCAAGGTTAATGTTTTGGTTAAGTGCATGATTTCCTCATTTTCGCGCCTCGCTTAGGGGCGAGCATCGCGGGCTTTTTCATGGTCTTGATATAAGTTTAAAACCGCGCTGGCAATTTCTTCCACCGAGCGGCGCGTCACGTCGATAACCGGCCAACGCTGGCGGGCAAATAATCTGCGCGCATCGGCAATCTCGGCACGAATTAACTCGGGGTCAATATATTCGGTTTCGCTTTCTTCGTTGAGCGACAAAAGCCGATTGCGCCGAATGGCGCGCAACCGTTCGGGGCTGTTTAACAGGCCGACAATCAAGGGGTTTTTGGCTTCTAATAATTCGCTCGGCGGATCCATGCCTGGCACCAAAGGCACATTGGCCGATTTATAACCGCGATTGGCCAGATAAATACATGTCGGAGTTTTCGACGTGCGGCTGACGCCGGTCAAAATAATATCCGCCGTGTCCAAATCACTTTGGCTTTGCCCGTCATCGTGTTGGATGGTGTAATTCAGCGCATTGATGCGGCGAAAATAGTCCGTATCCATCGCGTGTTGGCCGCCTGGCTTGCCGCTGGCTTCGACTTTCAAATAGGGCGCCAATTGATTGACGAAAGGCTCGAGAACCGAAAGACATGGCACCGATAATTTTTCGCACACGCTATGCAAATTGGCGCGCAAAGCATCGTCCAAAATCGAATACATGACGGGGCCTGGGTTTTCGGCCAATTCGGCCAAAGCCCGATCAAGCGCTTTTTTGCCCCGCACCAAACCATAAATATGCTCAACCGGCTGGGCTTCGACAAATTGCGCGCAGACCGCTCGCGCCACCGCTTGGATGGTTTCGCCCGTGCTGTCGGAAATTAAATGCAGGTGAAAATATTTCACGAGTGCTTCTTCCTTACCTCGTTTCGGCGCCACGCCCGATTGTGGATTATGTGAATAGTGAGGATAAGTCGCACCGCGCGGCAAGCCAAGAAATTTTCTCCCCACTGTTAATTTTTCATACCCCGAGTTTGAGGCGATTTAATAAATCGATTTCTATGTTTGGGGGTTTTGGGGATAAATTATGCGCGGCCTCGCGCGAGCCTTTATCCCCATTGTCCGTATTATTCACAGCTCTGTATTTTGCAAGCGAGCGCTCAAAAAACATTGTCTGTCCACAGGGCGAAAAGCTTATCCCCGTTGTTCACATGCCTATTCGTTTTGATTTTGCTTGTTTATGGATTGGCGCGAAATAAGTAATCCACAGCTTCCCTGCGACACTACTACAACTACATCTTTAGTGTATTAATAAAAAAAGGAAGTTAAGAAGGTGGCATGAGTATGAAACTATTTTTAAAAACCCTCTCTGGCGCAGCCGCCAAAGATGGGACAAGCAAGACAAAGCCAACCGATAGTCAACCAGTGCCACCGATTTGGCTGATGCGCCAAGCGGGCCGGTATTTGCCTGAATATCGCGCGCTTCGCGAAACCGCCGGCGGGTTTTTAGACCTTTGCTATAATCCAGTCTTCGCCGAAGAAGTGACCTTGCAGCCCATTCGACGATATGGTTTTGATGCAGCGATTTTATTTGCCGATATTTTACTTATCCCCGATGCCCTCGGCCAGAAAGTCTGGTTTGAAACCGGAGAGGGCCCGCGTTTGGATCCGGTGGTGTCGGCGCAAAGCTTATCGCTGGATAACGTGAGCGAGCATTTAGAGCCGATTATTGAAACCGTGTCTCGCTTGTCTCATTCTTTGCCCAAGGAAACCACACTCATCGGGTTTGCTGGTGCGCCTTGGACGGTAGCGACCTATATGGTGGCGGGGCGCGGCACGCCCGACCAAGCGCCTGCGCGCGCCCTGGCGCAAAGCGATCCGCAAGCCTTTCAAGGTCTGATGGATATTATTGTGGCGGCGACGATTGATTATTTGGCGGCACAAGTCGAGGCGGGTGCCGAAGTATTGCAATTATTTGAAAGTTGGGCGGCGTCTTTGCACGGCGAGGCGTTTGATATGTGGTGCGTGGAACCCGTGGCGGCCATTGTGGAAGGTTTGCGCGCGCGCGGTGTCGGCGTTCCCATCATTGGGTTTCCCCGCGCTGCCAGCTGCGACATGGCTGACTATGTGGCGCGCACAGGCGTGCAAGTTTTGGGGCTAGACACAAGCGCCGATAGAAAAGCGATGGTGCAAAACGTGCCAGAAAACATCGTCTTGCAAGGCAATCTCGACCCTTTAACTTTGGTAGCGGGTGGCGCGGCTCTAGAGCAAGCCGTGGCAGACATTAAAAATGATTTTGCAGGGCGCGATTATATTTTCAATCTCGGTCATGGCATTGTGCCGCAAACGCCACCGGAGAATGTGCAAAAATTAATCGAACTGGTTCGACAAGGATAGATAGATGCGTGATGTATTAGCCGATTTATATCCATGGATATTAGCGTTTCATATTATCGCTGTGATGTTTTGGATGGCGGGGATGTATTATTTGCCGCGCCTATTTGTATATCACGCCGAAGCCATGGAAGCGGGCGAGCCATTTGCTATTTTTGAAACCATGGAAAAAAACCTGCTGCGCATCATCATGACTCCAGCCATGGTGGTTGCTTGGATTTTAGGGCTGAGCTTAATTTTGCGCGCTGGATTTATTGAAAGCGCGGGGGTTTGGTTACATGTGAAATTGAGCCTTGTGCTTATTTTATCGGGCTATCACGGATTTTTGGCGTCGACGCGAAAGAAATTTCTAAGCCAGACTTTGCCGCGCTCGTCGCGCTTCTATCGGATGATAAATGAAATCCCGCCTGTTTTGACGGTTTTCATCGTTATTTTAGTGGTGGTGCAGCCGTTTTAGACAGGTTTGATGGGCGCTTGTGAAGGCGCGTATTTTTCGCTATACTCAAACTCACTTCGATAAAGGCTCTTTCGTCGTTTGCGACATTTGAAGCCTTCCCCCTTTTAAAAAATCAGTTTCGCCGCAAATTTTGCGCGCCCGCTTTATGGATAAAACGATGGACGACATGAAAGACCAGATCAAACTCGAGCATTTGAAAAGCAAATCGCCGACCGAGCTATTGGCGTTTGCCGAAGAGCATGAGATTGAAAACGCTTCGACTATGTTGAAGCAAGACATGCTGTTTGCCATTTTGAAAAAACTGGCCGAGGATAATATTACCATTATCGGCGAAGGCGTGATGGAAGTGCTGCAAGATGGATTTGGTTTCTTGCGCTCGCCAGATGCCAATTACCTGCCAGGCCCAGATGATATTTATGTCAGCCCCAGCCAAATCCGCCGCTTCTCGCTGCGCACAGGTGATACAGTCGAAGGCGAAATTCGCGGCCCCAAAGACGGCGAGCGCTATTTTGCTTTGCTGAAATTGAACGGCATTAATTTTGAAGACCCAGAAAAAGCGCGCCAAAAAGTCCATTTTGATAATCTGACGCCGCTGTATCCAGACAGCGCTTTTGCCATGGAAGTGGAAGACCCGACCAGCAAAGATTTATCTTCGCGCATCATCGACATTGTCGCCCCGCTCGGTAAAGGCCAGCGCGCCCTGATTGTGGCGCCGCCGCGCACGGGTAAAACGGTGCTGATGCAGAACATCGCCAAATCCATCGCTAGCAATCATCCAGAATGCTATCTCATTGTTTTGCTAATCGATGAGCGCCCCGAAGAGGTAACCGACATGCAGCGTTCGGTGCAGGGCGAAGTTGTGTCTTCAACTTTTGATGAGCCAGCCACGCGCCACGTGCAAGTGGCTGAAATGGTGATTGAAAAAGCCAAGCGTTTGGTCGAACACGGCCGCGACGTGGTTATTCTATTGGATAGTATCACGCGTTTGGGACGCGCCTATAATACAGTTGTGCCAAGCTCGGGCAAAGTTTTGACCGGTGGTGTTGACGCCAATGCGCTGCAACGCCCGAAACGCTTTTTTGGCGCCGCGCGGAACATCGAAGAGGGCGGCTCGCTGACGATTATCTCCACCGCGCTTATCGAAACGGGCTCGCGTATGGATGAAGTTATTTTTGAAGAATTTAAAGGCACAGGTAACTCGGAAATTGTGTTGGATCGCAAGATTTCCGACAAACGGGTTTTCCCAGCCATCGACATTATGAAGTCCGGTACCCGCAAAGAAGAATTGCTTGTGGAGGCTGGCGACCTGTCGAAAATCTATGTGTTGCGCCGTATCCTCAATCCAATGGGGGCGGTGGACGCGACCGAATTCTTGCTCGATAAATTGAAGAACACCAAAAACAACGGCGAGTTCTTCGACTCGATGAACACTTAATCAGCTCGTTTTTGGCGCGCTTTGATAACCGCGTCTAGCTGCTCTACCAAAGCTTGCGGGTCGGTTATCGGCGCTAAACAGGTTTGCCCCGGGCAAACATAGGCCGTGGGCTTTGCGTCGACTTGTGTTTTGCCATGCGCGGGATGCGTGGGGGAAAGCTGCGCCTCGGGCGATAAAACCAAAATATGGGCGCTAAACACACGGTGTTGGCGGGCGGCTTTTTCCAAGACCTTTATCCCCTCGACATCGCCAATCAAAATAATCGTCAGGCTGTTTTCATCCATCTGGCGGGCGACCAAAAGCGACGTCATAGATGTATATTGGCTGGCCAAATGTCCGGCCAAAGCGGTGAACAAATCTTGTCCAAGCGCGCGATAAGACGCCTCGCCCGTCAGCGTGGCCAGTGAGGCGAACAGCTGATAAATCGCGGCATTGCCAGACGGCATAGCATTATCTTGCACGGGTCGATTGTTGACCAAAACATCTTTGGCTTCAGATTGGCGATTGGTCAGATAGCCGCCGCGCCCACCTAGATTTGGGTCATCATAAAAATCTGCGTGCAGACTATCGGCGCATAGTTTCGCATAGTCGAGATAGGCCACCTCACGGGTGGCTTGGTAAAGCGCCAAGGCCGCCTGCCCCAGAAAAGCATAATCGCTGGATAAAGAGACCGCTAAAACCCGCCCCTCGCGCGCGCTATGACGCAAATTACCCTGGGCATCGGTAAGCGCTTGGCGGGCGGCAACAAAGGCTGTTTTGGCTTGGCTCAACCAATCGTCGCGACCGAAAGCGAGGCCGGCTTGTGCCATGGCCGCAATCATCATGGCGTTCCAATCGGCCAGAATTTTATCATCGCGCCCCGGCGCAATGCGTTGGTTGCGCGCTTGTAAAAGAAGCGCACGCGCTGTCGCTAAATCGGTTTGCACGCCATCGCCTTGGGCGAGCAAATTGGCAATATTGTGACCCTCAAAATTCCCCACTTCGGTGATGTCATAGGTCTGGCAAAAAGCCTCCCCGTTTCGGGTCGGCGATAAAAGCTGCTCTATTTCTTGGCGCGACCAGACATAAAACTTGCCCTCAATGCCTTCGGTATCGGCGTCGAGACTGGCGGCGAAAGCGCCCGTTTCCAGCGTCATTTCGCGCGTCACCCAAGCCAGCGTCTCGGCGATGCGCGCGGCTAAAAGCGGGCTTTTGGTGTCGCGCCAGACCTGTGTCATCAGCTGCACCAAAAGCGCATTGTCATAAAGCATTTTTTCAAAATGCGGCACCAGCCAATCGGCATCGACGCTATAGCGGGCAAAGCCGCCGCCGATATGATCATACATACCGCCTTGGCAAATTTTTTCCAAAGTCACCAGAACCGCGTTGCGGATATCCGTGTCGGCGTCGAGCTGGGCTTGCTGCCAAAGAAATTGATAGAGGAAAGCTTGGGGGAATTTCGGCGCGCCCTGCAAGCCGCCTTTTTGTAAATCAATATGCTGGCTCAACGTGGTGGCGGCGCGCGAGGGCAGGTCTTCGGGCATGTCGCCACGCGCATCGGCTTTGGCGCGCGCGCGCAAACCTTGTGTCAGGGTCTGGGTGTTTTTCTCTATCTTGTCGGGCGTCTCGTGCCAGATGCGCGATATCTCCTCGAGGATTTGCATAAACCCCGGGCGGCCATAATTCGGCAATTTGGGAAAATACGTGCCGCCCCAAAACGGGCGCGCATCGGCATCTAAACACATGGTCAGCGGCCAGCCGCCTGGCTCGCCCATCATCGACAGGGCGGTCATATATATCTCGTCGAGGTCGGGGCGCTCTTCGCGGTCGAGTTTGATACAGATGAATTTCTCATTCATCACTTTGGCGACCTCTTCGTCTTCAAAACTTTCATGCGCCATCACATGACACCAATGACACGCCGCATACCCGATGGACAAAAGCACGGGTAAATTTCGCGCGCGCGCTTCTTCAAACACTTCGGGTTCCCAAGGCTGCCAATGCACAGGATTATCTTTATGTTGCAAAAGATATGGGCTGGTCGCTTCGGCCAGTCTGTTTCGCTTGAATGGATGGCTCATCTCGTGCAGTTTAGCGATGATTTGCTTTGCCGCCAGAGGAGATATGCGTGCGCCGACCTGACCAGGCTCCGGAAACTGTTTTTGCTTTATCGACGGGCGCTGGCCGCGCCGCGCTCGCGGTTATTCGCTTGAGCGGCCCCGAGGTCGAGACGGCTCTCGCGCATTTGGGCGTCGACAAATTGCCTGCACCGCGCCAAGCGGCTGTGCGAAAACTCTATGACCCAGAGGGCGGGGCGCTGCTCGATGAGGCTTTGGTTTTGCGCTTTGTCGCGCCACATAGTTTTACCGGCGAAGATATGGCCGAGCTGCACGTGCATGGGGGGCTGGCGGTCACGCAATCTATTCTGGCGGCTTTGGCGAAGCTCGAGATATGCACGCCAGCCGAGGCGGGCGAGTTTACCCGCCGTGCGGTGCTAAACGCCAAGATGGATTTAACCGGCGCCGAAGCCATTGCCGATTTGATTGATGCCGAGGGCGGCGCGCAACAAGCCCAAGCGCTTCGGCAAATGAGCGGCAGTTTGCGCCAATTGATGGAAAGCTGGCGCGAGACGCTGAAAACCACTTTGGCGCATGTCGAGGCCGATATTGAATTTGCCGATGAAGACTTGCCGGGCGGGCTAGGCCAACGCGCCTTAGAGGGCGTGCCAGAACTTGCGGCGGCCATGCAAGCGCATCTGCAAGACACCCGTGGGCTGGCTTTGCGCGATGGCCTTAGGGTTGCCTTACTGGGCGCGCCAAATGCCGGAAAATCCAGCATTCTCAATAGGTTATCTGGAAAAGACGCGGCCATTGTCTCGGCGCGTGCAGGCACCACACGCGATGTGATTGAGGTGGCTATGGTCTTGGGCGGCGTGCCGGTGACTTTGGTCGATACGGCAGGCTTGCGCGAGGCGGGCGACGATATCGAGCGCGAAGGCGTGCGCCGCGCCAAATTGGAGGCTGAGGCGGCCGATATCCGCCTCTTGGTTCTCTCGCCCGACACGCGCGCGCCCCAAGGCGAGGTGGAAGCCACGCAAGCCGCCGATTTGGTGATTTGCAATAAAGCCGATTTGGGCGCTGTGCCAGCAGCCGAGCTTGGCTCGTTTGCAGGCGGCGATACCCTCTCGCTCTCGACTTTGACGGGCGAGGGCGAAACCGCGCTGTTAGCCGCATTGCAAGGCTTGGTGACCCAACGCACAGGTGCCAAAGAGGCGCCGGTTTTAACGCGTGAACGCCACCGCCAAGCCTTGAGCGAGGCCTGCACCGCGCTAGAACGCGCGCTGGCGATTGCCGATACGGGGCTAGAATTAGCGGCGGAAGATTTGCGCCTCGCCCAACGCGCCTTGGGGCGCATCACGGGCGCAGTAGATATCGAGCAATTGCTGGATATCGTGTTTGCGGATTTCTGCATCGGTAAGTAGGGCGCGTGGTAAAATTGTTTCACGTGAAACACTTGCCTCGACCCCTGCGCCGCGTTACAAGGCGGCTTGAGACCCGCTTTAAATTTGGGAGTGCAGGTAAATGCACGAAAACAACTGGGATGTGATTGTCATTGGCGGAGGCCACGCAGGCTGTGAAGCGGCCGCGGCGGCTGCGCGGTTTGGCGCGCGCACGCTTTTGGTCACCCATAAGTTAGAGACGATTGGCGAGATGTCTTGCAACCCTGCCATTGGCGGCGTTGGCAAAGGCCATTTGGTGCGCGAAATCGATGCGCTGGATGGGCTGATGGGGCGGGTGGCCGATCAGGCGGGCATTCAATTTCGTCTGCTCAATCGGCGCAAAGGCCCGGCCGTGCATGGGCCGCGCACGCAAGCCGACCGCAAGCTATATCGCGAGGCCATGCAGGCGGCGATGCAAGAAACCGAAAACCTAAGCCTGCTCGGCCAGCCCGTCGATGATGTGCTGGTAGAAGCGGGTCGCGCCTGCGGGGTGGTGACGCAAGACGGCGAAACCCACCGCGCGGCATCAGTGGTTTTGACCACGGGCACGTTTTTGGATGGCATTATTCATATTGGCACCGAGCGCGTGCCGGCCGGGCGCCATGGCGAGGCGCCCGCCATTACGCTTTCCAAACGACTTTACGCTCTGGCCGAACAAACAGGCGCTTTAACCATGGGGCGGATGAAAACCGGAACGCCCGCGCGCTTAGATGGCCGCACGATTGCCACCGAAAAACTGGAAGCCCAGCCAGCCGATGAAGCGCCTGTGCCGTTTTCGTTTTTGACCGAGAAAATTATCGTGCCGCAAACGGTGTGCTATATCACCCATACCAATCAGGCGACATTTGATATTATCGAAGAGAATATTCTGCAATCGCCGGTTTATTCTGGCCAGATTGCCGGCGTTGGCCCGCGCTATTGCCCGGCCATTGAAGACAAAGTGGCGCGCTTTCCCGAGCGCAAGAGCCATCAGATTTTCTTGGAACCAGAAGGCCTCGATGACCCGACGGTGTATCCCAATGGCATCTCCACCTCTTTACCGGCCGAGTTGCAGGATAGGTTTATCCGCACGATTGTGGGGCTGGAGGAGGTCAAAATCATCCGCCCGGGCTATGCCATTGAATATGATTATGTCGACCCGAAAGCTTTGCTGCCAAGCCTTGAGTTGAAAGCTTTGCCCGGGCTTTATTTGGCCGGACAGATAAATGGCACGACCGGGTATGAAGAAGCAGCGGGACAGGGGCTGGTTGCGGGTCTGAATGCTGCGCGCGCGGCGGCGGGCGAGGCGGCGGTGTATTTTGACCGCGCCGAAGCCTATCTCGGCGTGATGATTGACGACTTGGTGACCAAGGGCGTTTCCGAGCCGTATCGGATGTTTACGGCGCGGGCGGAATACCGCTTAAGCTTGCGCGCCGATAATGCCGATCAGCGCTTGACCGAAAAAGGCATTGCCGCTGGGATTGTCGGCCCGCGCCGTGCCAAAGCGTTTCGCGCCAAAATGGCGGTCCTGACGGCGGCGCGCACAAAAGCGGCTTCTTGGACAATGACTCCCAATGAGGCGGGCGCCAAGGGCATGCATATTCGCGCCGATGGCTTGCGCCGCACGATGAGCGAGCTTTTGGCCTATCCGTCGATTGATTGGAAAGATTTGCAAGCCGTCTGGCCAGAAATGGGCGATTGGTCGCGCGAGATCCGCCAGCAAATCGAAACCGATGCGCTTTATGCTGGCTATCTCGATCGCCAACAAGCGGACATTGACGCGTTTCGCCGCGACGAAGCGCTAAGCCTGCCAAGCGATATGGATTATTTGGCGCTGGAAGGCATGGCGACGGAAGTTCGTCAAAAATTAGCCGCCGCCCGACCGGTAACGCTAGGACAAGCGGCGCGGATGGACGGCATGACGCCCGCCGCCTTGACGCTTTTACTGCACCATGCGCGCAAAAACCAGCGCGCGCCTACCAAGTCTTCCGAGACATAGGCCGACCATGGAAATGAATGCGCAAGCCTTTGCCGAGCAATTCAATGTTTCACGTGAAACAATGGTGCATCTGACCACCTATCAAGCTTTATTGGGCAAATGGCAAAAATCGGTGAACTTAGTGGGGCCGTCCACTTTGGCGCAATATTGGCATCGCCATGTGGCCGATTGCGCGCAAATTCTTGATTTGGCGCCCAAAACCGCACGCATCTGGTTGGATATCGGCAGCGGCGCGGGGTTTCCTGGGCTGGTTCTGGCTATTCTCTTGGCCGATAGACCCGAGGGCGCGCCCCAAGCACAAGTGCATTTGGTGGAGAGCGACCGCAAGAAAGTCAGTTTTCTGCGCGCCGTCTTGCGCGACACCGGTGCGCCAGCCACGGTGCATCATATGCGGATTGAGGCGTTGAGCGAGGCTTTGCCGGAGGCTTTGGCCGAGGTCGACGTAATTACCGCGCGGGCTTTGGCGTCTATGCAAGGGTTGGCAGGGCTTATGGCGCCGTTTTTCAATCCATCCACAATTGCGCTGCTGCATAAGGGGCGAGATTGGCAAGAAGAATTGACGCAAGCCCAACAATATTGGAAACTTGAGACGATTGCGCATGAAAGCCGTACCGATGCGGACGCGAGATTGATTGAAATTAAAGCCCTATCGGCGCGCCAAGGCTAAACCAGACAAGGGTTGAAGCAGCCGCTTTTTGGAGAAAAACACGCTTATGAGTTCGCAAGACCCCCCGTTATCCCAAAAAACCGGGACGCCTCGGTTTATTTGTCTGGCCAACCAAAAGGGCGGCGTTGGCAAAACCACGACGGCGATTAACCTCAGCACGGCTTTGGCCGCCATCGGCGAAAAAGTGCTGCTGGTCGATCTCGACCCGCAAGGCAATGCCTCGACGGGTTTGGGCGTCGACCGCGAAGGCCGCGAGACCACAAGCTTTGAAGTGCTGCTCGGCGAAGTGCCAATGGTCGAGGCGATTATGCCAAGCGTTGTGCCCGGGCTAGATTTAGTGCCCGCCAGTATGGATCTCTTGGGTGTGGAAGTAGAGCTGGCCGAAAACCCGCGCCGCTTGCATCGGCTGAAAGATGAGCTGGAGGCTTTTGCCCGCGATAGCGGTGCGGCTTATGCTTATGTGTTTATCGATTGCCCGCCGTCGCTGAACATGTTGACGCTAAACGCTATGGTGGCGGCGCAATCTGTTTTAGTGCCGTTGCAATGCGAATTTTTCGCGCTCGAAGGCTTGAGCCAATTGTTGCAAACCATCGAGCAAGTGAAAGACAGTCTCAACGCCACGCTGGATATTCAGGGCATTGTGCTGACCATGTATGACGCGCGCAATAATCTGTCGACGCAAGTCGAAGATGATGTGCGTGGGCATTTTGAAACGCTGGTTTATGAGACGATTATTCCGCGCAATGTGCGCGTGTCCGAAGCGCCAAGTTTTGGCAAGCCCGCTTTGCTTTACGATCACAAATGCAGCGGCTCGCAAGCCTATATGAAATTAGCGTCAGAATTAATTCAAAGAGAGCGCCACTATAAAGCCGCGCCAGGGGAAACACATGAGTGATAAAAAACGCGGCCTTGGCCGAGGCCTATCGGCCCTCATTGGCGAAACAGCCAAACAGGCGGTGGTCGAGCCAACAGCCGAGAGCCAAACCACTTCCGTGACAGCCCGCGACGATGTGCCCGCCCGCGGCGATGGCTTGGTTTATCTCGGGGTTGACCAATTGCAGCCCGGCAAGTTTCAGCCGCGCAAAAACTTTGCCGAAAGCGAGTTGGTAGCGCTGGCCGCCTCGGTCGAAAAGTCAGGCATTTTACAACCGCTTTTGGTGCGCCCGATTGCCGGTAAAAAACACCAGTTTGAAATTATCGCTGGCGAGCGGCGTTGGCGCGCCGCGCAAAAAGCCAAATTGCATCAAGTGCCGACCCTCGTTCAAGATATCAATGATGTGACCGCGCTGGAGATTGGCATTATCGAGAACGTGCAGCGTTCTGATTTAAACCCAATCGAAGAAGCTGAGGGATATCAACGACTTATCGATGATTTCGCCTATACGCAAGCCGAGCTTGCCGAGACGATTGGCAAAAGCCGCAGCCATATTGCCAATCTGTTGCGCCTGACAGCGGCGCCCGATGCGGTGCGCAAGGCTTTGGTCGAAGGCACGATTTCCATGGGGCACGCGCGCGCCCTTTTGGGGGTTTCCAATGGTGCGGCTTTGGTGAAGAAAATTATCGCCGAAGGGTTGAGCGTGCGCGCGGTAGAGGGCTTGGCAAATTCCGACAAGCAAGAGGCGGCGCCCTCAAACGCCAAGGCGGCGACACCCGATGCAAAAAATGCCGACACGCGGGCTTTGGAAAAAACCATTAGCGATAGTCTCGGGCTTGGCGTTTCGATTGACGATAAGGGCGACAATAAAGGCGGCTCGCTTCGCGTGACCTATAAATCGCTCGACCAATTGGACACTCTGGTCAGCAAGCTTTTGGAAACCTAGATTATAATTTTGCCGCGCGGGTAATCCGCAAGAGGGCTTGGCCGGCTTGCGCTTTCGAGAGGCCGGGCGTGGCTCCGCGACAGGCGGTTTCGGCTTCGTTTAAAATCGATAGCGCGCGCGCACATTTTCGCGAGGACCAAAGCCGCAATTGTTCTTCGACTTTTGGTTTGCGGCGAAAATGCAACGGCGGTTTAAACGCACTCAAGGCTTGCGATTGCGGCGTGCCTTTTTCCATCATCGCGAGCGCGAGATGCAGGGTTTGAAAATGCGTCCGCACCGCCCCCAGCGCCACGGCGGCGGGCGTTCCGGCTTCGCTCAATCGCGCCACGGCGCGGTCGGCGGCATCGAGACGACCCAGCGCCACATTATCGATGAGCTTATCAAACCCCGCTTGGGTCTGGTCGCCCAAGGCCGCGTCGACGTCCTCGGCGGTAATCATGCCCGTCGCTTGGTTTTTATCCAGCACGCCTTTGAATAAAACCAAGCGTTCCAATTCGCGCTGAATAATCCCGCGATCGGTGGCCAAACGCGCCGCCAGCATTTCCAAAGCTTGCGCTTCGATGCGGTAGTTTTCGGCCTCCATGAAACTGCGCGCCAACTGCGTAATGTCGCGCGCTTCCAATTCATAACAAGGCAAGGCCATGGCGCGGTCGTCTTTTTCGGCCAATTTTCGCAAACCCGAAGACGGCTTAAGATTGCCCGCTTCGATGACCACCAGCGCGGCTTTCGAGGTCGCCTCGTTCAGCGTTTCCAAATAAAGACGGGCGGCTTCGGGCGCCGCGCCGGCGGCGCCGGTGACGACGATAATTTTCTCGTCGCCAAACATCGGCATGGCCGCCGCCTCATCGGCCAGCAAACCGGGCTGGCCGGATAATTGCGTATCGGCGAGCGAGACATATTGCAGGGGGTCATAGTCTTTGCCCAAAAACCGTTTCAAGATTGTTTTCGAGGTCTCGCGCACGCCGCCATGGTCGGGGCCATAGATTAAAATCAAAGCGGGGGCGGTGCTGGCTTTGAGAGCGGACACATAGGCGTCAACTTTATAGGCTTGTAGTTTCATCGCGTCTGGTTCCGCTCCTTGGGGGTGGCCAGAGCTTGTAAAAAAGCCGCCAGTTTTTGGCTCAAGGCCTGCACGGCGAGGGCACGCAAAGCGCGCAATTTCGCCACTTCATCGCCACCGCTATCGCTGCGGTTAAGAAATTGTTCTTGCTGGAAAACCTCGACGCGGGTTTTACCGGTGGCCGTCTCGCGCAAAACCAATTCCAACCGATGCGTCAGGCGCGCGCGTTGGGCGACACCTTGGCTATCGACTTGGCGGTCTTCGAGGCGCTCTTTTATGTCTATAGTGGCGACCCAAGGGGCACCCGCCGAGGGGCGGATGCGGCTGCGCAACGCGCGGTCTAATTGGCGACCCAAACGGCTATCGGATATTTCGAGATTGGAAATCACATTAGCGCGCAAATTATCGGCGCGATAGATGGGTTCAAACCCACACGCCGCCAGCGACACGCTGCTCACCCAGACGGTCAGCCAGAGACGGCTGGCTCGGCTAGATAACAAGGTTGATAATCCGACCCGGGACAATGATGGTTTTTTTAATGGGCTTGCCATCGATAAATTTCTCCACCTGCGGTTCCGCCAGAACCATGGCTTCAATCATAGCGTTATCGGCGTCTTTAGGCACTTTAATTTCAGCCCGCCGCTTGCCGTTGATTTGCACGGGCATCAAAATCTCATCGCTGGCCAGCACGCTCATATCGGCTTTCGGCCAAGACGCTTGCGCCAAAAGCCCTTGTCCGCCAACAATCTGCCAGCCGCTCTCGGCCAAATGCGGCATCATCGGGCCGATCAATTGGGCTAATTTGGCCAGCGCATAAAGATAGGTATCCGTGTCTTCTGGCGTCTTGGCTTCAAACCCCGACAAAGCATTGGTCAACTCATAAGCGCGGGCAACGGCGCGGTTAAAGCCAAGCGCGCTTAAATCTTGGGTCATCGTATCAATGGCCAATTGGGTGGCGCGATAAATTTCCAGCGCGGCCTCGCCAGTGGGCGCCGATAAATCTGGCTTGGCTTGACCCAATCCGCGCGCTTCATCGAACAAACGCCAGACCCGTTGCACATATCGCCACGCGCCCTCAATGCCATCTTGCGTCCATTGCACATCGCGCTCGGGCGGGCTGTCGGATAACATAAACCAGCGCGCCGTGTCGGCGCCATAACGGGCGATAATATCGTCGGGGTCGACGGTATTTTTCTTCGACTTGGACATTTTCTCAATGCTTCCCACCGCCACTTCAATGGAGGGGTCGGCGGCCAAAACCGCGCCGTTTTCGTTTCGGGTAATCTCTTGGGGCGACAGCCAAGCGCTTTTCGGCTCGCCTTTCACCCGATAGGTTTCATGGCACACCATGCCTTGGGTAAACAATCTGTCGAAAGGTTCTTTGACGCCCAAATGGCCAGTTTTTTCCATCGCGCGCGCATAGAAGCGGGCATACAGGAGATGCAAAATCGCGTGTTCAATGCCGCCGATATATTTGTCGACGGGCAGCCAATGGTCGACCGCTTTTCGATCGGTCGGGCTGTCTTCGCTAAGGCCTGCAAAGCGGGCGAAATACCAGCTGCTATCCATAAATGTATCAAATGTATCGGTCTCGCGCTCGCTCGCTTGGCCGCAAGACGGGCAGTCGACATGTTTCCAAGTCGGGTGATGGTCGAGCGGATTTCCAGGCTTATCGAAGCGGATGTCGTCGGGCAGCACCACGGGCAATTGCGCGCGCGGCACGGGCACGGTGCCGCAAGTCTTGCACAACACCATCGGAATCGGGCAGCCCCAATAGCGTTGTCGCGAAATGCCCCAATCGCGCAGGCGAAAATTGACTTTGCGTTGGCCTTTGGCTTCGGCTTCAAATTGAGCGATTATTTTTTCGCTGGCCTCGGCGGGGCGCAGGCCGTCTAGCGCGCCCGAGCGCACCATCACGCCATCTTGCGCGCCGGCGCCAGCAAAAGCGGTATCGCTTACTTCAAAATCTAGCTGGTCTTTGGGCGCCACCACAGTGCGCACGGGCAGGCCATATTTCAGGGCGAAATCCAAATCGCGTTGGTCATGGGCGGGGCAGGCAAAAATCGCGCCTGTGCCATAGCCCATAAGAACAAAATTCGCCACATAGACAGGCAAGACCCAGCTCTCGTCGAGCGGATGTTTCACGCGCAAGCCGGTGTCATGGCCGAGTTTTTCGCCGGCCTCAATATCCACTTCCGAGGTGCCACGGCTGGCACACTCGGCGCGAAACGCGGCCAGTTCGCCATTGTCTTTGGCCAGTTCTATGGCCAGCGGGTGGTCGGGCGAAATGGCGCAAAAGCTCGCGCCATAAAGCGTATCGGGGCGCGTGGTATAGACTTCCAAAGCGTCAAATCCGGCGGCTGGTGTTTCTAGCTCAAAAGCAAACGACAGGCCTTCCGAGCGGCCAATCCAATTGACTTGCATGGTGCGAACTTTTTCTGGCCAGCGCTCGAGGCCATCGAGCGCGTCCAATAAATCGCCGGCATGTTCGGAGATTTTTAAAAACCATTGCGTGAGTTTTCTCTGCTCGACGGCCGCGCCCGAGCGCCAGCCCTTGCCATCGATAACTTGCTCATTGGCCAACACGGTCTGGTCTACCGGATCCCAATTGACGAGGCTTTCGCGGCGGTCGACTAAATCGGCATCGAGGAAGTCGAGAAACATGGCTTGTTCATGGGCGTAATAGCTTGGGTCACAGGTCGCAAATTCGCGCGCCCAATCGATCGATAGGCCAAGCTTTTTTAGCTGGGCGCGCATGGCGTCGATATTTTCATACGTCCATTTGCCAGGATGCGTGTTTTTTTCCATCGCGGCATTTTCGGCCGGCATTCCAAAAGCATCCCAACCCATTGGGTGAAGCACGTTAAAGCCTTGGGCTTTTTTAAACCGCGCCACGACATCGCCCATAGCGTAATTGCGAACATGACCCATATGAATGCGCCCCGAAGGATAGGGAAACATTTCCAGCACATAATATTTGGGTTTTCCGCCATCGATATCTTCGGCAGCAAAACAATCGGCTGCCTCCCAAGCGGATTGCCAATCGGCCTCATGCTCGAGGGGGTCGTAACGCGACATGAAGACTCCTAAGGATTGACGCGGCGGGCGATTTTAAAGTCGCGGGCGCGGGTCAGAATAATATTTTCCATTTGCGCGGCGGAGCGACTGGACACGGCCACCGAAGTCCAGCGTCCCGAAGTTTTGCGCTCGCGGAAAATCGAAACGCGCAAAGCATCGGCGCGCAATTCGAGGCTGCTGATGACAACGTTCATTTTCAACCGTTCGCCATTGGTGCCGGGGTCATTATACCAATCGGTAATAATTGTGCCGCCGATAGGGTCGGCGCTGGCAATCGGCATGAAGCGCAAAGTATCTAACGAGGCGCGCCATAAATCGGTGTTCACGGCGATGCCCAAAGGGGCGGCTTTTTTGGCGGGTTTGGATGGGCTGGCCGAGCGGTCGCCAAAGCTGAAGAAATCGAGGAATGAGCCGCTGTTTTCCATTTCGTCTTCTGCGCCGCTTGGATAATTGGCTTCAATATTGGCTCCACACGCGCTTACCATGGCGGCCAAAACCAGCACGCGAAGGGGTGCGCGAACGCCGCTTATTGCGCGCGAGACGCGGAGGCGAGCCTTGATTGGGGGGTTTTGCGTGCGAGACGCCCAAGGTAAAAAAGCGGTGCGAGGTTCGGCCATGTTTTTATCCGTAAAAAAGCCCAAGCGGGCATGCGTTATAAATGGGTATCGAAGTCTCTAACTATTATGGCCACGGCGGGCAAATGTAAAGAGATGTCCGTCTTTTCCCGACGCCTATGGGGCGGGTGGATTGGTCACAAAAGCGTCTATCGCGCCAAAGCCGTGAAAGGCTTGGCTTTGGCCGTTGAGCCGCTCCCATGTGGCCTCGTTCATGCCGCCGAGCGCATAGGCGCGCAAACCATAGTGAGACGCTAATTTTGCCAGCGCGCGGGCGC
Source organism: Alphaproteobacteria bacterium (assembly GCA_029248825.1). Lineage (GTDB taxonomy): Bacteria > Pseudomonadota > Alphaproteobacteria > RS24 > RS24 > UBA8337. Next base: position 40,514 of record JAQWIP010000102.1, on the reverse strand, counting down.
GGATAACGCCGAGCGGCGGGGCGCCGATATGGCTTTGGGTGGCAAATACGGGCGATAAAAACACATTGCCAAATCCAGCCTTGGCGGCTTGTCGAAGCTGCGCGCGATTATGCACGGCGGCAAAATCACACGCCAAAGCGCGCCCCAATCTCGCGACGGGGCGTGCCAGCAAATAAGACGGGCAATGAAACGCGGCGCCATGTTTGGCGGCCAATCGGGCATCGCCCGCAATGGCGAAATAAAGCTTCTCGCGCGCGCAATAAGTGGCCATATCTTGTGCCAGCTCGGCGCGGGCGGGAAAATCATAATCGCGCAAAATCAATCCGACACTTTGGCGCGCGCGCGACCCTGCGCTGTGTTTGGCTGCGGCCAAAGCGGCGCGCCAATCGGGGCAACGGCTTTGGTCGCTGATGAGCAATCGAGAGAGAGGGGGCGCCCGCATGGGAAGGCTCCTTGGCTGATGTGGTTAGACTTGTCACCCGCGCGGGCAAACGCTAGTTTGCCAGAATAGGCTTTGTCTTCTGCGCTAGCTTCGCCGCTTCGCCGCCAACTGGCAAGACACGATGCGCCTTTTGACGATTAGACATAAAGAGACCCGTTTCATGAAAAACCTTGGCGCCGAAAAAATCCATGAACCGCTATGCGAAAAGCGCTTGCGCGAGGTGCAGTCCGAGATAGAGGCGGCCGCGCTTGCGGCGGGACGCGCGCCCTCTGAGGTGACGCTTTTGGCTATTTCCAAAACCAAACCGGCTGCGCTGATTGAGGTTTTCTTGAATTTGGGCGTGCGCCATTTTGGTGAAAACCGCGTGCAGGAAGCGGCCGAGAAATGGCCAGATTTGCGCGCCGGTCGCGCCGATCTCGAGCTGCATCTTGTCGGCCCTTTGCAAAGAAATAAAGTAAAACAAGCGGTGGAGGTGTTTGATGTCATTCAGACGTTAGACCGCGAAAAATTAGCCCGCGCTTTGGCGGCGCTTAAAGACGCGGCGGACTTTCCAAAGCTCTATATTCAGGTCAATACGGGCGCAGAACCGCAAAAATCGGGTGTATTACCGCAAGATTTGCCCGAATTTCACGCCTATTGCACGCAACTCGGCCTAACGATAGATGGTTTAATGGCCATTCCGCCCGTCGATGAGCCAGCAGCGCGCCATTTTGAGCTTTTGGCCGAGCGTGCCGCGCAATTTGGCTTGGCGAATGTGTCGATGGGCATGTCGAATGATTTTGCCACGGCCATCGCCTGCGGCGCGACCCATGTGCGGGTTGGCACGTCGCTTTTTGGCGCGCGCGACACGGTATAATTCGCAAATAAGCGGCTGGTTAGCGGTTTTTGCCGAGGGTCACGCGGCACCCCGGTTTGGCGTGCTGCAAGATGAAATTCATACTGCGCCAGCTCACCGCCACACAGCCGAGGGTTGGATTAAAGTTGTTTTTCTGCAAATGCAGGAAAATAGCACTGCCTTTTCCAGCCTCGGGACGCACATCATTATAGCCAAGTTCAAAAAATACATCATATAGCCCGTCGCGACGCCATAATATCTCGTGAGAGGCGCCAAAGGGTCGCTCGATAGGGCGATTGTAAAATACACTGTCGGGGGCATCGCACCAGCCGCTTTTTTGGGAAATAAAGTGAATGGGAAACCGTGTTTGGGGGATAGAAACGCGGTCGGGGCGTAGCCAAAGGCGGCGCAATTCAAATTGGCCGATGGGGGTTTTCCGATCGCCTTCGGTTTTTTTGGACGCAAAGCCCCTTGCGCCCAAAGCGCACATCGCCCGATGCGGGCCAAAGCTCAGCTCTCCCATCGCCTTTGCGCCTTGGCGCTGCGTCACGTTAATCATTTGTTTAAACATTGCCCCTAAGCTGACGAAATTCGGTGCTTTTCGCAAGTGAAAGCCAACTTGCGGTGGCTTGCGAAATTAGGCACATTAAGGTTTCGTGGCGAGTTGTCTGCCGCGACTGGAAAAGAAAGACGTCCCCCATGTCTGCCACGCATCGCATTTTACTCGTCGAAGATGATGATACGCTCGCCGAGGCGTTGGGCGAGCAATTGAGTTTGCACGCCGAATTTGCGCTGACCCGCGTCGAAACCGCCAAGCAAGCCATAGCGGCGAGCGAACCCAATAGTTTTGATTTAATTCTGCTGGATGTCGGCCTGCCCGACCAAGATGGCCGCGAGACGTGCAAGATTATGCGTCAAAAAGGGGTCAGCACGCCCATCGTTATGCTGACGGGCGCGGCCACAGATGCCGATACGATTTTAGGCCTCGATGCGGGTGCCAATGATTACATCACCAAACCGTTTCGCTTCGGCATTTTGCTGGCGCGGATGCGGGCGCATTTGCGCAGCCAACAAAATTCGGAAAACGCGGTTCTCGCGATTGGCCCTTATGATTTGCGCGCCGCGGTGAAAACCTTGGAAGTGCGCGATGGCGGCGAGAAAATTCGCCTCACGGAAAAAGAAACCAATATTTTGAAATTTCTCCACCGTGCCAAAGGGGCAGCTGTTGCGCGCGATGTTTTGCTGCACGATGTTTGGGGCTATAACGCGCAAGTCTCGACGCATACGCTAGAGACCCATATTTATCGCTTGCGCCAAAAAATCGAAACCGACCCGTCGGATGCGCAAATTTTGCGCACCGTCGAGGGCGGCTATTGTTTGCAATTATAAAGCCGGTTTGGTTTCAAAAAAATCGACGGCGGCGGCATCTAGCGGATAGCCTTTGGCATAGGCGGGCGCCATGCGACACGCCTTGGCGGTGGATAATTTCATCGCCGCGAATTGGCTCATGCCGAACACGAGGGTTTTGCCGCTGGCCTCGCTAATCATTTGAAACCGGCGGGTGAGCTTGAGGCGCGCGTCATTGCCAGTTATCCAAGTGGCGATATGAACTGTGTCATCGGCCTTAGCGGCGGCGCGATACTCTATCTCATGGCGGGTCACCACAAAGCCGCAGTCATTGGCTTCATAGGCGGCGAAATCAAACCCGAGGCTTTGCGAATGCGCCCAAGCACTGCGCGCCATCCAGTGGAGATAAACCACATTATTGACGTGTTGAAAGGCGTCGATATCTTGCTCGCGCACGGCCAAGCTTAAAATATGCTGCGGCGGCACAACCCAGGCGGGCGCGTGATAGACGTTGGCGGGGACGGGCGAATTGGGGTGCGGTTTTTCCATGGCCGCGAGCTTAGCAAAGGCGGCTTGCGTCGGCCACTTGTGTTTATCTCTTGGCCTGTCTATTTTAATTCTTCAGCCTTTAAGAGAGTTATCATGGATCACACGAAAATCGACATCGATGAATTTGGCACGGCGCGCGATGGCTTTATCACCAGCGCCCAAGATTGGCCGCCGAACGTCAAAGCCGCCGAGGATAAACCATCGCCCAGCTCGGCGCATTTGGGGCTAGAGCTTCTCGCCGTCGACCGCGAGCGCGGCATGGTGGAAATGGCGTTTAATGCGTCCGATGCTTTGTGCAATAAATGGGGCGGCATTCAAGGGGGCAATGTGGCCGCCATGTTGGATGATGCGATGGCTTTTGCCATTGGGCTGAATTTGGATTGGGGACAAATTTCCCCCACGCTCGAGTTGAAAGTCTCGATGATGGCGCCCGCCCGCCCAGGTCGCCTTTATGCTACCGGACGTGTGGTGCGTCGGGGTCGCTCGGTCGGCTTTGTCGAGGGCGAATTATATAATGACGAGGGGCAACTGCTGGCCGCAGGCTCCTCGACGGCTAATTTTGTTACTTTGAAAAAACGCTAGATACATACTGGATACATAGGAGTTCCCATGGCGCATTTACCCCATGCCCCCCAAGACAAGTTAGACGAAGTCAGCGAAGAGCTGGCGTTTGCCGCAGCGATTATGGGGTTTGAAGCCAATTCGCTTAAAATCATGGCGCATCGGCCAGAGATTTTGCGCGGCTTTCTGGCGCTGAGCGCGGCTGTATTAGGGCCAGAATCTCAGCTTGACCCAGGCCTTCGCCAGATGATTGCCTATATCGCGAGTGCGGCGGCTGGCTGCAATTATTGCCAAGCCCATACATCGCATGGAGCCCATGCGAGGGGCGTCTCGAGTGAAAAAATCGAAGCGCTTTGGTTGTATGAAACCAGCCCGTTATTCTCAGATGCCGAGCGCGCCGCCTTGCAGTTGTCGCAAAGCGCGGCCAGTGTTCCCAACCAAGCGACGCAAGCGCATTTTGATGCTGCCAAAGCCCATTTCGACGAGGCTCAAGTTGCGGAGATTATCGCCGTGGTGGCGACCTTTGGGTTTTTGAACCGCTGGAATGATGGCCTCGCTACCGATATAGAAGACAATCCTTTGGCTTTTGCCGAGACCCATTTGGCTGCCACCGATTGGACGCCGCCGCGCAATAAGTAAGTGTTTGGAGTTTGAGTGAGAGAGTATGAGCCAAGATAGTTCTTTGCGTCCCATGCATAAATCGGAGTGGCGGCTTAATCAGGTGACCGACGAGTTAAACGCGCGCCCGTTTCCGCGCTTTGGGTTGCCGACGGCTATTTTTCGCCTGTGTCTTTCGGGCGCCAATAGTTTTGCTTCCTTGCGCGCCGCGCTTTGCGACCAGCTGCCGCAAATCGATTGGGACGCCCAAGCCCCCGCTCGGTTGATGCGCGCCACGCATAACAACATTCAATTTAATATCGAGCGCCATACGGAATTTATTTCGCTGACGATTATCGACGAAAAAGGCGATGGCGGTTCGGCGGCGCAACATTTGCCCGAAGATTGGTTGTCTAAAATCGATGCCAATATTGTGGTGGCGGTGGATTGCCATTGCGCGAAGCGGGGTCAGCCGCGCGAAAGCTGGACGTGCGCCAGCCAGTTGGAAAAAGGTCTGGCGGATTTATTTTTCGATTTCAAAGTGGCCGAAGACGGGCATACGAAAATCGCGTTGGATTTCGATTCCCAAGCCGATGTCCGCGACATTGGCCGCATTGCTTTGCAAGTGGTGGAGATTGAAACCTATCGCTCTTTCGCGGCCATTGGCCTGCGCCGCGCGCGCCAAGCGCAAGCGCGCCTCGCCGATATCGCCGACCGCGTGCCAGCCGATATGATGTTGAACGAAGACGAGGGCGAAGACGGCGCGCGCTTTATGGAGCTTAGCCGCTTGGCCGGCGAGCTGGGCGAGATTTGGCGCAAAACCTCGTTCCGCTTTTCGGCCTGCGAGGCCTATTGGGCTTTGGTGGAAGCGCGGCTGCATTCGCTGAATGAAGCGCCGCACGACAATCGCATTACGGTCGGTGGATTTTTGGAACGCCGCCTCTTGCCCGCCATTGCCACCTATCAATCGACCGAGCGCCGCCGCCAAGATTTGGCCAAGCAGATTGGTAATATGACAACCCTTTTGCAAACCCGCATTGAGCTGGGCTTGCAGCGACAAAATGCCGACCTCTTGGCCTCGTTAAATAATTCGGCGGCGCGTCAATTGCGCCTGCAACATACGGTCGAGGGCGTATCGACGGTGGCGATTTCTTATTATCTGGTGAGCTTGCTGAGCTATCCAGCCGATTGGCTATTGAGCCGCCTCCCGTTGCTAGACCCGAACATGCTGCGGGCTAGTTTGGTGTTCGTCACGGTGCCTTTGGTATGGCTGGCGATACGGCGCATTTTGCGCGCGAGCATTCATCGTCGCTAAAGGCGTATTCTCGCGCTGATTTTGCACTGATTTTTTGAGCTCATTTTCAAGAAGATTTTCTGGAGCGGGCGATGAGATTCGAACTCACGACCCCAACCTTGGCAAGGTTGTGCTCTACCCCTGAGCTACGCCCGCGTCACAGAAATGTCTTTTGCACGACGAGGGCGTTATGCACCAATGGACGGGTTTTGACAAGATGCTTTTTCCCGCTTTGCGTTTTTATCGGCTTTGCCCTATTTATCACCAAATTTTACCCTATATATACATCAAGTCAGGCTCCCCATGGGGGCCGGGAAAATAGGAAGCCATATGGATAATGCCACACCAGATGCCAACCCGGTTCAGGGCGAGCCGACTGGCGCCGTTGTCGAGGTCACCACGCAAAGCTTTATGGTGGATGTCATCGAGGCCAGCCAAAGCCAATTGGTGCTGCTCGATTTATGGGCGCCTTGGTGCGGCCCGTGCAAGCAGCTCACCCCCGTATTGGAAACCCTGGCCGAAGCGGGCGAGGGTCAAATACGACTGGCCAAAATGAATATTGATGAGCACCCGGAAGTGGCGCAGCAATTAAAAGTGCAATCCATTCCTGCGGTTTTTGCTTTCAAAGACGGCCAGCCCGTCGATGGCTTTATGGGCGCGCTGCCCGAAAGCGATGTGAAAAAATTCATCGAGAAAAACCTCGATGGCGAGCTGGGCGCCTCGCCGGCCGAAGCCTTGCTAGAGACGGCGGCGGAAAGTCTGGCGGCGGGTCAGCTGGAAGACGCCCTTGAATGCTATAGCGCGGCGCTGGAACAAGAGCCGGAAAATGCGAAAGCCATGGCCGGTTTGGCGCAGGCGCATCTGGCCTCGCCCGGAGCGGCGGCGGAAAAAATTGCAGCCGCGCAAGCCGCGCTTTCGGGCGCAGCGGCACACGACAATGACCCCGAGCTGAGTGCCGCGCGGGCCGCTTTGGCGCTGGCCATTAAAATGGCCGATAAGCCAAGCGATGCGAGCGAGGAAACGGCGATTGCGCCTTTGCTGGCGGCAGTGGCGGCGGACGCGAAAGATCATGCGGCGCGCTTTGAGTTGGCTTTGGCCTATCATGGGGCGGGTCAGCGCGAATTGGCACTGGAGAGTTTGCTGGATAGTATCGCGCTCGATCGGGCTTGGAACGAAGAGGCCGCGCGCAAGCAATTGGTCGAATTATTTGATGCCTATGGCGCCACAGGAAGTTTCGTGGTTGCGGCGCGGCGGCGACTGTCGTCTATTTTGTTTAGCTAATTTATGCAAAGCGCGGGCGAGGCTCGCGCGAGAAAGGCCGACGCAATGTCACAAACTTACGAATCCACCGATGAGCTGCCGGAAACCCTGCCGGTATTTCCGCTCGACGGCGTCTTGCTTTTGCCGCGCGGACAATTGCCGCTGAATATTTTCGAGCCGCGCTATTTAAAGATGTTCGAAGACTCGCTCGGCAAAGGACGCCTCATCGGTATTTTGCAACCGCTCGAACCACAAGACGATGACAGCCATCCCCCCTTGGCTCAAGTCGGCTGCTTGGGACGCATCACCTCTTTTAGCGAAACCGACGAGGGGCGCATCATTGTGTCTTTGACGGGCGTGACGCGGTTTCGCGTGGCGCAAGAATTGGATGTGCTGACGCCCTATCGCCAAATCAAAGCCGATTACAAACCCTATGAAAGCGATTTGGTATCCGAAGTGGGCAGCTTTGATGTCAATCGCGATGGGGTGTTGGATGTGTTGCGCCGCTATCTCGATTTAAACGGCATGCAAGCCGATTGGGAAGCGATTGAAAGTTCTGGCAATGAAGCCTTGGTCAATAGTTTGTGCATTATTAGCCCCTATGGGCCGCAAGAAAAACAGGCCATGTTGGAAGCCGTTACCCTTGGGGAGCGGGCAGAAATTTTAATCGCGCTGACCGAAATGGTGCTGGCGCAGCTCAGCCAATCGGGCGGCTCTAACGATAATTCGGTACAATAACGGCCAGATAAAGCCAGATAGGGGAAACACCATGAAGGATGATAGCCAAGCGCAAGCCAATTTAGACCCAAGCCTTCTCGAGCTTCTGGTCTGTCCGGTCAGCCATGGGCCCTTGTCTTATGATGCCAAAGCCAATGAGCTGATTTCAAAAGATGCCAATCTGGCGTTTCCCGTGCGCGATGGCATTCCCATCATGCTGCCCGAAGAAGCGCGCAAACTCTCGTCATAAATTTTGCTAATCGTCAAACCGTTCGCCGCGCATCAGCCGCGCGAGGGGCAGCCCCTGCTCGGTGACGCTCAAACCGCTATTGGCTTGAGCGTTCATCTGCTCGCGCAAACGCGTATCGCGCGACACGCTTTGTCCGGTTATTGCCATTCCCAAGCGGGCTAATTTTGCCAGCGGGCTGGAAAATAAATTGGCCAACCCATGGGTGGCGGCGGCGGTTAATTTGGCGTCGGCGCGGCGGGTGGTTTCATAGGTGGCCAGCATGGCGCCATCTCCAAAAGCGAGGCCGAGCTGGCGCGTCTCGTATAAAACATCTGCCAAAAGACTGGCGTCTCGAAGGGTCAAATTAAACCCCTGTCCGGCCAAGGGATGCACCACATGGGCGGCATCGCCCAGCAAAACCATGCGCCCCTCGACAAAATTTTCCGCCAGCTGCAATTGCAAATCTTGCACGGCCAAGTCGCCCTCAATCGTAAAATCGCCAAGCCGACCCTCGGTCGCTTTTTGCAATTCATGCGCGACGAGGTCTGGCTCCACTTTGGCCAAAGCCTCGGCGCGCGCCTTGGGCAACGACCAAACCATGGCAACGTTTTGCGCGCCATCGCTCGGCACCGGCAAGAGGGCTAGCGGGCCGCTGGGCAAAAAGATTTGCTGCGCCAAATTGGCGTGCGGGCGGTCGCGGCGCAATTGGCCAACCAAAGCCCCCGCTTGATAATCGTGGCGCAAGGGTCGCGCCGCCGCTTTTTGTCGCCAAAGGGGGGGCGTCTTTTGCGTGTCGATGAGAAGCTCGGTTTTTATGTATGTGCCATCGGCCAAAGTGGCGCGGGTTTCGGACGCCGAAAAATCGACGATGGGTGTGGCCAGTCGGGTGATGCGCCCGTTTTGAATTTGGCTTTCAAGCGCCCCCGATAGCGCCCGCCCGAGACTGGCGAGGCTGACGATATGTGCCAGAATTTCTATCTCTTCGCCCTCGCCTTTGGGCGCGCCAAAGCCGAGACTGGCGGGGAACAAAGGCGTTTCTGTTGAGGTCTCTGTTGAGTTATCTGTCGAGACATCGCTAGCGCGCGCATAAACTTGCATGTCTGTAATCGGCGCGCTGGGCTGGTCGAGAGTTTGCCAAATCTCCAGGGTTTCGAGCATCCGCCGCGCCGCGGGGCTGAGGGCCAAAACGCTTTGCCAATCTGGCAATTCGGGCGCAGGCGTGTCGTGAAGGGCGACACCAAAGCCTGCGGCGGCCAAACAAAGGGCGGTTATTTTGGCGCTATTGCCGCCGCCATGCACAAGCACATCCACGCGCTCAAGAGTCGAAACGCGGGAGTAAGCGGCAGGGCCAGAAACAGGTGGGGCGGGGGATGTCATGGCGCGACAGTGCCAAAAAACCAAGCTGTCGTCTAGCCCTGTATAGCTCCCGCGCCTGCCTAAATAATGGGCAGTCAGCCGAGGGGCGCCTAGAATTAGGGCAAATAACCCAAAAGCCCGCAAGGTTTGCGAGGTGAGAGGGCGAGAAAGGCATTTGGCACGTTTATTGCATAAATAAAGCAAATTCATCTTGGGGGTTCTGTAATGGAAAACAATCTGGTCGGCGGCGACGTCTTTTTTATTCTCATGGGCGCGATACTTGTTTTCGCGATGCACGCAGGCTTTGCGTTTTTGGAAGTCGGCACAGTGCGGCGCAAAAACCAAGTCAATGCGATGGTCAAAATCTTGTCCGATTTTGGCATTTCGACTTTGGCCTATTTCTTTGTCGGCTATTCGGTGGCTTACGGTGTCGACTTTATGTCTTCCGCCGCCACCATCAGCGGCAGCGCGGGCGATGAAACCTATGGCCCACAAGGCCTCTCGCTGATTAAGTTTTTCTTTCTGCTAACTTTCGCCGCCGCCATTCCCGCAATTATTTCGGGCGGCATTGCAGAGCGCGCGAAATTTGGCCCGCAGCTCTTGGCTTCGGCGGCGATTGTCGGTCTGGTCTATCCGGTGTTTGAGGGGATGATTTGGAACGGCAACTTCGGATTTCAAGCTTGGTTAGAGGCCAGTTTCGGCGCGCCTTTCCATGATTTTGCAGGCTCGGTTGTGGTGCATGCGGTCGGCGGTTGGCTGGCTTTTTCGGCGGTGATTTTGCTCGGTGCGCGGCTTGGCCGCTATGGCCCAAAGGGCCGCCCGTTCCCGCCCAGTTCTATTCCTTGGTTGGCCTTGGGTAGCTGGTTGCTGTGCATTGGTTGGTTTGGTTTTAACGTGGTTTCGGCGCAATCCCTCGAGGGGGTTTCGGGTCTGGTCGCGGTCAACTCATTGATGGCGATGGTCGGTGGATTGCTGGCCGCGCTTTGGTTTGGCAAGGGCGATCCGGGCTTTGTGCATAATGGCGCTTTGGCCGGACTGGTCGCCGTGTGTGCGGGCTCGGACGTCATGCATCCAGCCGGCGCTTTGGCAACAGGCGCGACTGCCGGTGTCTTATTTGTCTATGCGTTTATTTTCTGCCAAGAGACATTGAAAATCGATGATGTCCTCGGCGTCTGGCCTTTGCATGGTTTGGCGGGCGCTTGGGGCGGTGTGGCTTGTGGTATTTTTGGCCAAGCGGCCTTTGGTGGTTTGGGCGGCGTGAGTTTGGCCTCGCAACTCATCGGCACGTTGGTTGGCTGTGGCTTTGCCGCGCTTTGCGGCGCGATTATTTATGGCCTGCTGAAGCGCACGATGGGCATTCGCTTGAGCGAAGAAGAAGAGCGCCAAGGCGCGGATTTATCGATCCATAAAGTAGCGGCCAATCCAGAAGTTGGGTTTGGTGGCTAAACCGGCGCGCGCTTTAATTTATGCCCTTTGACCCGCGTGACGGGGCTGGGCTAGTGTAGGGGCAGCTGATTCGAACAAACCCGAGTGGGGCGAAAAGCGCCGCTCGGGTTTCTTTTTGGAGAGACACCATGTCCCATGGGCCCTTCGACGCCCTTCCCGCCTCCCCCTTCGCGCGCCTTCGGACGCTGTTGGACGGGTGCGAGCCAGGCGATGTGCCTTGTTCGATGGCGATTGGCGAGCCGCAACACGCGCCGCCAAGTTTTGTCTTGGACGCTCTGCAAAGCAATAGGGCCGACTATGGTCGCTACCCGCCGATTGGTGGCACGCCAGACTGGCGCGCCGCTGTCGAGGGCTGGCTCTGGCGCCGCTTTTCTCTTGAGGCCGGGCTTTTGTCCGAGGGCGCGCAAATTCTGCCGCTCAATGGCACGCGCGAAGGGCTGTTTTTGGCGGCTCAAGTCGCCCCGCCCAAACCGCAGGGCGTCATGGCCATGCCCAACCCGTTTTATCAAGTTTACGCCAGCGCCGCTTTGGCGGCAGGCGCGACCCCGCTCTATCTCGACGCGCCCGCCGAAAGCGGATTTTTGCCCGATTTAGAAAGCCTAACCCCCGAGATTTTATCTCGCTTGCGCGCACTTTATTTATGCTCGCCCGCCAATCCGCAAGGCGCCATTGCCGATAAAGCCTATCTCACGCGCGCCTATGAGCTGGCCAAAAACCACGACTTCTTATTATTGGTCGATGAATGCTATAGCGAAATTTACGACACGCCGCTGGCCGCCAGTCCGCCGCCCTCCATGCTGGAAGTCATGGCCGAGGCGCAAGATAGCGATGCGCCCGTGATGGTGTTTCACTCGCTGTCCAAACGTTCCAATCTGCCTGGTCTGCGCTCGGGGTTTGTGGCGGGCGGCAAAAGCGCGATGGCGCGTTTGCAAAAATTACGCATGGTGGCGGGCCCGCAATCGCCTTTGCCGGTGCAAAACGCGGCCGCTCTGGCGTGGGGCGACGATGCCCATGTGGAAGACAATCGCACGGCCTATCGTGCCAAATTAGATATAGCGCAAGAGATTTTCGGCACGGCCTATGGTTTTTACCGACCCCAAGGCGGTTTCTTTTTATGGCTCCATGTCGGCGATGGCGAGGCGACAACGAAAACCCTCTGGCGCGAAGCGGGGGTACGGGTTTTGCCAGGCGCGTATCTCACCCAGCCGAGCGCACCGAGCGCAACGAGCGCCACGAGCGCGAACATTGGCGGCGCGAATATCAGCGCCCCTTATATCCGCGTGGCTTTGGTGGCTCCCTTAGAGGAAACGCGCACGGCCTTGCTGAAGCTAAAAGCGTGTCTCGATGCGCACCCCCAGGGGGAGGTGGCAAGATGAGCCGACTGCAAGAATTCCGCCGAGGCCTTATGCCGTTTTTGCGCCGCCTTTTGGCTGTTTTATGGCTGCGGGTTTCGGCCAGCTTAACGCTGCTGGCCGTGGTCTATGTGGGCGTAGCGCTATTGGGGTTTGATGCGCAAGACGCCAGTTTAAATACCAGCAATACCCAAAGCCCAAATAATTGGCTTGGCACTTCGGGCGCATTTGTCGCCGATTTGGTGATGCAAAGTCTTGGCCATGCGGCGTGGCTGATTTTGTTGCCCGTGGGGGCGCGCGCGGCGCGCCAATTGCGCGGCCTTGAGATTACCCATCCCAATTGGCGGTTTCTGGCTGCCTGTGCGGCGCCTTTATTTATGGCGCTCAGTTTTGCGCTCATCGGGCGCGATGCCTCGCCCTATGACCCGTTTCATGGCGGGGCTTTCGGTCAGCTAATGGGCGTTTGGGTGGAGATGCTTTTGGCTGTCATTCATTATTATCCGGGGCGAACGGTCGAATGGGTTTTGGCGAGCGGCTTCGGATTGGCGGCCATTTTGCTGGCGCTTTATGCCAGTGGCCTCACCCGCGCGGTGGCGACGGGCGCTCTCTTGGGCGCCAAAACGGGGCTGCGTTTCGCGCGCCTCGTGGTGCGCCCCCAACCCCAACCGAACCAGTTGTTCGCCAAATTGACGGCTGTCGGCGCAAGCCTTTCCAGCCGCGTGAGACATCTTCTGCCGGCCCTTCGCGCGCGCAAAATGGCGGGTCAACCCGAGCCACAGCCCAGCGATGCGCCCGCAACGCCTGCGCCGCAAGCGGCGGAAGTGCCAGACGAGGGCTCAGCTGTCGAAGTGACCGACAAAAAACCGGCGCCCAAAAAGGGCCGCCGCGCGACGCGCGAGCAGCAGCCGCGTTTGGCGTTTGAAAAAACCAGCCAATATCAATTGCCGCCCTTGCGCCTTCTGACCGAACATAAACCACCGCGCCAAGCCACCACCTTGAGCAAGGATGCGCTGGAGGCCAATGCGCGAATGCTGGAAACCGTGCTGCAAGATTTCGGCGTGCGCGGCACCATCGGCAAAGTGCGCCCCGGCCCTGTGGTGACGCTCTATGAATTAGAACCCGCTGCTGGCGTTCGCTCGTCGCGCGTGGTTGGCTTGTCGGATGATATCGCGCGCTCAATGAGCGCCGTTTCGGCGCGCGTGGCGCCGGTGCCGGGCGCCAATGTCATTGGCATTGAGTTGCCCAATCAGACGCGCGAGCTGGTGTCTTTGCGCGAATTATTGTCGAGCAGCGATTTTGAAAATGGCAAAAGCAAATTAACCATGGCGCTCGGCAAAGACATTGGCGGCGCGCCAGTGATGGCCGACCTCACGAAAATGCCTCACCTTTTGGTGGCGGGGACGACGGGCTCGGGTAAATCGGTTGGCATTAACACGATGATTTTATCGATCCTCTACCGCCTGTCGCCAGCCGAATGCCGCCTGATTTTGGTCGACCCGAAAATGCTTGAGCTGTCGGTCTATGATGGCATTCCGCATTTGTTGGCGCCGGTGGTCACCGAGCCGAAAAAAGCGGTGGTCGCGCTGAAATGGGTCGTGCAGGAAATGGAAAATCGCTATCGCAAGATGGCCAAAATCGGCGTGCGCAATATCGAGGGCTTTAACGATAAAATGAGCGAGGCGCAAAAATCGGGCGAGACTTTATCGCGCCGTGTGCAGACGGGCTTCGACCCCGAAAGCGGCGAGGCGATGTTTGAAGATGAGATTATTGAAACCGAGGTTCTCCCTTTCATCGTCGTGGTCATCGATGAGATGGCTGACTTGATGATGGTGGCGGGCAAAGACATTGAGGGCGCCGTGCAGCGTCTGGCGCAAATGGCGCGCGCCGCCGGGGTGCATCTCATCACCGCCACGCAACGCCCATCGGTGGATGTGATTACTGGCACGATTAAAGCCAATTTCCCGAGCCGCATTTCGTTTCAAGTGACCTCGAAAATCGACAGTCGCACGGTTTTGGGCGAGCAAGGCGGCGAGCAGCTTTTGGGGCAAGGCGATATGTTGTTCATGGGCGGCGGCGGTCGGGTGCAGCGTGTGCATGGGCCTTTTGTTTCCGATGATGAAGTCGAAAAAGTCGTCAGCTACTTAAAGAAACAAGGTGAGCCGTTATATTTGGAAGAGGTTACCAAAGAAGCCGAAGAGGCCGGCGACATGGAAGTCGATGTCGCGGAAAGCCTCTACGACCAAGCGGTGGCCATTGTCACGCGCGATGGCCGCGCCTCGACCTCTTATGTGCAGCGGCGCCTGCAAATCGGCTATAATCGGGCGGCGGGTCTGATTGAGCAAATGGAAGAACAAGGCGTTATCAGCCCGCCAAACGGATCTGGCAAACGCGAAATTTTGGTGGACAAACACTGATGGTTTTTTTCTCTCGCTCTCTTTTGGCCGTGGCGGCGCTGGTTGGACTTTGGGCTTCCAGCGCGCCCGCTCGCGCGCAAAACCCCAATGTGTCCCTGAGCGAAATCAATGTGGCGTTGAAAAATATTCCGCCGCAAAGCGGTCGCTTTGAGCAGAGCTTGCCCAATGGCAATATGGCGCGTGGCACCTATCATATGCAATGGCCTGCGCGTCTGCGGTTTGCCTATGAAGGGGCAAATGACGGCGGCTCGATTGTCACTGTCAAAGGCAAATTTGTTGCCGTGCAAGAAAAACTAGGCGCAGAACCCAATTGGTTTCCGGTCAGCCTGACGCCGCTTTCGGTTTTGCGCCAAGCGGTGCGCGATGGCATTACCCAAGACATGGTGCGCGCGCGCGACGATTCAGACAGCGTTATCGCCCTGACCTTGCACGACCCCAAAGGCGAGTTGCCGGGCGAGGTGACGCTTTATTTCACCCGCGCCGAGTTAACGCTTTACGCGTGGCGCTTGGTCGATGTGCAAAATCTGGTGACACAAGTCCGCCTGAGCCAAATTATCCCGACCGATCGGTTAGACGCATCGGTTTTCATCATCGACTATGATGAGCCAGACGAGGAATAAATAAACTATGAGGGAGCAAGATGAATGGCAGCCCGATGCCGAAAACCTTATGGCGTTGGAAAGTGAAATTCCGGTGCTTTCGGCGGTGCGCGAATTTGCCGAACGCGCCGTTCGCGCCAATTGGTTTTCCGAGCTGGGCGACCCGATAGACGAAAAAACCGCTTATCTGGCGCGCAGCTATCTCGACCTGTTGGGCTTTCCCGATGCCGATGCGATTGGCGTGATGAGCTGGGATGATGCGCTGGATGCTTCGGCCAGTCTCGACCTCAACACCGAGGCTTGGGAGGTCGAGGAGCAATTGCGCGCAGGCCTCATGGAAGAGGCTTTGGCGGGGGTCAGCGAAGAGGGTTTGGGAGTCATGTTGGCGCATTTATCGGCGCAATTGGCCGACGTTTTGCCCGAGCTGATTGATGAAGCCCTGATGATGGCCGATGAATTGCCCGACACCATCCGCGATTTGGCGGTCGGCGCGGCCCAACAAGCCGCCCATGGCGGGGCGTTGGCTTTGGTCGCGGCGGCCGTGCAGGCCGGAAATTTGGACGATATGGAAGCTGGCGAAGAAGCCCTGAACCACCCGCTTATGCTACGTTACAGGCTGTTTGAGCTAGGCCGTTGGCCGCTGGCGCTAACGGGTCGCACATTGAATTTATTTTAAACGGATAGGATTTACGCCATGCGGATTGTCTCGTGGAATATCAACTCGGTTCGCCTGCGCGAACCTCTCGTGCTGGATTTGATAAAAAAATTAAAACCCGATGTTATTTGTCTGCAAGAGACCAAATGCCCGAACGATAGTTTTCCCGAAAAAGCTTTCGCCAAAGCTGGGTTTTCTCATATCGCGAAAAACGGCATTAAGGGCTATCACGGTGTCGCCACGCTTTCGCGTCTGCCTTTCGTCGAGCAGAGCTATATCGATTATTGCGGCAAAGAAGATGGTCGCCATATGCACACAACCGTCGAACATAAGGGGCGCGCGATTGCCATTCATAATTTTTATGTGCCAGCGGGCGGCGATGAACCCGACCGCGAGATAAATGAGAAATTTGGCCATAAGCAAGATTTTCTGGCCGAGATGACCAAGAATTTCAAACGCCAATCGAAACAAAAAGAGGCGCCCGCCAGCGTTCTCTTGGGCGATTTAAACATTGCGCCCGGGGAGCATGATGTGTGGTCGTCGAAGAAATTGCAAAAAGTCGTCAGCCATACGCCGATTGAAATTGAGGCTTTGGCGAAGCTGCAAAACACGTTGGATTGGGAAGACGTCTCGCGCCGCTTCGTGCCGGCGGCAGAAAAACTTTATAGCTGGTGGAGCTATCGCGCCAAAGATTGGGACGCGGCCGATAAAGGTCGCCGTCTCGACCATATTTGGGTGACGCCAGATTTATCCGACGCGGTGGAAAACTATGGTGTCTTGCGCGAGGCCAGAGGGTGGGAGCGCCCCTCCGACCATGCGCCCGTCTATATTGATATTGCCTAACGGGTTGCGTTGGTTTTGGTTTTTCGACAAACTTATCGAACCCGACATCGAAGACAAGGAGAGGCGACCATGCGCGCGCGAGCCGATAAACAAGTAGAGTTTAAAAAAGACAAAAAATTTGCCACGGTTTGCGCCGCCGCGAAAACCAGCGCCGAGGCCACCGAGGCCGCGCGCGCTTTGGCACCCGAGTTGGCGCGCCAATTGGCCGATGCGGGCATGTTCTCTATGTTTGTGCCAAAAGATATTGGGGGCGCTCAATTGACGCCACTCGAAGGCAATGCGCGGCTGCAAGTTCTCGCCATGCATGATGCGGCCAGCGCGTGGGTCAGTATGATTGGCGCCACGGCGGCTCTCGGGTCGGCCTTCATTAAGCCCGACACTAGCCAAGAAATGTTCGCCAGTCCGAGCCGCATTACCTGTGGCATTTTCGCGCCCAATGGACGCGCCCTGCAAGATGGCGATGACTATATCGTTTCGGGGCGATGGGCTTGGGCGTCAGGGTCGGCCAATGCCGATTACCTTGGGCTTGGCTGTTTGGCGCAAGCGCCCGAGGACGAAAAACCAAGCGTGCGGCTTTTGATGATCCCGCGCGAGCAAGTTATTTTTCACGACACTTGGCATACGATGGGGCTTTGCGGCACCAGCTCGGGCGATGTCGAAGTGGATCAAATTCGCGTGCCAGTGGCGCATAGTTATTCGATTGCGACGGATACGCCGTGGACGCAAGACCCGCTATATAAAATGCCCTATTTCGGATTTTTGGCGACGGGTGTCGGCGCCGTGGCTTTGGGCAATGCGCGCGCGGCGTTGGATGATTTCATTGAATTGGCCATGGCCAAAACCCCGATGGGCAATTCGCGCACCTTGGCCGAGCGCAGTAGCGTGCAAGCCAGTTTGGCCGAGGCCGAAGCTTTATGGCGCAGCGCCGATGCGTTTTATTGGCAGACGTTGCGCGACACTTGGGATGCTGTCGAAGGCGGCCACGCGATAACACCGGAACAACGCGCCGATTTGCGGCTGATATCGACCCATGCGGTGCGCGTTTGTGTGCAAGTGGTGCGCCAAATGCATGATTTGGCGGGCGGCACATCGGTTTATAAAACCAGTGCCATCCAGCGGCGGTTGCGCGATAGCGAAACCATGACCCAACATATGATTGCCAATGCCGCGACTTATGAAATGATTGGTCGCGTGAGGCTTGGCGGCTATCATAAAGCCATGCAGCTTTAAGCTGTCTTGCGCCATAAATGTCGCAGGGGAACAAGCTTGCGCGTGCCGCCTCTCTATGGCTAACATCTTGCCAGATATAAATGGGAGCAAAACATGCTTGGAAATTACACATCCCCTTGGATGACAGAAGACCTCACCATCTTTGAAGATGCGGCGCGTAAATTCATGACCAATGAATTCGTGCCTTTGGCCGACAAATGGACGAAACAAGGCATTGTTGACCGCGATGCGTGGACGAAAGCGGGCGCGGCTGGGCTTTTATGCACGTCGATTCCAGAAGAATATGGCGGCGGCGGCGGCGACTATCGCCATGAAGCCATTCTCACCGAAGTGCAAACGCGCCTCGGTGTGGCGGGCTGGGGCCAGTCGGTTCACTCGCTCATCTGCTCGCATTATTTCTTGTCCTATGGCACGGAAGAGCAGAAGAAAAAATATCTGCCCAAAATGGCTTCGGGCGAATTGATTTGTGGCATCGCCATGACCGAGCCTGGAACCGGTTCTGATTTGCAATCGGTCAAAACCACCGCCGTCAAAGACGGCAATCAATATGTGGTGAATGGCTCGAAAACTTTCATCACCAACGGCCAAACCGCCGACATCGTTTTGGTGGTTGCCAAGACCGACACGTCGCAAGGCGCCAAAGGCATTTCGCTGGTGATTGTCGAAACAAATGACGACACACAAGGGTTTGCGCGCGGTCGCAACCTCGAAAAAATGGGTCAACATGCGGCCGATACATCGGAGTTGTTTTTCGATGAGGTGAAAGTGCCAGCCGATAATATTTTGGGCGGCGAGGAAGGCCAAGGCTTTTTCCAATTGATGCAGCAATTGCCAGCCGAGCGTTTGGTGATTGCCAATCAGGCGGTGGCCTCTATGGAGCGCGCGATTGAGCTGACGCTAGATTACACGCGCGAGCGCAAAACTTTTGGCAATTCGATTTTTGATTACCAAAACACGCAATATAAATTGGCCGAATGCAAAGCCACATGGATGGCGGCGCGGGCCATGGTAGACCAATTGACGGCGCAATTGCTGGAAGGCGAGCTGGATGCCAATAGTGCGGCGGCGGCGAAATTTTGGTGTACCGAACGCGAAAACGAAGTCATCGATGATTGCCTGCAATTCTTCGGCGGCTATGGCTATATGGATGAATACCCGATCAGCCGCATGTATACCGATGCGCGCGTGCAGCGGATTTATGGTGGCTCGAACGAGATTATGCGGATGCTGGTTGCGCGCGCGCTCTAGACTTGCCCCGTTCAAAATAATGAAAACGCCGCCAATTTTTACTGGCGGCGTTTTTTCATTGCGCTAATGTTTTGGCTCAAAGGAGAATTTTATGTTGAAACTTGGCGTTATGAAATCCGCTTCCCTATGGGCCGGCGTGAGCTTAATTATGATGGCGGGGGCTTTGCTGCCCGAGCTAAGCTGGGCGCAAGATGTGGCCGCGGCGCAAAATACGGCTGTAGCGCAAGAGGCGCCGAGCTTTTTCGGCTTGTTATTCTCCAAGGGCGGCTTGGTCACTTGGGTCATTGCGCTTTTATCGGCGGTTGGCTTGCCGGTGGCCGGGGTTAAAATTTACCAATTCTACCAAATGGATATTTATCGCCCGCAACAATTGGATGCGGCTTTGGCCGATTATCGCGCGGGAGAAATTGACGGTCTGGCCAAACGCCTCGATGCCTATGCCCATCCGGCCGCGCCGCTCATCGGCTATGCGCTTACCCAAGCCCATGGCCGCACGATGAGCGCCACTATTTTGCGCGAAGAATTAGGCCGACGGGCGCAATATTTAATTCGCCATTTAAGCAAAAACATTTGGGTTCTCGAACTTATTGCGGCCTCCGCCCCGCTGTTTGGTTTGTTGGGAACCGTGTTGGGAATGATTGTGGCTTTCCAAGGCGTCGGCCAAGGTTCCAGTGGGGCGGATACGGCTTTGCTGGCTTCGGGCATTTGGGAAGCTCTTTTGACAACCGCTTTCGGGCTTGGGGTCGCCTTGCCGTTTTCTATCCTCGCCGCTGTGTTCAACAATGCGGTGGATGATGTGCGCGACACGGTGGAAGATGCGCTGACCGAAATATTGGTTCGCAGCGATAGTCAGGCGAAAGCCTAAGGGGCTCCTTGCTGATGTCGCAAGCCCTTCAAATCACCCGCGCGCGGCGCAAAAATCCGATGATGGGGCTAACCCCGCTCATCGATATGATTTTTCTATTGCTGCTGTTTTTTCTGCTCGGCTCTGATTTTGTCAGCTATGGCCAAAGCCGTCTGGCGCCGCCGCGCGGCACTGGCGGCAGCGAGAGTGCCAGCCAGCCTGCGATTGTGACGCTTAGCGAAGCGGGCAAATTGCACTGGAATGGGGCGCCCGTCAGCTCTGAAAAACTGGCGCAAGATGTCGCCGCTTTGGTGGCGCGCCACGACGACCAACTTGTCGTGCTTATGCCGGCGGGCGCGGCAGAAGTTCAAAAAATATCCGATACGCTCGACCTCTTGGTGGAGGCGGGCGCAGCCTCCATCACTTTGGAGCGCGATGTATTTGATATTGATCTGGCCGATTTTTGAGCGCTGGGGCCTTATGAAAATCAATCGCCAACGCCGTGAAATAAAATCCATCGATTTGCTGCCGCTCATCAATGTGGTGTTTCTGCTCATCTTATTTGTGCTGATCGCGGGACGCCCGACGACCAATCATCCGCAGCAAATCGAAGTGGCGACCTCCACCCAAGACAGTGAATACACAGGCGCGGCCTTTGCCGTCTGGTTGAAACAAGATGACATGTTTTATTTATCCGAAGGCGAAAGCGTTACTTTGGGCGAATTGGCGGATTATGTGAAATCAGCGGGAATTGTCGAGCAAGGCTTGCCCGTCGAGCTGATTGCCGACCGGCGCGCCCATGCGAAACCGCTTTTGGCTTTTCGCGCCGCCATGGCCAAAGCGGGGGTGGGCGAAATTCGCCTGAAAACGCAATATGAGGGAGCCGCACAATGAGCGCGAACTCAGCCCCAAATACCCAGAAAAGCGGCTGGTTTGGCCAATTGCGCGCCCGCCTGATTGCGGTGCCGCGCCGCGTCTGGATTGGGCTTTTGGTTGGCTCGGTGGTCTTGCATGTCATCGCGGTGGGCTTTGTGTTGCTGTTGCTATTTGGCGGCGAGCGCGGCAGCGGGGCAGAGCAAGATAGCGTGGTCATTTCGGCGGGCGAAGCGGGGCCAGAAGAGCTGGATTTGACGCTGGACACGCAGGCGCCGCCGGAAGATTTTCGCGAAGCGGAAGCAAATCTCGATTTATCCGAGCTTCTCGAAGTGCCGCTCGATACAGATTTCAATGACTTGATGATGGACAATGCCAATATGGCGGCCATCGCGCCTGCCATGCCTTTGCCCGCAGCGGCGGTTACCCAACGCGCGCTTCCGGGCGGCGGGCTAATCTCGGGCGTGCCGCAAACTTTCGCCGATTATATTGAGCATTTGCAAAAGACCGGAATTGATGTGGTTTTTGCCATTGATGCGACGGGGTCGATGGTTTGGGTGCATAAAAAAGTTCATCAGCGGATGGAACAATTGGCGACTTACATTCGCAACCTCGTGCCTTTGGCGCGCTTCGGCATTATCGCCTATCGCGATTATAATGATTTGGAGTTTGTCACCCGCATCACCCAGCCGAGTTTTGACATTGTGAAATCGCGCGATTTCATTGCGGCCATTGATGCGGTCGGCGGCGGCGATTATCCAGAAGCGGTAACCCAAGCCTTGCGCGACGCGGAAACCAAAATCGCGTGGCGACCGGGCGCGCAACGCGTGGTGATTGTCATTGGCGATGCGCCCCCGCATTCGCGTGAGGCGGGTGAAGCGGCACAGATTGCCGAACGGTTGAAATCGCGTGGCGGACGGCTTTCTTTGCTCGACAGTCGCGTCGAGGCCAATCGGGCAATGTTGGGTCGGGCGCGCGCCAAAACGTCGGGGCGCGCGGATTTATTAAAGCAAGGCACGATGCCGCAATTTAAAAGATTGGCTCGTTTGGGCGGCGGCACAGCGGCGACTTTGGCGGCTGAGCGCCAATTGATGAAAACCTTGGCGCTGCTTATTTTCGACGATAAGTTTCACGATGAGCTGGCGCCTTTCTTGGCCAATTTGGAATAGGGGCGGGGATGTTTTTAATTCGATATTGGCGCGCACCCTTGTTGGCTGTCTGGCTTGTTGCTCTGGCGAGTTTTGAGCCAAGCGCTGTGCGCGCGTGCGAGGCGCCGCCGGCCTTATTGACCCAAACGCCAGAAAAAATTCTGGCCGCTTTGAGCGAAAATAGCGCGCCCTATCTGGCGGCGACGGATAAATATTCCATCGGCATGGAAGCTTGTTATGACAGCGCTTTTGGGCCTCTGGAGCTGGCGCCTTTCGTGCGCCAAGCCAGCCAAGTCTCGGACACTATGGCGGCGTTGCGAAAACGGGCCGAAGATAATGTGCGCCATAATGAATTGTCGTTTGAAGAATTACTGTCCTCCGATTTATGGGGCGATATTGAAAGCCTGCGCGTGGCGAGCGCTTATGGCGTGGCTTGGGGGCAATTGGCCGCCGCCGTGCGCCATATTTCGGCGCAAGAAAAAGCCGAGGCCATGCAAGGCGCGCTCAAGGCGATGCAAGGCCTAACCTTTGAATTTAAACATCCCGTGCTGGTGCAACGCGCCATGTATGGTTTGGCGACCACGCAAATTGAGGCAGGGGATTTAACCACGGCGACCTCGACTTTGCAGCGTTTGCAACAGTCTCTAAAGCGGGGCGGCGCGCCGAGCTTTATCCGTGCGGTCGACGATTTTTATGCGCGAATAAGCGCGCCAGACTATCGCCCTCCCGTGGCTTTATTCGACACACAAACCTCTGAGGCGGCGCCTCGCTCAAGCTTGATTGCCAGCGGCGATGCGGTGAATTTGGCGCGCCAAGCGATGCGCGAGACGCGCCCGGCCTATGAGATTGTCGCGCTCTTGCGCCCCGCCTTTCAAGGCGATGGGCAAAACCTCAAAGCGGCGTTGGATTTAGTCGCGCGCGATCAATTGCTGCTCGATGCTATGGATTATGAACCTGGCCTTTCTTTGCGGGGGATGCGGCAGGCTTTTGCGGCGCAAAAATACGGACAGATTTTGGCCGCTTGGCCGGGCATGAAAGCTTTCCATTCGCATATGCCAACGGGTCTCAAGCGGCGGGTCGATTATCATATGGGCGTGGCGCGGCTGAATTTGGGCGACTATAAATTGGCGATCACGCATCTTCGCTCGGCGCAAGACGCTCTGCCAGAGACCAGCGAAACGGCCTTACGATTAAATAAATTAATCGCTTTGGCGCAATTATCCGTCGACAAAAAACCCGATGCGGCCATGCTGACGCTGGCGCGCGCTTTCCAAGGGGTCGCCATTCCCGCCCAAGCGATTTCCACAGACACCGCGACAACCCCGCCGCCGCCCTCCTTG
Organism: Alphaproteobacteria bacterium; assembly: GCA_029248825.1. Lineage (GTDB taxonomy): Bacteria > Pseudomonadota > Alphaproteobacteria > RS24 > RS24 > UBA8337. The sequence goes on along the minus strand of JAQWIP010000102.1, from coordinate 17,335 downwards.
GATGTTTTATTGGCGATGCGCGCGCGCGTGGTTTTGGCGCGCGATGCCACCGCTCGCAAAAACTGGGCGGAGGCCGATAAAATTCTCACCGGCATTGGCCCCGACACGCCGGCCTATCGATTGTTTTTGGGCATGCGCGTGCGCTTGCTTGGCGAGGCGATAAAGGCGCGGCGCAAAACCGAAAGCCCTGCCGAAATATCGGCCAGCGCGCGCGGAGCCATGACGCTGTATCAATTATGGACGCGCGTCGAATGCCCGCCCGGATGTATTGCGGGAGACCCTTTGGCGGTGCATCGTGCGGGCATTGAAATTGCCTTGAGCGGAGAATTGAGCAGCCCTAAATTTGGCTCGGCCTGGGGGAGTTTTGTCGAGGCGGGCGGCGATATTCGCCCCTTGGTGCCGCGCGCTTTATCCTATCTGGTGGCGCAAAAAGATAGCGAAAGATTGAGCTCACTGCTGGAGACACAAGAGGATGCCGCCGCCGCTCATATGTTGGCGCATTGGAAAGCCTATCTCAAAAAACCAGAAACCAAAGCGCGCCTCGCCACGCAGTATGTCTGGCTGACCAGCGATTTGGAGACCCTGCAAGGGCGCCCCCGCGCGGTGTTATTAGAGACGTTGATTGATTTCGATTTAACCCGCGAGCAGCCCGAAGCGGCTTTGGCATTGGCCGAAAAATTGGCCAGCGAATTTCCTCGCCGCCCCTCGGCTTGGTTTTTGCGCGCCGCCACTTTGCAAGCCAATGCACGCGGCCTAGAAGCGGCGCGCGCTTTGTCGTCTTTGGCGCGGCGCACGCCCGCCGATGACCCCGTCGGCATGGGCGCGCGGCTGGGGCTGGCGGCTATCTTCATCGAGCTAGAGCGCAAACAGCAGGCCTGTGCCATGCAAGACAAAATCTTCTCGCGCACGCAAGCGCAAGCCAATTGGCGCGAAGCGGTTCTCGCGTTTCCCATTTTGCAGGACTGGCAAAACACCACAAAAAACGCGTGTGGCTAAGCCGCTCGATTAGTGTCGGAAATGGCGCATGCCGGTAAACATCATGGCCAATCCCGCTTCATCGGCGGCGGCAATGACGTCATCGTCGCGAATGGAGCCACCGGGCTGGATGACGGCTGTCGCACCCGCTTCGGCCGCATTTAGCAGACCATCCGCGAACGGGAAGAAAGCATCCGAGGCGACAACCGAGCCTTTAGCGAGGGGCGCGTCTGCCCCACAAGCTTCGGCGGCATCTTGGCTTTTGCGCGCGGCAATGCGCGAGCTGTCGAGGCGGCTCATTTGCCCTGCGCCCACGCCCACAGTGGCGCCATCTTTTACATAGACAATCGCATTGGACTTCACATGTTTGGCAACGCGCCAAGCAAACAATAAGTCGGCCAGCTCTCGGGCGCTGGGTTGGCGCTTGGTGACGCAGGTTAAATCCGCCTCGCCAATATGGCCATTGTCGCGATTTTGCACCAAATAGCCGCCCGCAACATTGCGCAGCGAAAGCCCTGCGGCATCGGCCACAGGAAGGCCGCCGGTAATCAGCAAGCGCAAGTTCTTCTTTTTCGCAATCACCTCGCGCGCCGCCGCATCGGCGTCTGGCGCGATAATCACTTCGGTGAAAATCTCGGTAATCGCGGTGGCCGTGGCGGCATCGAGGGTTTGGTTCATGGCGATAATGCCGCCAAAAGCCGAAACCGGATCGCAACGCAACGCTTTGGCAAAAGCCTCGGACAATGTGGCGCCCGTAGCGACGCCGCAAGGATTGGCGTGTTTGATGATGGCGCAAGCCGCGGTTTGGGCGGGGTCGAATTCGGCGACCAATTCAAACGCGGCATCTGTGTCATTGATATTATTATACGACAGCGCTTTGCCTTGCACTTGCTCGGCGGTGGCGACACCAATGCGCGGCGTATCGCCAACATAAAAGCCAGCTTGCTGATGCGGGTTTTCGCCATAGCGCAAAGCCTGTTGCAATTTGCCGCCAACCGCACGGTAGGGCGGCATGTCAATTTCGAGTTGCGCGGCCATCCAATTGGAAATCGCGGCGTCATAGGCGCCCGTGCGGGCATAGGCTTTTTGCGCCAAGCGCTGGCGCAAAGACAAATCCGTGCCGCCCGCATCGAGTGCCGCCAGCACTTCGTCATAATCTTCATTATCGACCAAAACCGCGACATCATTATGGTTTTTCGCCGCCGCGCGGATCATCGCGGGCCCGCCGATATCAATATTCTCAATGCAGCTCGCATAATCGCCGCCAGCCGCCACCGTGGCCTCAAACGGGTAAAGGTTCACCACCAGCAAATCAATCGCCAGAATGTCATGTTCATGCATCGAGCTTTGATGTGCCTCATTCTCACGAATGGCCAAAAGCCCGCCGTGAACCTTCGGGTGGAGGGTTTTGACGCGGCCATCCATCATCTCTGGAAACCCCGTCAGCTCCGAGACATCGCGACACGCCAGACCGGCTTCTTGCAATAACTTGGCCGTGCCGCCCGTCGAGACCAGCTCGACCCCTTTGGCCGCAAGCTGTTTTGCGAAATCGACAATCCCGTCTTTATCGGACACGGAAATCAGCGCGCGCGTCATGCCTTTGCGTTCGGACTTGGAGGGGGAATTTGTCATGGGGGGTTCCTAACTTGGTCGTTAACTAAGGTCTGCGTTTTCCGCGCCGTCCTGCATAGCGCAAGGCCCAGCGGATGAGCGTATCGGTATGGCCCAATTGCCCGCGAATGGCAAGTTGCTGGCTCCGTTGCGGCACGCCGTGGCGTCCCATATAGACGCTTTCTTCGAGGCGCAATTGAGTGGGGCTGTCTTTGCCGGTACGAAATTGCCAGCCGTGGCCGCTCGGTGTCAGCAGCAAAACCGCATCGCCGCCGCTTTGCAAACTGGCGGTCACATCAGGGTGCAAATGAAAGCGCAAATGAAAGGGCGCGCCCTCGGCCGCCTCATGCGACATATCGGCGAGCAGTAAATCTTCGCCGCGCAAATCTTCGCCGCGCGCATCCATAAACAAACGCCGATTGTGACGCACGCCATGGGTGTCGAGAAAAATACCATGGCTGGCCTCCAGCCAAATGCCGGTTTTATCTTCGACGCGCCGCGCCGTGACATGCCAATCATCGGCTTTCAAGCGAGAGCCTAAACGACGCGCGGCATGGCCGCTGCGCAAAAACGGGTCTTTCACATTTTGGTCAAAAGACAGCGTCGAATGCGCCGACAGCCCGCGCGCCGCCAGTTTCCAATCGGCGCCATGCACAAGGTTGGGCCCGCAATTGACAATCAAACGATCGCTGCCATGGCTCATTTCAAAGGCCAGCGGGGCGGGATGGCTTTTCAAACTATGGACGCCGCTCATCTCACTGCCCGTATCGACCAAGACGGTGGTCTGTTCGGCATCTAGGCGCTGGTAGCCGCTTTTCGGGGCAAAACTCATCGGCGTCTGGTCTTTTTTGGGCAAAACCGCATCTAGGCTCGCGGCCTCTCGCTCCAGCCCGCCTTGGAAGACGGCAAGTTTTTTATCTCTATGGCGCAACATACGCACCATGGCTTGCATGCGGGTTAAGGTGATGGCGAATAAATTCGGCGGGGCGATTTGGCGCGCCGCCAGCCCCGATTCAATGGCGATTAAATCGGCCAAAAGGTCGACCAAAATATCGGGCGTGCGGCTGATATGGCCGCCATCGGGGAGGATTTGGCGGCGCAATTCTCGGATTAGCAAATCCATGCCTTGGCGCAAAATCTGCCCTTCTTGCGGCAAGCTCAAGCCAGCTAACGTAAGCCCAATGGCACTTTCGAGGCGCATTTGCCCGTCGGGAATTTGCCCAATGGTCAGCGCCAGCCAGCGCGCCTGATGCGTATAGCAGGTATTTATGCGCGCCAATTCTTGGCTATCAAAGCCTGCCTTCAACACCCCAAGGGCGAGGTTCCAGCGGGCCAATCGGCGGCTGACCACATTGGGCGCCATATATTTTTTGCGCCCCAAATAATCCGCCTGCACCCAGTGCAAAATCATATCGCGGCACATCTGATGACCCGCCGCATCGGGCAGCGCCAGTAAATCACAGGCCCAAGAAAAACTATGCAATTCATCGCGCCATTCCGCATTGGGCGGCTCGATTTGAAACGGCAGACGGCTGGCATCTCTTACAATGGCGCCGGGCAAAGTATAATCGCCCGCCAGCCAAGCCTCGCCGCGCGCGGGGTTTCCCGGGCGCAAGCTCGGCGGCACGCCATAGGTCAGCGCGCCCGCAGGGCCTTGCCAAAGGCGGCGTCCCGGGGAGACGCATAAAAACGCATTTCGGAGGTTATGGCGAAACGCAGCAGCATCGGCGCGCAAGGCTTCAAAGCCTGTCGTCAGCCGGTGCGCGCGTCCCATTACTGCCCCTTGGCAGTCCGCAGAGCGGCTATATTATCGGCATAAGCGGTGGGGCCACCCTTGAAAGTGGCGGTTCCGGCCACCAACATAGAGGCGCCAGCTTCGATAATACGAGCCGCATTTTCGCGGTTTACGCCGCCATCCACCTCTAGCTCAATGTCTCTGCCAGAGGCGGTAATCATCGCACGAAGCGTGCGGATTTTATCCAATTGGCTTTCGATGAAGCTTTGTCCGCCAAAGCCTGGGTTTACCGACATCACCAAAATAAGGTCAATGTCGCCCATCAAATGATCCAGCACGCTGACGGCCGTGGCGGGGTTCAAGGAGACCCCCGCTTTGCATCCAGCCGCCTTAATGGCCTGCACGGTGCGATGCGGATGCGGGCCCGCTTCGGGGTGGAAAGTGATGATATCGGCGCCTGCGTCTGCAAAAGCGGAAATATAAGTGTCGACCGGGGCAATCATCAAATGCACATCCAGCGGCTTGCTGGCGTGCGGTTTGATGGCTTTTACGACATCGGGGCCAATGGTGATATTGGGAACAAAATGGCCGTCCATCACATCGACATGGACGAGGTCGCAGCCCGCCTCGCAAATCGCGGCGACTTCTTCGCCCAATTTGGCGAAATCTGCGGAGAGAATGGAAGGTGAAATCTTAACGTGGCTCATGCTTTGCACCCTTAAAAATTTGCCTATGAATTATCTGTAAGGGGTTTTGCACAGGCTCGCAATCGTGTTGCGATTGGCCAGCGCTTTTGACGGGTTTTATGCACCTATTTTTTGAAATATTTGGGCAAAGAAACCGTCCATACCGCCTTTTTCCATATCGCCGAGATAGCGCGCTTGGGCCAGCGGATGATCGGCTGGTGTCGAGCGGAAGGCTTGGTCATGGGTTAAATGGGCGGGCAGGTTTTGCGGCGTCACGACGCGAAAATCGGCATGGGTTTCGAGAAAAGCTTGCGCTTGCGCTTCGCCTTCTTCGGGGTCGAGCGAGCAAACCGCATAGCATAAAAACCCACCTGGCTTGACCCAGTCGGTGGCGCGCGCCAGCAATTGCTGCTGAAACGCGGCTAATTTGGCGATATAGCCTTCGTGGCGGTTCAGCACGAGGTCGGGGTGGCGGCGCATGGTGCCGCTGGCCGAACACGGCGCATCCAATAGCACCGCATCGAATTGCTTGGGCGATTGCCAGTTCAAAGCATCGGCTTTGACCAAATTGGCTTTTAGTTTGGTGCGCTTCAGGTTTTCTTTGACCCGCGCCAATCGATTGGCAGAAATATCGAGGGCTGTGACGGCATAGCCCGCGGCGGCCAATTGCAACGTCTTGCCGCCGGGCGCGGCGCAAAGATCGAGAACGCTGGCGGGCGTCTCAGGTGTAGAGATGGCGGCCAATTCGGCCTCCAATAAGCGCGCCGGATATCCCGCCGCCACATCTTGCACAAACCAATCACCCTCTTTAAAGCCGTCCAAGGCCCGCACATCGCCCGAGCGATTTAAGCGCACATGGGTGTCATTAAGCGGCTCGGCGCCCTCATGAGCGGCGACGAAAGCGGACGCTTTTTCGCGCGATTTAAAGCCCAAATCGAGCGGCGGCGTGCGCGTATGTTGGGTCACCATTGCATCCAAGGCCGCGCCACCATAGGCAGCCTCAAAGCGGGCTTGCATCCACTCGGGAAGATTTTCTCGTGGTGCGGGTTTGGGCAAGCCATCGGCTTGAATGTCGCGTTCGATTTGGCGCAAGACGGCATTGATAAGCCCACGGAAGGGCTGCTCGCGCCGCCCCGTCGCGGCCACGGTTTCGTGGATGGCGGCATGGGCTGGCACATTCATATAAACCAATTGCGCCACGCCGATGCACAAAAGCCCATGCGCGATATGCGGGCGTAGGGGAAGCGCGCGTTTTAAATGTTTGGCGGTCAGCGCGTTAATTTCGCCGTAATGGCGCAAGGCCATTTGCACCATGGCATCGGCTAAATTGCGTTCGCTATCGGGCAAATCGGAAAGGCGGTCGCGCGCTTCATCCAGCGTTTTGCCGCGCGTGATGGCCGCCAGCATGCCGCCAGCCACACGGCGCGTATCGCCCTTGCCGCGACCCCCCTTTTTGGGGGAGGCATTTTTGCCCTTTGCATTATCTGCTTGCGAAACCATGTCGCGGTTACACCACCTTGGCAATCATTCGTAAAGCCCCCATATTACAAATATGAAAAAATCATCGCTCAAAGACCCGAAGCTCAAAGACCCAAAGCTCAAAGACCCGAAAACCGTGACCGCGCAGCGAAACGCCGCGCAGCAGAAAGCGCTGGAAGAGGCGGCCGCGCGCCGCGCCGCCCATGTGGTGCGCCAACGCGCCAGCGAAAGCGGTGGCCAAGACGGCCCCGAACCCACTCGTTATGGCGATTGGGAAAAGGACGGTATCGTCTCCGACTTTTAATCAAATTTGCAACTATGAGTCACTGGCGTGGCGCTGGCGAAACACGCTAGCCTGCGGTTGAATGTGTTGTTGTGTGGAGAAAAATATGCGCCGTGTTTGTTTTGCGATTGCGATAAGCCTTGGGCTGATTTTGAGTGCGCCTGCGAGCGCGGCTCAAAAGCTTCCGGGCCCGTTTGATTTCGAAGTTTTAAAAGTCATCGATGGCGATACGTTTCGCGCCCGCATCCCCATTTGGTTGGGGCAGACGGTGGAGGTGAAAATTCGCTTGAAGGGCGTCGACACGCCAGAGATTAAAGGCAAATGCGCGGCGGAAACCAAACGCGCGCGCGAGGCAAAAAACTTCGCCGCGCAATGGCTGCGCCAAGACGGCCTGCGCCTCACCCAAATTCACCATGGCACCTATGCGGGGCGCGTCTTGGGGACAGTGCAAAAAACCCAAGCCTCCGGCACGGGCGAGACTTTATCCGCCGCCCTTTTGGCCGAGGGGCTGGCCAAACCCTATCGGGGTCGGCGCGCCACTTGGTGTCCCTAAAGACCGATGCGCCTAAGCTCGGTTTTGTCGGTTGTCGATTAAATCTTCCACCACGCTTGGGTCGGCCAGCGTCGAGGTGTCGCCGAGATTGGAAAAATCATCCTCGGCAATTTTGCGTAAAATCCGCCGCATGATTTTGCCCGACCGCGTTTTGGGCAGGCCGGGCGCGAATTGCAGCAGATCTGGCGAGGCAATGGGGCCGATTTCTTTGCGCACCCATTTCACCAATTCGCTTTTCAGCGCGTCATCACCATCGAGCCCTGCGTTCAAGGTGACATAGCAATAAATCCCTTGGCCTTTGATATCGTGCGGATAGCCGACCACGGCGGCTTCGGCCACTTGCGCGTGCGAGACAAGCGCGCTTTCCACTTCGGCCGTGCCGAGGCGGTGGCCAGAAATATTCAGCACATCATCGACGCGTCCGGTAATCCAATAATAGCCATCTTCATCGCGGCGGCAGCCGTCGCCGGTGAAATAAGTGCCGGGGTATTGCGAGAAATAGGTTTCGATAAAGCGTTTGTGGTCGCCATAGACCGAGCGCATTTGCCCCGGCCAGCTATCGCGAAGGCATAAATTGCCCGAAGCGGCTCCTGTCAGCTCTTGGCCTTCGGTGTCGACCAAAAGCGGCTGCACGCCAAAAAACGGCCGCGTGGCCGAGCCTGGTTTCAAGTCGGTGGCGCCGGGTAGCGGTGAAATTAAAATGCCGCCGGTTTCGGTTTGCCACCAAGTATCGACAATCGGGCAGCGCTCGTCGCCCACGGTGCGATGATACCAAAGCCAAGCTTCGGGATTGATCGGCTCGCCGACCGACCCCAAAAGCCGCAAGCTTGAGCGCGAAGTGGCTTTGACGGGCGCATCGCCTTCGCGCATCAGCGCGCGCAAAGCGGTCGGGGCGGTGTAGAAAATATTCACCTGATGCTTGTCGCAAACCTGCCAGAAGCGTGAATTGTCGGGATAATTTGGCACGCCTTCAAACATCAAAGTGGTGGCGCCATTGGCCAGCGGCCCATAGACGATATACGAGTGACCCGTCACCCAGCCGACGTCGGCGGTACACCAATAAATCTCGCCTTGTTTATAATCAAAAACATATTCATGCGTCATCGAGGCGTAAACCATATAGCCGCCCGTGGTGTGCAAGACGCCTTTGGGTTTGCCGGTCGAGCCAGAGGTGTAGAGAATAAACAGCGGGTCTTCGGCATTCATTTCTTCGGGCGGGCAATCCGCCGAAACCTCTGCCTTGGCTTCGTGATACCAGACATCGCGGCTCTCGTGCATGGATATATCGCCATGCGTGCGCGCCACCACCACGACCGTGGCAACGTCAGGGCATTGCTCGAGGGCGGCATCGGCATTGGCTTTCAAGGGAATTTTTTTGCCGCCGCGCACGCCTTCATCGGCGGTGATAAGGCAGGTGCTTTCGCAATCTAAAATGCGTCCCGCCAAAGCCTCGGGCGAGAAGCCGCCGAACACCACAGAATGCACCGCGCCAATGCGCGCGCATGCCAGCATGGCGTAAGTGGCTTCGGGAATCATCGGCATATAAATAGTCACGCGGTCGCCTTTTTGCACGCCGCGCGCTTTCAGCACATTGGCAAAGCGGCAGACTTCTTCGTGCAATTGCGCATAGGTAATTTTTGCGTCCTCGGTCGGCTCATCGCCTTCCCAAATAATCGCCGTCTGGTCGCCACGGGTTTCCAAATGGCGGTCGACGCAATTGACGCAAGCGTTGAGGGTCGCGTCCTCAAACCATTTAATCGACACGTCGGTATTGGAGAAATGGGTGTTTTTGACTTTTGTATAGGGCGTCATCCAGTCGATGCGCTTGGCGTGCTCGCCCCAAAAGGCGTCGGGGTCTGCCAAGCTTTGGGCATACATGGCCTCATATTTGGCGGCATCTACATGCGCTTCGGCAGCGGCTTTTGCTGGCACTTCAAAAATTAACTCATCCAACCCAGATTTAGACATGGCGTTTCTCCCTTGCGTCACAAGGGGCTACTATAAACGCGGCTAAGAGCTTTCGGCAAGCGAGCGTTCTTGCAGGCGCGCCAAATCGCGATGGTATAATTTTCCAGCCATAAAGTTCAGCGGCAGCGCCAGCATAGAGATGAGCGTGAAAACAAATAGCGTCAGCGTATAGGGGGTCGCATAGCCACTATCCGCCAGCCGATCAATCATAATCCCGCCGCCTGTAATGCCAATGCCAAGGCCGATGAAATTCAGCACGAGGATATAAAAGGCCACCACAGTGGCGCGAATTTTAGCCGGTGCCAATTCTTGCACCGTGGCAAAGGTCGGGCCGTAAAAAAGCCCAAGCTGAAAGAAACCCAGAAGAATACCCAGCTCAAACAAAAAATGGTCGCCCGGCACCAGCCGATACGCCAAGGCGAAAGGGGTCAGCACCAAGCCTGCCCAGAATAAAAACATTGGCCGTCCGGTTTTAAATTTAGACTGCCACCAGTCGCCCAAAATCCCGCCGCAGAGATTTCCCAAAATGCCCCCTGCCGCCGCCAGCCAACCGGCTTTGACAGCAATTTCGGCGCGTTCATATCCGCGCTCTTGCACAAACCACAACTGGTCGAAGGCGGCCGCGCCGAGAATAAAATGAAACACCACGCCGCCCGCAATGACGCAAGTCAACGCCGGCGAGTTTTTCAAGGTTGCCCAAAGCAGCGATAATACCTCGCCAAACGCCATGCCCTCCACCCCGCCATCGGCCTTCAGCACAACGCCCTTTCGCGGCGTCTCGCGCAGCAGCAAAACACTTAGCGCCACAAAAAGCCCAAGCCCGCCGAGCAAATAAAAACAATTGCGCCAGCCAATCGCGGGCCCCAAATAGCCCGCAATCAATAGCGATATGGCAACGCCCACAGGCACGCCGAGATAATAAAACCCAGCCGCAAAGCCCAATTGGCGCGCGGGAAAACGGTCGGCCAAAATCGACATAGAGGTCGGCGTGGCCACGCTTTCGCCAATACCGATGAGCATGCGCGGGATGAGCAGCGAGACAAAGCCGCGCGCCGCGCCCGAGGCCAGCGTCAAAGCACTCCACATCGCCAGACCAAAAGCCAGCAGTCGCGGACGATTTACCCGATCGGCCAACGCCCCCATGAACAGCCCCATGACGGAATAAAAAACAATGAAACCAAAACCCGTTAGCAAGCCGAATTGGGTATTGCTCAGCTCTAAATCGGGAACAATGAAATTGGCAAAACTGGCGAGCAATTGTCGGTCGACAAAATTCAGGACGTTAATAAAAGCCAGCAATCCCAGAACCGCGTAATCGCTGCGTCCGGCCGAGAAATCTTTTTCTTGTGTTTGCGACATGGTGTCCCCCCAAGGTTTCGTATCTCTTGGGATTAACTATGACCAGACGGCCTCTCCAGCACAAGCCTTGGTTTTGTGTCGCGCACCACCACGCGGATATCGAGTTTGGTCAGCGCATCGCCTTGGCAAGGCCCTGAGGTGCAATCGCCCTCGGCATTAAACCGCGCGCCATGCGCCGAGCAGATGAGCGTGCGGGCGTCTTGGGATAAAAATTTGTCGGGAAAAGTCTCGAGCGGCAGGCCGAGGTGCGGGCATTTATTAACGAAAGCGCGCAGCTGCTCGCCGTCGCGCCAGACGATAATGGGCAGCGGGTCTGCGTCTGGCATGGCCAGTTCAAACCCGCGCGCGCCGCGTTCGGGCATTTCGTCGAGGCCGCAAATATCGATGCTCCCCGCGCAAGAGCCTGTCTTACGGTTTGGCATTTTCCGCCACATTGGCTTTGGTGCGTTTGGGGTCGAGGCCGCAGATTTTGCAAACAAACTTCCATTCGCTAGCCAGCACGGGCTGCACCGAGAGGCGCGAATTATTGACTAAAACCATATTCTCCAATTTTGGCTCGGCTTTAATCTTCGCCAAAGTGGCTTGATGCGTCGCCGTTTCTAGCGCCTGAATATCGACCATGCCAAAGCGACCTTTCGGGTCGGTGTGGTCGGGGTAATGGGTCTTGATAATCTCGACCGTGCCAACGATGCACTTTTCATTGACCGAATGATAAAAGAAGCCGCGGTCGCCCAGCTGCATTTGTTTCATGTTTTTATTGGCGAGGAAATTTCGGACCCCGTCCCAATGTTCGCCCTTAGTCCCACGTGCGACCTGGTCGGCCCAGCCCCATGTATTGGGTTCAGATTTAAATAACCAAAAGGCCATCGTTTTTTTCCTGACGCTAAATAAGGGTTAGGCGTTGGAGTCGGCCAAGCCGCCGATGAGGTGTTTCCAAGCCATAACCTCGACGCTCTCAAAAAGCCCGGCTTTATGATATGGGTCATTGGCGGCAAAGGCTTCGGCCTCGGCGCGGGTTTCGACATCCAAAACCAGTAGCGTGCCAATCATGGTTTCGCCGTCTTCGGCTACAAAGGGGCCAGCGGTCTTAACGCTTGGGTCGGCCAAGACATAGGCCACATGGTCGGGACGATTGGCCATCCGCACGTCGACATGGTCGGGCTTATCTTTACAAATCACACAATACATTTTGCTCTCCTTTATGCGGCGCCCTGTAAGCCCCGCGTCGATATATTTCGGCTTTCGCGCCCGCTAGTCAACTTCTGCCGTGAAGGGGCGCGCCATTAAAGAATGAATGGCGGCATCGGTTTCGAGCGCGCCCGATAAGACGGCATCGACGGCGGCGCAAATCGGCAGCTCTAAGTCGTGGCGTACGGCCAAAGCGGTGACGGCTTGAGCGCTCATCGCGCCTTCTGAAACCGAGCTGCGTTGCGCCAAAACCTGCGCCGCGCTGGCACCCTCGCCAAGCGCGCGGCCAAGCGAGAAATTGCGCGATGTGTCGCTCGAGCAAGTCAGGATAAGATCGCCCAGTCCCGATAGCCCGCCCAAGGTTTCAGGCTTCGCCCCCAGCGCCGTGCCGAGGCGTTGCATTTCGACAAAGCCGCGCGCGGTAATGGCAGCGCGCGCACTCTCGCCGAGTTTTTTACCGGCCACGATACCGCAAGCAATGGCTAAAACATTTTTAAGGGCGCCGCCAATTTCGGCGCCAATCACATCGCTCGACAAATAGGGGCGAAAGCCGGCCGAGCCGATTTGCTCGCAAAGATAAGCGCCCCGCGTTGCATCGGTGCAGGCCAGCGTGACGGCGGTGGGCAGACCACGCGCGACATCGGCGGCGAAACTTGGGCCCGATAAAACCGCGATTTGCGCTTCGTCGATATAATCGCTGGCGACATCGGACATGAATTTCAAACTATCGCGCTCGACCCCTTTGGCGCATAGCACAAGGCTGGCGTCGGGTTTTAAGAGCGGCGCGATATCGGCGATGACGCGCCGCGCGAATTGCGCTGGCACGACCATCAGCACAATCTCGCTATCGGCCAAATCGGCCAGCGCTGTGGTGGCGACAATGGTTTCGGGCAAAGTCAGGCCGGGCAAAAATTCTTTGTTTTCGTGCTGCGTGTTAATGGCGCCAACGGTGCTGCTTTCATGCGCCCATAGTTTGACCGGCGCTGCCGATGCGCCACGGCGTTGGATGGCCAGCGTGACGGCCAAGGCGGTGCCCCAAGCGCCTGCGCCCAATACGGCGGCTTGCGCGAGCTGGGGGGATGCGGGCTTTGTTTGTTGTGCGTCCGCCATGGGGGTCTCCGTCAAATTTTCTACTCTTCTGGTCATAACCGTCTGGCCTTCGGGATGCAAGTTTTGCACAAATAGGCGAAGGTGCCGCAGGGTGACGAATGAATATTTTGTTGATTATTCACTCTATCCTAGCTACCTTGTGAGCATGTCTGAAGCAGATCTCATTCGGGAAAAAATCCTTGTGGCGGCGCGCGAGCGCTTTGCCCATTACGGATATCCCAAAACCACGATTGCCGAATTGGCCGATGATTGCGCCATGTCTTCGGGCAATATTTATCGGTTTTTCAAAGGGAAAATCGATATTGCGGTAGAGATTGCGCGGCGCGAAGCGCTGTCGGCTGTGGAGGTTTTAGAGAGTGTTCTGGCCTGTCCGTATCGCAGTTCGCGCCAGCGCCTCGAAGAGGTTATTTTTGCCGATTTGCGCCACACCTATCATCTGTTGGAAAACCAGCCGAAGACGGTGGAATTGGCGCAAGTGGTGGTGGCCGAGCGGCCGCAATTTCAAATTGAAAGCCTGCGCCGCGAGCGTCGTTTGTTCCAGCGGATTTTGCACGAAGGCGCCGCCAGTGGCGAGTTCGCAACCGATAGCGTGCCTGCGACCACCATTGCCTTGCACGCGCTGACCCTCAAATATCGCTATCCGCAAGTGTTTACCAAGCAATCTTTGGACGAGCTGGAACGCGAATTGGCGCATGTTTTGAGCCTCGTGATGCGCGGCCTGATGGTGGCGCAAGATGGCGCTCCCGTGCCAGCGACAGAAATTCCAGAAGAAGACGCCTCTTTGACGCTTCGCTAAACGGTTTTTCGAGAAAAAACGTATTTTTTTTAAATAAAAAGAGCCGGTTCTGGAGAAAATCCGGGGCTTTAGCGGCTCAGATTTCATAATTATACAATAAAGTCAGATGGATAGAGATATTTTGAAGTATTTATAAAAACAATGAATAATATTGAAAATATTCATTGTTTTTTGTTTCTACATGCGCTATCTAATAATTATCGAGACGGAAAAACCAGTATGCTTCCGTTAAATGTAATTGAGACCAAAAGAGAGAGCATGATTATGACACAAACATTCACAGCCATCCGCCGCATCACATCTGTTCCGGCTTTGGCATCCGCCGTTTTGGCACTTTATGGTGTGGCTTTGATCACCCATTCTGTCGCCGGCATCGCAATCGTTTAACGGCCTCCTCCCGGCCCTCCCACGAATTTTGCGAAACAACGAATAAAGACTTTCTCCCAAAGACTTTATTCTGGCCTTTTTGAAAGGCCTAAAAAGGCTCCGATGGTCCTCCCCCATCGGAGCCATTTTTTTATTTTTACGGTTTATAAATCGTTGAGCGGCCAGCGCGCGCGCGCGGCAATTGCCATGGGCGCGGCATTAATTTGTCCGGCGGCAAAACGCTCGGCTCCGGCGCGGGCAATCATCGCGGCATTATCCGTGCATAGGCCGGGCGGCGGCACAAAAAGATTGAAATCCTCATCCCGCGCCGTTGCGCCCAAACGAGCGCGTAAATAGTGATTGGCAGCCACGCCCCCGGCAAGCACAAAATTAAGTGTGCCCTGCCCGCCGACTTGTTTGTGGCTTTGATGACGAAATAATTGCATGGCGCGGCGGCTTTGGGTGGTCAGGCAATCGCCGATAGCGGCTTCAAAAGATGCCGCCAAATCCGCCACTTTGGCTTCATCAAGCGGCGCGGCTTTTTCGGCGGTCTGCCGCAGCGCGGTTTTAAGACCCGAAAAAGAAAAATCGCAATGGGTCGGCAAGCCGTCTTCATCTGTCGGATTATCGTTTAAAAGCGGGCGCGGCAATTTATGGGCCGTGCGATTGCCGTCACGGGCGCGGCGTTCTATTTCCGGCCCGCCCGGATAGCCGAGCGACATTAACTTAGCCGCTTTATCATAAGCCTCGCCCACCGCATCATCGCGGGTTTGACCCAACAGCGTATAGTCGCCCAGCGCGGCAACGCTCAGCAATTGGCAATGCCCGCCCGAAACAAGCAGTAATAAATACGGAAAATCTATATTCTCCGTCAGCCGCGCCGAGAGCGCATGGCCTTCCAAATGATTAATGCCGATAAACGGTTTTTGCGCCGCCAGCGCCAAGGCTTTGCCGGTGGTCAGCCCGACCAAAACGCCGCCAATAAGCCCCGGGCCCGCCGTGGCGGCAATGGCATCCATATCGCTTAGGCCCATATTGGCTTCGTCAAAAGCCGCCGCAATCAGCCGGTCGAGATGGCTTAAATGGGCGCGCGCCGCCAATTCGGGCACCACGCCGCCATAGGGCGCATGGGTGTCGATTTGGCTTAAAATCTGATTGGCCAAAATGCGTCCGGCCCCGCTTGCCGCGCCGTTTTCAACCGGCATTTCAACAATCGATGCGGCGGTTTCGTCGCAGCTGGTTTCCAGCCCCAATACATATATATGGTTTGCCGCCATCATTTTCCTTGCTATGAGATGAGCCGTAAGGGACGGCGTGTTTCACCTACATATATAGTGTGTCTTTCAATAGCCCTATATAAATGACTGTGAAAGCGGTGCAAGTTTTGGCGGAGAGGCCGCCTTTTGAAGGGCGGGATAATGGCAACGGATTTGGCACAAGAGCAGATAAAAATCGGCACACGCGCCTCGCCCTTGGCGGTGCGGCAAAGCGAAATGGTGGCCGACGCTTTGCGCGCCGCGCATGGGCTGCCCGCCAATGCCATTGGCTTTGAAAAAATATCCACTAAGGGCGACCGCGCGCTGGAAAGCAAATTATCCGCGCTTGGCGGCAAAGGATTATTTACCGAAGAATTGGAAGCCGGATTGCGGGCCGGAACCTTGAGCCTTGCCGTTCACAGCCTCAAAGATTTACCGACCCAAGACCCGGACGGGTTGGTTTTGGGCGCCATTTTACCGCGCGCCGATGCGGCGGATATTTTAGTGCCGCGCCCGGGTCTGCAATTTGATGATTTGGCGGCATTGCCCGAGGGCGCGCATATCGGCACGGCCTCTTTGCGCCGCCAAGCCCAGCTTTTACACAAACGCCCCGATTTACAAATTTCCGTTTTGCGCGGCAATGTCGGCACGCGATTGGCAAAATTGGAAGACAATAATATGCACGCCACGCTTTTGGCCGCCGCCGGATTGGCGCGGCTTGATATCGCACCGGCGGGTGCTGTGCGCCTCGACAGCGCAACCGTGTTGCCTGCCGCCGGACAGGGGGCTTTGGCGGTGCAGTGCCGCGCCGATGACGAAGCCCTATTGGCGCTTCTGGCCCCGCTTCATTGCGCCGAAACGGCGGCATGTGTGGCGGCGGAGCGTGCTTTTTTAAACAGTTTGGACGGCTCGTGTCGCACCCCGATTGCCGCTTTGGCGCATATCAAAGACGGCGAATTATCCTTGCAGGGGCGGCTTTTGGCTGAAAATGGCAGCGAGATGGTGGAAGTCACCCTCAGCGCGCCGCAAAAAGACGCGATAGAAATGGGCCGCGCTGCCGGTGAAAAACTGCGCCGCCAAGCGCCGCATTTGGTTGCCGGATAATGCGCCTTTTGGTCACCCGCCCGCCAATGGATGCCGCGCCCTTGGCTGAGCAATTGGCGGCAATGGGCCATGATGTGGTGCTCTCGCCCCTTATTGATATTGAATTGGAAGCCGGTGACGCGGACCATATACACAGCGTTTTAACCGCGCCCGCAGCTTTCGGCGGTCTGGCCTTTACCAGCGCCAATGGGGTGCGCGCGCTGATGGCGCATTTAACGCATATAATAAAGACAGCGCAAAAAGAAGACGCGCCCCAGCTTGAGAATATAAAGCATAAAGACCTCATCGCCGCTTGGCAGCAGCTCCCGGCTTTTGCGGTGGGGCCGCAAACCGCGGCAATATTGCGCGCGGCGCAGTTTCAAAATATTCACCAAGCCGATGGCGATTTGCCCGCTTTGGTCAAAACCATTGCCGCGCATTATGAGGGCGGCGCGCCGCTCTTACATAGTGCCGGACGCGACCGCGCCGGTGATTTGGCGGGGCTGCTTGAAAGCCAAAACATTAACTGCGCCCGCGCGGTTCTCTATCGCGCGCAAGCCGCTAAGGCTTTTTCGGCGGCGGCGCAAGCGGCGCTGGAAGACACCACTGCGCCGATTGACGCGGTCGTGCTTTATTCGCAACGCTCGGCCGATATTTTTTGCGCGCTTTATGCCAAGCTGTCGGCTGAGCTTAACGCGGCGGGCGCGACGGGCGCGAATGTGGTGCGCCCGAAAGCCTATTGCCTGTCGCCGTCCATAGAAACCGCCATGCGCGCCGCCGGATTTGAGGCGGTCGCCCCGCTGCAAGCCGATAGCGACGCTTTGCTGGATTTACTGGCTCTTTAAATTAGGCGCATAGATAAGTGTGAGGGGCGGCTGATTGCCAAA